>NZ_JAQYWZ010000638.1:0-15584 GCF_036290945.1 Streptomyces sp. BE303
GGTGAGGTGTTCAGGCCGGTCAGGGGTGCGTCGGACGCGCGGTCGACACCGCGCAGGGTTCCGTTCGGGGCCTGGTGCGCCACGAGGTCGCCGCCCAGGACGGGGAGCCCGGAGTAGGTCCGTTCGTAGCGCAGGTGCCGGGAGCCGTCCGGGTCGAGGACGGCGTCCTTGGCGACGAGCTTCTCCTGGGGCGCGAGCCCGAGGTGCAGGGCGACGACGGCGCCCTGCCGGTCGGCCGCGGCCAGTGCGGCGTTGCGGCCGGACGCGGGTGTCGGGGCCGGGGCGGGGCGTGCCGCCTGCGAGGCGACCGCCGGAGCAGCGGTCACCAGCAGAGCGGTGGTGACGGCGAGTGCGGCGAGCCTGTGAACGGGGGTTGTGCGCTTCACGAGCACTCCTTTGCCTGCCGACCGCGGGTGCGGACGGGCACGGGTCCGCGCCGCAGGGTGCGGCGCAGCGGGCATCCGGCCGGTGACGCGTGAGGTGGGACGCGGGGCACGGCTGCTGCGGCTCTGGACGGGGCGGGGAGCGGCAAGCAGAACCGCCTATGCCATGAACATGACATAGAGTCGGCCATGCCACCCTTGCGATCACGGCAGGGTGCGGCATCGGAGCTGCATGCAGCGTCGGCATCCCCGGGGCGGGCCCCGGGGTAGCGATGTCGGAATAGTAGCCATCAAGTTCGAACTGCTGTTGGACTGTGCGTTCTTGTGGTGCTCGGCATGGTGAATTCCGGTCACCTGCCGGTCCGTCACGGACTCTGTCGACCAGCAGATACTCTGCGGCGCGTCCTTCGTTCGAGGCCGCCAGGCTGCCTGAACTGTGGCGGAGCCGGCCGCCGCGAGCTGCATCACCGGCCGGATCCTGTCGTCGGCCGCACGTCCGCGTCTCCCACTGCCGGAGAGAGCCGACCGCCCACAGGCCCGAGCTCAAGGAACCGGGAGGCGCCCGCCGCCGACCGGCAACCCGCCCTCCCCCGGTCAGGTAGTTCACCGGTGTGCAGCCCGCTGAAGACACGGCACGCGGCCTGAGGGATCCAGCGCACTCGCCCTGTTCGGCGGACACGCCACCCCCGCGGTCATGGCCTTCCGAACGACCGGCGGGGTCGCGGTCTGACCCACTCGCCATGGCTCCGGCGAAGCGAGGGCTCACCTGCTGGCGGCTACGGCACCGAGTCTCTACGACTCAGCAAGATCCCATGAGGCGAAGCGGGCGAAGGCGCCACCGTCGACGGCCCGGTCGGCGCCGGTGACGAAGCAGGCGACGTGGGAGAGGAGGATGGCGACGAGGGCGGCGATGTCGTGGGGCTTGCCGAGTCGGCCGAGGATGTGTGTGTCGGTGGCGGCCTGGCGGGCCTTCGGTGGTTCCCGGTCGGAGCACTCGGTGAGAAGGTCGGCCTCGATGTAGCCGAGGCTGACCGCGTTGCCCCGATACCGTGCGGTCCGACTTCGAGGGCGAGTGACCGGGTGAGGCCGACGCGCCGGATTCGGCGGCGGCGCAGGGGAAGAGGTCGGCCGCGTTCCTGGTGCGGGCCGAGCCCGCGCAGAAGCAGGCCCCCGTGCCCCGACGAGTCCGCGTCCTTGTCGTTGCTCCTTATCAGCTGTGGCCCGGCCTGCTGAAGGAGCGCGGTATCACGCCGCGTCGCCCGGGCGGGGAACGCGAATCGTCACCATCACCTGATCACAGGTGGGTGTGCTCCAGCCCTGGTTCGTCATGCCCACGGCCGGATGGGTATGCAGGACGACGTGGTGGGTGACCCGGGCCGGCGATCAGCCTGCAGGTCGGCTGCCACAGGATCGCACCGACGCCCATCCCGGGCGACTACCAGGGCTCCAGCCCCGAGCGAGCAGGCCCGCGGCGAGCCCGTCCTCCGGGCGGCGGCGGTGGATGGGTCGATGAAGGGTCCGGTCAGTGGCCTGATTCGCCGCGGTGGTGCTCGACGTTCTCGGGGGTGCCGACATGTCCGCATCCGGCTCCCGGGCACTCGAGCCAGTAGCCGCTGTCCAAGGCGGCCTGCCGGACAGTCGTCCTACCGTCCGGGCCGAAGTCGTGCTCCGCGAGGAGACGGGCGACGGAATTGTCGTACTGGACGGCCATGAAGACCGCCTCGGCGATCCTGTCGTGACCCTGTGCGAAGAAGGAGCCGCTTCCCACCTCGGTCCCGCAACCGCACCAGCACGTTCCAGTCGGAGTCAGGGGCTTTTCGTCTGTGGCCATGAATCCCATGGTAGGTATCACGCGTGATGTTGTCGGGCTCACGACGTTCATGAGCCCGCACGCGGCCGGCGAACCGGCAGCGGGGGAGCATGCCAGATCTCCTCGCGGCCGGCCCGGAGTGGATCATCCGACACCGCTACCCAGGGTGAGGTGGCACGCTGAACGTGGCCTCCGGGAGCTGGTACGGCGTCGGACCCGGTTCGAGCCGGGCAAGGCCAAAGCCGTGGGCCGCACCGCGGGTCCAGGGGTGATTTACGATCGACGACATGAGCGTCCAAATGGACGGTGCGACGATTCCTGCCGATGCGACCAGCCTGGTGGGGCGCCGACGCGAGCTCACCGAGCTGAAGCGGCTTCTCGCCGCTGCACGACTGGTGACACTGACCGGCACCGGCGGTGTGGGCAAGACTCGTCTGGCCCTACAGGTGTCGCGTGAGGTGGCACGGGCCTTCGACGGAAAGGTCTTCTGGGTACCGCTGGCCGAGGTAGCCGAACCCGCCCAGGTGGTCCTGACGGTCATGGAGGCCGTGGGCCAGCGAACGGGACCCGGCGACACACGGGCTTTGACCAAATACCTGGGGGAAGAGCGGCTGCTGCTTGTACTCGACAACTGCGAGCACCTCACCGAAGCGTGCGCGGACCTGGCGGCGGAAGTGCTGCAGGCATGCCCGGACGTGCGGGTACTGGCCACCAGCCGCGAGGTGCTCGACATCGCGGGCGAACACGTCTTCGCGGTGACGCCCCTGCCCGTCCCCGAGGAGAACGCCACCGGGAGCGCCGCGATCACCCGAGCCGACGCTGTGGCCCTGTTCGTGGACCGGGCCACGGCCGCAGCCCCCGACTTCCGGATGACACCCGCCAACGAAAACGCCGTGGCAGCCCTGTGCCGCCACCTCGACGGTCTGCCGCTGGCCATCGAACTCGCCGCCGTGCGGATGCGCGGCCTGTCGGCCGAGGAACTCCTGCGCCGCCAGGACGAACGGTTGGAGTTCCTGACCCGCAGACGGGGTGGCGCGTCGACCGCCTCCCGACACCAATCGTTGCGAGCCACCGTCGACTGGAGCTTCGAGCTCTGTACGCCCGAGGAACGCCACGTGTGGGCACGCCTGTCCGTCTTCTCCGGCGGGTGCACCCTCGATGCAGCCGAAGACGTCTGCACGGACCAACGACTCCCCCGAGCCGCAGTCCTCGACGCCCTCACAGGCCTCATCGAAAAGTCCGTCCTCACCCGAGAGGAGCCCCACGGCCGGGTCCGCTACCGCATGCTCGAGACGATCCGCCGCTACGGCCACGAGCGCCTGAGCCTGGCGGGAGAGGAGAGCACGCTGCGCCGCCGCCACCGGGACCACTACCTACGGCAGGCCGAACACGTCCGCGACCGGTGGTTCGGCCCTGGCCAGGCAGCCCTGTTCGCCGCGACCCGTCGCGAACACGCGAACCTGCGGGCCGCCCTGGAATACAGCCTCACCGAACCAGGCGAATCGCGGGAAGCCCTTCACATCGCCTCGGCCCTGTGGATGTACTGGATCGTATGCGGCCTCGCCCACGAGGGCGCGATCTGGCTCGAACGAGCCCTCGCCGGCACCGCGCAGGCCAGCCCGCAGCGCGCCGACGCCCTGTGGACAGCCGCCCTGCTCGGCAACTACAGCGGCCGACCGAGCAAGAGCGCCGCCTACGAAACCCTCTCCATGGCACAGGAGTGCCACCGGCTCGCCGCGACACTCCACGACCCGGCACGCCTGGCCCACGCCACCTACCTGTGGGGCTACGTCCAACTCGCAGGAAACGATCCGGTCCGGGGCTTCCTCACCCTCGCCGAAGGCGTGGAGATGGAGCGCGCGTGCGGCGACTCCCACCCCCACCTGCACCACGCGCAGATCCTGCTCACCACCGCGGCAAGCCTGGCCAACCTCGACAACGTGGTCCGCAGCGTCGGCGAGGAATGCCGCGACGCCTGCCGAGACCACGGCGAGCAGTGGCTCCAGTCCTGGGCCTTGCTCCTGCTGGGACTGTCCGCGGTGCTCCGGGACGCGAGCGCCGACGTGGACCTGCCGTCCCACCTCGAAACGCAGAGCTACCTCAAGGAGGCCATCCGCCTCAAATACCCGTTCCGCGAACCGCTGGGTGTCGGCTGCGCACTGGACTACCTCGCTTGGAGCGCGGTGATGTCGGGTGATCCCGACCGCGGCGCCCGGCTCTTCGGTGCCAGCACCGCCTTCCTGCTCCCTCTCGGCCTCGACTTCGACAGCTTCCCCACCGAGGGATGGACCAGGCGCGGCATCCGCTTGGAGATCATCAAGGCGGCCAAGGCGGCGATGGGTGAGCAGGAGTACCGTGCGGCGTACCTGAGTGGGTCGCGTCTCACGCCGGACGAGGCCGTGGCCTACGCCCTGGACGATCAGCTCGGCGATGAAGGCCGCACCACGACACCGGAGCAGTCCCCGGTCGTTCAGCACTTCACCCGCCGGGAGCGGCAGGTCGCGACGCTACTGGCCGAGGGAGCATCCAACAGGGAGATCGCCGAGCGGCTGGTCATCTCCCCCCGCACCGCCGAGACCCACGTCGCCAACATCCTCGCGAAGCTCGACTGCACCTCCCGCACCCAGGCGGCCATCCTGATCACCGAGATGGACCGCGCTTCCGGCGCCGTGGGACAGGACGGCGCCCCCCCCACCCGACGGGATGAGCACGCTCAGTGGCGCCCCGAGGTAGCCGCATGCCCGGCCCGGGCCACCGGGCGGGCAGTCCGTAGGTCCGGCAACGCGCAGTGGCCGGTGCGCTGCCGCAAGTCCGGTAGCCACTCAGGTAGGACTACCGACGCGACCGGCCGTCGCCCAAGCCCAGAGTTGGGGACACCACCGGCGATACCTCCCGGTATCAGCGCCGACATGCCGCAAGACCGGCGTGATCAGACCACGGCAGGTGAGTCCCATGCTCGGACGACGAAATTCCGGACGACAGTCCGCCCTCTATCTCCGGTGTTACCCCGGCGACCTTGCCACCATGGAATACCACCGTCAGGCACTGGAATATCTCGCCATGCGACTCGGCCTGCCGGAGCCGGTCGTCTACATCGACGACGGGCGGCGCCACCGTGACGGTCTTCCCCGACTGGAAAGCCTCGAACAGGGGATCGTGAACGGCTTGATCGACGCGCTTCTGATCCCCGGTCCCTTCGTGTTCGCGCTGGATGACGCAGTGGCCGGGGCAACCGTCCGCCGGCTGGAGCGACGCGGCTGCCTGGTGATCGAGCTCCCCTCCGGCGGACCGTTCTCCCCACGAACGGCGACACCGGCCGGCCTGCGGCGTGCGGGAAGCCGCCAGGGCGCAGGCGCCCTCGCGGAAATCAGGGCGTAGAGCACGAATGCCCCGCCGATCGAAGGCCTGGCCCGGCCCCGGCGAAGACCGAGACATCGACCGGGGATGAAAGAGGCGGGCCGAACACGGCTCGCGATGGTGGCGATCGGCACCGGACGGCTGATCGCACCCCCGGGTGAACCGGCCTCGGTGACTGTCCGCCCGCCCGGTGCCGTCCCGGTCTCCGGGGAGCCCGACAGGCCCGCCCTCACCGTTACCCTCCGCTGCACGGGCCGGCTTGATTGCCAGCGCGAACCGGAGCTTCGGCACGGTCCGGATGCGGGCCGCCGGTAGGTCAGATCGTTACGAGGACGGCCCGTACCGCGAACGACCCGACCGCGCACGCTTCCCGTGCGTCCTGCGGCCATGATGGCCGTGCCCGTCTCTGGCACCTCAATTCAGCGGTACGGCAAACATGGTGATGGGTCGGCGTCCGAGCAGAGAGCGTGCGCCGCGGTGGCTGCGCTGACGGCCCACGTGGTTCTCGCGTGCAGCCCTCGCCGGGAGGTGTCGGGTCAGAAGGCCCCTGACCGCTGTCACCGGCGTCGGCTGCGGAGCCGGGATCGCCTTGGTAGCCATCGCCGCACTGTACGGAGATCCGATGTCCACCGCCGTGTACCTCGGGGCCGTCGCCCTTCCTCTCTCGTGGGGCAGGCGCTCCTGTACGTTCCGGCGGCCCCACTTCGGCCGTACCGAGACCTCCTGAGCCCGGGGCGCGGGGACCGTGCAGGAAGTCACCTCCCCCTGCTGTGGCGCGCCGCCACCGCTCTGCTGCCGCCCGGCGGGTACCTCGAAGGTCCGCGGGTCCGGGTGCCGGCGTAGGTCTGGAGGGGGAGCCGGAGATGGCACCTGGGACGTATGCCCGCGATACCTTGGAGTGACGACGCACACCTCGCCCACCTGGCAGCCTGTCAACTGCCCCGGCCAGCAGCGGTTTACCCCGATATCCGCCGCCCAGGCCCTGGTGGGCGCCGGCGGGTCCGCGCCCCGGTCGCCCAGGTCACCACCCCATCACCGTGGCGGCCGAGCCAGTGACATGCCTCCCGCCGCTACGGGCACCTCCCCCTCCCCGCCGGAGACCACAGTGACATCCAGAGACAAGCCTCGCCCCATCGGATCCGGCCGGATGGCCGCCCCCACCGGCCACGCCGGCCCAGCCGTTCCCGCGTTCGACCAGGCGGCCCCATGAGAACCAGCCGACTTACTCCGCCGATCGGTCAACTACTCGACTTCGCCTGGTCCCAGACCCGGGCGTCCGCCTTCGCCGCCGCCCTCCTGGGGGGCCTGGCCGCGTCCCAGCTCCTACCGACGCTCCCGGTGGCCCGGTACGACCTACTGCTCTGCTACGGCGTTCTGCTGACCCTGGTCTTCTGGCGACGCGGCTGGGAGAGCGGCCGCGACATCGCGGTCATCACCGCATGCCACGGCGTGGGCCTGGCCTTCGAAATCGTCAAGGTCCACCTCGGCTCGTGGAGCTACCCCGAGCCGGCGGTCCTGAAGTTCGCGGGTGTCCCGCTGTACGGAGGCTTCCTCTACGCGGCCGTCGGCAGCTACGTCTGCCGCGCATGGCATCTCCTCGACCTGGAACTCGTCCGGTACCGGCCCAGGACGATGGCCACGGTGGCCACCCTGATCTACGTGAACTTCTTCAGCCACCACTGGCTGCCCGACGCCCGGTGGGTCCTGACCGGACTACTCGCCCTGGCGACCGCGGGCACCTACGTCCGCTACACCGTCCAGACCACCCGGCGACGTATGCCGTTGCTGCTCTCCTTCACCCTCATCGGCTTCTTCCTGTGGGTCGCCGAGAACATGGCGACGTACTTCGGGGCCTGGCGCTACCCGTACCAACTCCACGGATGGCAACCCGTCGGCCTGGACAAACTCGGAGCCTGGTCCCTCCTCATCTCGGTCACGTTCGTCCTGGCCGCCATCGGCCGCACCCGACCCACCGATCCGGCACCGAAGAGCTGATCCCCTGTCCGGCTGGTCCGGTCCTCAGCACCGGTGTCGGGGTCTGCGGCCGTGGACGGACTCGGCGACCGATCCGTCGGACCTGAACCCCAACCGCCCACCGCTCCTTGACATCCCTGCGGCGCACACGACCACCCCAACTCCCGATCGCCGTCTGGCACGACGGGCCCGCGCACACCCCGCACTGGAGAACGCCATGACCTCCAAACACGCTCCCCGTCGCCCCGGAGCCGACGAACCGCGCATCTGCATCGCGCAGTGCCTCGCCAGCCACACCGCGCAGGACCGGCGCCTCCCACCTCACAGCGTCGGAGCCCCCGGCGGGCGGCAATCCGACCACCAGGCGATCACCCCCGGGCGTGGACCGTCCACGGAGCCGGCATGAACGAGCGCAAGCGCGCCCGGACCTGGCCCGTCCGAACGACGAGGCACCCCGGCCACACCGCGGCGCCAAGCGACACGAGTGGCACGGCCCACATCCAGAAGCCCACCACACGCGATCACGCCGCCGGCATACCAGCACCACACCCGGAGCCCCGGAGGGACCTGCGACCGAACCGGCCCGCATCCGCGCGCCTGGCGAGCCTGATGCTTGCCGGCAAGGACCACCTTCCCGCGGACCGGATCCTGCTGCACCAACTGCAAGCCGAGGACGCGGGCTGCGCCGAGACCGTCCGGCGCGCCAGGGAGTTCCTCCATCACACCGTCAGACTCCAGGCCGAACGCGGCCTGGGACAGTTCCTCGACCTGGGCTGCGGTCTGACGACCGGTGCGCCGGGCACCGTACTCGCCCCGATCCACACCTCGATCCTGACCGTGCGGCCCGGTGCACGGGTGACCTACCTGGATCGCGACCCGGTCGTGATGACCCACGCCAGGGCACTACTCGACGCTCCGAAGCCCGCCCGGATCCGCCACCTCCACGCCGACCTGACCTCCCCCCGTACGCTGCTCGCGATGCTGCGGCTGAGTGCGGACCTGGACTGGCGGCGCCCCGTGGTGGCCGTGCTCGGCGACGTTCTGCACGAGCTGAGCGACCCCCAGGCCCGCTCCCTGCTCCGGGCGCTGCACACAGAACTTCCCGCCGACAGCGTCCTTGTGCTCACCCACCGGACGGCAGACGCCACTGCGCCGGTCCGCGCCGTACGCGTAGCCGCCTGTTGGGCGCGGGCCGGCCTGCCGTGGCACCCCCGCGCCCCGGCCGCTGTCGACGCTCTACTGGGAGGCTGGGAGCGGCAGGAGCTCGGGGTCCAACCTGCGACGGGCGCTGGGACGCCGAGCCTGTACGCAGTAGTGGCGGTCAGGGGTGGGGGCAGTACACGGTGACCGGCACACGCCCGGGCGGGCCCGCCTTCCCGGCCGGCCACGCCACCGAGCGAACGAGTCGCGCCCCGCTGCCCCGTTGCGCCGGCCGCTGCGAACTCGGCGGCGCACCGGTCCGTGAGAGGACCTGGTGTTCTGGGGCCCGCCGCAGGCCGGCGAGAACGGCCGCTACGCACCCGCCTCGCTGCCCGGCACGGCGGGCCGCCCGACGGCTACCTGGCCCGTCCTGTCGGCCCAGTACGACGTGCGGCGCAGGCCGCCGGCCACGACGCTGGAAGCCGGCCGGTCGGACCCGGCCGTCGCCGGACGACCATTCCGGATGACGGAGGAAGGAGCGTCGCCATCTTCGGGGACCCCCTATCGACCCGGTTCACCAGGGTCCGAGGCCACGCAGACCCGCCACCCTCGACCGCCCAGGAGGTGACGGAAGTGTCCCCCCAGCGGCCCGAATCCCTGGGACCTCATCATCGCGCTCGCCATGATCGTCCTGCTCCTCGGTCCGAAGAAGTTCCCCACGGCAGCACGCGAGCTCGGCAGGTTCCTGCGCATCGTCAAGGCCGAAACCAGTGCACTGTGCGAGGGCACCCCGCCGCCAGGATCACGACGGCCCCGACCCTGGACACCAGCGTCCCAGTCGTCGCCGCGCTACAGGCTCGAACACCGTTCGCCGGACACCGTGATGCGCTCCCATGGCCCAACACGCTCTCTGAGGGGACAGGCGGGTGCTGAGCCCGGTGACCGCGAGTCCATTCGATCAGGAGGCACTCGTCCGACGGCATCCGATGCTCACGGATCTGCGGAGCCACGCCCTGGTGGACCTGGTTGACTACGCTGGTGTCGGCGGACCGCGGCGGCAGCCCGTCAGTCGGCGCATTCGATCTCAGCCCCCCGGTTGTCGTCGTCCGACGGGACGGGGCCGGCAGCCGCACGGCGCGGCACTCTCGGCCGCACTTCACGTCGGATCGTGCACCATCCGTCGCCGTATAGGAGGCCACATGGGCATCCGAGCTCACCCCGAGGCGCCAGGACGCCAGCGAGTGTTGCGCGTCTCCGGACTCTCCAAACGGTTCGGGGGCGTGCAGGCACTGCAGGAGGTGTCGTTCGAGCTGCGCCGCGGCGAGGTGCTCGCGCTCGCCGGGCACAACGGGGCGGGGAAGTCGACTCTGATCGGTGTTCTGGCCGGCACAGTCCGTCCGGACCGCGGCAGCGTCGAGGTGTTCGGGGACAGGTTCGAGCTTGCGGGTCCCGCTGACACACTCCGCGCGGGAATCGGGGTGTGCTACCAGGAACCGCGTCTCGTACCGCATCTCAGCGTCGCCGCGAATGTCTTCCTCAAGCGCGAACAGCGGACGGCATGGGGCTTTCTGGATCGCGACGACATTCGCGAGCGGTATCGAGAACTCCAGGAGCTGACGGCGATCTCCCTGCCCGGGGAATCCCTCGTCGCGGAGCTGTCCGTGGCCCAGAGACAACTCGTCCAGATCCTTCGAGCCTTTGCCGGAGGAGGTCGCATCATTATCCTGGATGAGCCGACTGCGGCCCTGAGCCCCAGCGACCGGGAGCACTTGTTCGATGTGGTTCGCGCTCTTTCCCATCGCCGAGATTCGGTGAGTTTCATCGTCGCTTCCCACTTCCTCGACGAACTCGAAGCCAACTGTCATCGCGCGATCGTCCTGCGTAGTGGACGCGTCGTCGCCGACAGGGAGGGGCCGCCGGTAGCCGGTGAGCTCTCATCGCTGATGACCACCCGCCCGGATTCGGTACCTACCCGCCCACCAGGACCTCGCCGTACGGCGCCCGGCCCACCGTTGCTCCGGGTTGAACAACTCGTGGCTCAGGGCGCCAAGCCGGTCGGAATCAGCGTGGGCGAAGGCGAAATCGTCGGCCTCGCAGGACTGGTGGGATCGGGGCGCACGGAACTTCTCCGCGCGATCGCCCTGGGGGACGGCCGCACGGCCGGCACGGTCACCATGTCCGGTTTGCCGGTGGCGAACGCGCGAGCATCACTTCGGCGTGGCCTTGCGATGCTCGGTGAGTCCCGGGCCCGAAGCGCGATGTCCGACTGGCCTATCTGGAAGAACATCACCCTGCCGGCGCTCCCGAAGGTCTCCGGCTCGGTCTTCCTGCGACCGAAAAAAGAGATATCGGCAGCTGCTGCTCTTGCTGACCGTTGCCACGTGGTGTGCCACGACATGGATCAACGCTTCGGTGAGCTCAGCGGCGGCAACCAGCAGAAGGTGCTGTTCGCCAAGCTACTGTTCTCCGACTTCCGGGTGGCATTGTTGGACGAGCCGACCCACGGTGTCGACGTCCACGCCAAGGCCGAAATCTTGCGTATCATCGAGGACCTGGCCGCCGAGGGCCGCGGCTTCGTGATCGTCGCTGCGGAGTTCGAGGATCTACTGAGTGTCTGTACTCGCGTCCTGTCGATCCACAAGGGTTCGATCGTCGCCGAGCACCACCTCGGCACTACCCACCGGGTGACCTCGGAATTACTCCTCCTCGAATGTGCCACTGGGCGTCCCTCACCCGGTCCGCCGCAGGACTGACAGGTCGCGGGAAGTGCCGGTCCCAGCGGATCAGCGGTAGCCGATCGATTCCCGGAAGGAGATGGAAAAATGGCACCAGTTACCTTGGAGAATCGGGCCCACGTGACCACTCTCCGCTCCCTTCTGAGGAACTACGGCATCTATGTCGCCTTGGTCATCGTCCTCGCGGTGATGTCAGCGTTGTCACCGCGCTACCTCACGCAAGCCAACCTGCTGAACGTCCTGACGCAGATGTCGATCCTGTCGGTACTGGCCGTGGGAATGACCTTGCTGCTGGTGACCGGCAATTTCGATCTTTCGGTCGGCTCGACCATGGGTCTCACGGCCGCGATCTCCCTGGGTCTTTCTCTCACCACACAGACCTGGATCGTCGTCGTCGCCAGCTTGGCGATCGGCCTTACCATCGGCCTCGTCAACGGCCTCATCGTCGTTAAAGCAGGTATCAATTCGCTTATCGTCACCCTCGGCATGATGTCGCTGGTGCGAGGGCTCACTCTCATCTACACGAACGGAAGCAGTATCCAGGGAGAGGGAACCGGGTTCCTGGCTGTCGTCAACGGCACGACCGTGATTCCCAACTTGACCTGGGTGATGATTTTCATCGCCGTAGCCATGTCGGTCATGCTGACCCGCACCCGGTCCGGCCGGTACTTCACAGCCATCGGCAGCAACGCGGATGCGGCACGGATCGCCGGAATCCAGGTCGACCGGTACAAGATCGCAGCATTCATGACCATGGGACTGCTGGCTTCGACCGCCGGCATCCTGCTGGCCGCCAGGGTCAACTCCGTCGACCCCCTGGCAGGTTCCGGATTCGAGTTGCAATGCATCGCGGCCGTGGTCATCGGCGGCACCTCGCTGTCCGGGGGCCAGGGCTCGATCGGGAATTCGGTCGTAGGAGCGGCTATTTTGACCAGCCTGAACAACGGGTTCAACCTGCTCAATGTCGGAAGTTATTACCAAGGCGTCCTTCAAGGAGCAGTGATCATCCTCAGTGTAGCTCTTTACACACGCAAGGTCGGGTCATGAATCCCTGCAGCTGCCCCTGCGGGCGCGAGTGACCTGAACGGGCCGACGCCCAGAAAGGCAGGACCGTCATGCGTAAACTCACCACCCTCGCGCTGGCCCTGGCCATGATTACCGCAGGCAGCCTGACAAGCTGCTCCCGAACCGAGTCCGACACAAAGCCGCTCACGATCGGGGCATCCGTACTGGGTACCTCATTCCCGGCAGTGGCTGCCATGGACAGCGGCATGAAAGAGAAGGCCAAAGAACTCGGGGTCGAACTGGTGATCGTCGACGCGGGAGGGCAGGCGTCCAAGCAGACCAACGACGTGGCGGACCTCCTCAGCCGCGGTGTCGACGGTGTGATCATCAATGCCGTCGATTCCAAGACGGTTGCCGCCTCCGCGGACGCTGTCACCGCAGCCGGGATTCCACTCACCAGCGCCTTCACCACGCTCGGCTCAGCACAGTGTGCCTATGCCGGAAGCGTTGCCCACGTCGGGTTCGACGAAGCCGGTTGGGCCAAGCTGCAGGGCAGTTCCGCCGTGACGCTGCTGCCCGACGGTGGCGACGTGGCCATCATCGACGGCTCGCCCGGCGTACAGGCATCGAAGATCCGCCACGACGGCTTCGTTGCCGAACTCAAGGCCAACCAGGGAATCAAGGTGGTGGCCTCGCAGCCAGGCAACTTCGACCGAGCCACAGCACTCACAGCCATGGAGAACATCCTCCAGGCCAACCCGGGGCTGGACCTCGTCTACGCCCCGGACGACAACATGGCGGTGGGCGCAATTCAGGCCATCGACAAGGCCGGTCTTACCGGCAAGATCAAGGTCCTGGGACTCGGGGGCTCCAAGGACGGACTCAAAGCCGTTCAGGACGGCACCATGGCGGCAACCGTGTACTCCTCCTTGAAGGAGGGGGGCGCGCTCGCCGTCGAGACAACCGTGAAGAAGCTGCGGGGTGAGGCGAACGGCGATGAACAGTGCATCACTGTGGCCCAAGCGCTTGTCGACGCCAACAACGTCAAGGACTACATTGACAAGGGCGAGTACTGACGGCCGGTACGGAAGGCGTTGAGATGCTGCGCACACCGCCGCCCGGCTCGGGCATGGCCGATCCGACGATCACTTCCGTTTCGCGTGAACTGAACGGTCGGCGGCGTGACTATGTGGTCAGTATCCCCCACGGAGACATCAGCTGTGTCTCGGTTCTCTTTCACCCGTTCGGGGCCAACGCTGAACTCGTCCTCCACGGCGACGGTCCTGGCGACTACCTGATCAGCACGTTGACCGGTGCATCTCGGCCCGCATCGCGCCTGGGGGTAGCCGTGGTGGCTCCCCAGGCGGTGGGCCGCGCCGTGGACGGGGTCTCGCTCGCATGGCGAGACCATCTCAAAGCCGCACGGAAGGTGGCTGCAGAAGTACAGGAGGCGTTCGGTGTCGATCGGCTGACAGCTGGAGGACTCTCCATGGGCGGACTCGAGGCACTCGTGTTCGCGGGATCGTTCGCGGGAGAAGTCGACGCCGTATGGGCTGTCAACCCGATCGTCGACCTCGCTGCTTGGCACGACGACATTGCGAACGGCGCGACTTCGTCCAACCTCCGCAGTCTCGGCGCTGATCAGCTCATCCGGAAGGAAGTCGGGGGATTCCCGGCCGAGGCGTCCGAGCAGTACGCCAGGCGATCGCCTCTCAGCCTGCTCGACCAGCTGGCCCGAGTGCGCGTCCGCCTTACTTGGACGCCAGCCGACACCGTGGTCCCCCGCCAGCGCGAAGTGCACGCCCACCAGCTGGCGAATCTGCTGCGCGCGGCCGAAGGGATCGTCGACGAGCACGTCGTGACGCACCTTCCCGGCGACGACGCCCTGGACGCGGGGCGGTTCGCTCACGAGTCCTGTGACACCTGGTCCAACATCGGCTGGACCACTCTGTGTACCGAACTCTGAACCACCTGTCGTTGGGCGCGAGCAAGCTTGGCCGGCTCGCACCTCCGCAGCAGATATCCGGTCGACCACGCCGCTCCGCACCCGGCTCCCGGGACCCGCGGCCAGCGCTGGATGTCGCCGGCGAACAATGCCCTTGACCTGACGGGGTAACGCCGGCCATCGGCCCTGCCGTCCTCACCGCCGCCCATCACATACCCCGCCGTCCGCGCCCCCGCCCGGGGCCCCCGTGCCGCCCCCGCCCCCAGCATTCAGGCCGACTCTCGGTACATCGACCGCCTACTCCAGGACCGCTTACTCCAGGCGCCCAGCGGCGCGCAGACACGACAATGCGCCCCACGGTGAGCAGACAGACCATACGTGGGACTCCGGCGCCGAATCCGTGTTGTTCAAACCGATTGCCACGATTACCCCAGGCACCTCAACCCTTCCGCCCCTCGCCTCGGGGCGGGATGAGGCGGGCTTCCGGGATACGGTTGCGTCAGAGCCCTTGACACGACAACACGGCTGGCTGAATTTCACTCCACTAAATCCTACTTGATTCTGGAGGTCGCGATGCGACCCAGATCAACTTCGTCGGCCACCATGGCTCTGACCGCGGACGCCCTGTTGGACGCTTCCGCGGCGTGCACGGCGAAGAGCGCGGACCAGCCCGCGGACACCCGGGCCCTCGGCCTTCTCCGCGGCGACCGGCAGCGCCACCAGCTCCGCAGAACTCGCGGACGGCTTGGGCATCAAGATCGCCCTAAGTCGCAGGGCTTCGCGGTGGCCTCCCTCGCGTCGTGTCCGGCGGGTGGTTCGAACAAGGCGGACTGCTGTCTGTCGACCGACGTGACCCGCGCCGCGTACAAAACGGCCACCGCCGCGATCGAGGCGATGGGCGGCCAGGGCACCCTGGTGCACCTGAACGGCAACAACGTGGACGCCAACACCCAGCTGCGGATCAAGCGGGTCGTCCAGGCCGTGGAGGAGTCCGCCGGCAAGGTGAGACTGCTGCAGACCGTCACCGCCGCGGTCTCCGGCCTGCTCGCCGCCGAGGGCAGCCAGATCGACGGCATCGTCGCCAGCGCCTACAACGTGACCCAGCAGACCGTCGACACCTACGACGCCGACCGCAAGGCGAAGACGCAGCAGCTCAAGGTGCAGTTCACGGACACCGTCCTCACCTGCCGCTGACCACCACCCCGCCTCAGAGATCGGGCTTCGTCTGATGACCA
>NZ_JAQYWZ010000639.1:0-92028 GCF_036290945.1 Streptomyces sp. BE303
CGAGAGATGACAGACTTGGCACCCAACGGAGCTCCTACCGAACAGTGATCTTGGTCGACACGGTTCTAGCAGGAGCTCCGTCCCATTTCAGGCGACTTGACGCGGCCACCCACGGCTCTATCTACACGGCATTGGGGCTAGATGATCAGGCTGAGCGGCATGATCAGAGCGATCGCGACGACCGAGATCACCGTCTCCATCACCGACCAGGACTTCAGGGTCTGGCCGACGCTCATCCCGAAGTACTCCTTCACCAGCCAGAAGCCGGCGTCGTTGACGTGCGAGAAGAAGAGCGAGCCGGCGCCGATCGCCAGGACCAGCAGGGCCGCGTGGGTCGAGGACATGTCGGCGGCCAGCGGGGCGACGATGCCGGCCGCGGTGATGGTGGCCACCGTCGCGGAGCCGGTCGCGAGCCGGATCAGGACGGCGATCAGCCAGCCGAGCAGCAGCGCCGAGATGTGCCACCTGGCCGACCACTCGCTCACCGCGTCGCCGACGCCCACGTCGATCAGGGTCTGCTTGAAGCCGCCGCCCGCACCGACGATGAAGACGATGCCGGCGATCGGGCCGAGCGACCTGCCGACCGTGTCGGAGATCCGGTCCCGGTCGAAACCGGCCGCCCGGCCGAGGGTGACCATGCCGAGCAGGGTCGCGGCGAGCAGGGCGATCAGCGGCGAGCCGATGAAGTCGAACACCCGCTGCGGCAGCGCCTTCGGGTCGTCGACCACGACGTCGGCCAGCGCCTTGCCGAGCATCAGCACCACCGGCAGCAGGATGGTCGCCAGGACGGCGCCGAAGGACGGCGTGCGCTCCGGCCGTTCGACGGCTCCCTCCGGGGCGGTGTTCTCCGGGATCTCCAGCGGGCCGACCCAGCGCTCGGCGACCCGCGCGAACAGCGGGCCGGCGACGATCAGCGTCGGAACGGCGATCAGCAGGCCGAGGGCCAGGGTGATGCCGAGGTCGGCCTTCAGCGCGTCGACGGCGACCAGCGGGCCCGGGTGCGGCGGCACCAGGCCGTGCAGGACCGAGAGGCCGGCAAGGGCCGGGATGCCGATCCGCATCAGCGGGACGTTGCCCCGGCGCGCCACCAGCAGCACGATCGGGATCAGCAGGACGACACCGACCTCGAAGAAGAGCGGCAGACCGAGCACGGCCGCGATCAGCGCCATGGCCCAGGGCAGCGCCTTCGGGCCGGAGCGGGCCAGCACGGTGTCGGCGATGATGTTCGCCCCGCCCGAGTCGGCGAGCAGCTTGCCGAGCATCGCGCCCAGGCCGATCAGCAGCCCGACGCCCGCCACGGTGGCGCCGAAGCCCGTGGAGAAGCTGCCGAGCAGCTTGTCGAACGGCGCGCCCGCGACGGCCGCCAGCAGCCCCGAGCCGAGGGTGAGGGCCAGGAACGGGTGCAGCTTGAACCTGGTGATCAGCAGCACGATGGCGCCGATGCTGAGCAGCACCGCGATCAACAGCCGGAGGTCGCTGTCGGTGTGCGGCAGGGCCGGTGCGGCGGCCGCGAGGAGGGTGGTCACGCGAGGTCTCCATTGACGGGCCGCAGCAGCGCCACGGCCTTCTCGACGAGGTCTTCGGGGGACGGGCCGACGTCCAGGGCGGCGCCCCGCTCGTCCGGACCGAGGGGTTCCAGGGCCGCGTACTGCGAGTCGAGCAGCGACGTCGGCATGAAGTGGCCGGTGCGGTGGGCGAGCCGGTCCCCGACCAGCTCGTGACCGCCGCTGAGGTGCAGGAACCAGGCGTCCGGGCAGGCCTCGCGGAGGGTGTCGCGATAGCCGTGCTTCAGCGCCGAGCAGGTGACCACACCGCCGGTGCCGGCCTCGGTGCGCTCCTTGAGCCAGGCGCCGACGGCGCGCAGCCAGGGGGCCCGGTCCCGGTCGTCCAGCGGGGTGCCGGCCGACATCTTGGCGATGTTGGCGGGCGGGTGGAAGTCGTCCGCCTCGGCGAAGGGGAGGCCGAGGCGGTCGGCCAGCAGACGGGCCAGGGTGGTCTTGCCGACGCCCGAGACGCCCATCACGACGACCGTGAGGGGTGCTGCGGGGGTGTCGTGGTTCTCGACGCTGAGAGCCATGGGTGGTGCTCCTTCGTTGCCTGGCCGCCACTGTTTCTCAAAGATATGACGTATTCAAGTGCTGGAAATCAAATCGTCATACTTTTGTTCCCGGCCGGGGCGCACCGCGGGGTTCGGGGGCGCGGGCCGGTCCCGGGGTGCAGGTCAGGGCCCCGGGTGCAGGTCGGGGGGTGCGGGCCGGGGGCGGGCGTCTAGGCTGGGCGGATGGAGATCCAGGGGCTGCCCGGCCGACTGCTCGCGGAGCTGGGGCCGGCCATCGCGTCCGGGGAGGTTCCCGAGGGCGCGGTGCTGCGGGCCGAGGAGCTGGAGGAGCGGTTCGGGGTGTCGCGGACGGTGGTCCGCGAGTCGGTGCGGATCCTGGAGGGGATGCGCATGGTGGCCTCCCGCCGCCGGGTCGGGATCACCGTGCAGCCCAAGTCAGACTGGGACGTCTTCGATCCGCTGGTGATCCGCTGGCGGCTGGCGGGCGCCGACCGCCCCGCGCAGCTGCGCTCGCTCGGCTCGCTCCGGCTGGCCGTGGAGCCGGCCGCGGCGGCCCTCGCCGCCCACCACGCCACCGACGACGAGCGGCGCCGACTCAGCTCCCTGGCCGTCGAGTTGACGGTGACCGCGCGCGCCGCCGACCTGGCCGCCTTCCTCCAGCACGACATCGACTTCCACGCCACCGTGCTGCGCGCCTCCCGCAACGAGATGTTCGCGCACCTCGGTGACACCGTGGGGGCGGTGCTCACCGGCCGGACCGAGTACCATCTGATGCCCCATCAGCCCGAGCCGTACGCGATCCGGCTGCACCGCGAGGTCGCGGAGGCGGTCTGCGCGGGGGACGCCGAACACGCCGAGCGGGCGATGCGGACGATCGTGACGGGCGCGCTGGAGGAGCTCGGTCGTCAACTGGGCTGAGCGCCCGGAGGTTTCGGCCGCTCCGGCCCTGATCACACGATTTGGTGTCAGTTCGGGGGATTCGTGCGCATAGTCCGGGTACGACAGGGCAGAGTGGTGCAGAGGGGCGCGCTCCCGGCCGCCGGTCACTCCGGAACCCTGCCCGCCCCGACCGGTTCCACCCGTGTCCGCCCGCGTACGCCGCCGTGACCGCGCCTGGGGGTCGCCCGATGTCATCCGCACGCCGTCGCCGCCGTCTGCCCGACGAGGTGCGGACCACCGTCGTCCGGGCGGTGCTCTGTCTCGCCTTCACCCTGGTCGGCATCGTCCTCGCGGCGCTGTCCTCCTACGCCGACAGCTGGTTGATGACACCGGCCCTGATGGCGATGGGGCTCGGGGTGTTCGGCACGATGTGGTGCCTCCTGGAGATCCTGATCTCGCGTCAGGTCGCCGCGCAGCGGTTGCGCGGGCCGGACTCCGCCTCGCCGATGGCCGGCAGCCGGGCTCCGGCGGGGCCACGACCGGCGCCGCGACCGGGGCCGCCGGGAACCGCTCCCCCGCCGGCCGGCCAGCCGCGGCCGCAGGCACGCGCCGCGACGTACCCGCCGGCGTACCCGCCCCCGCACCCGCACCCGCCGGCCGGCCACGGGCCGCGTCAGCCGGAGGTGACCACCCGGTAGTGGGTGGTGAGCCGTCCGGTGTCGTCCAGCACGTGGAAGGCGACCATCGGCGGCTGGTCGTAGGTGATCTCGGCCCCGCCCTCGCAGGGCAGCGCGACGGTGGAGACCACGCCCGGCGCGACCAGCAGCGGCAGTCCGGCGAAGGTGGTGGCCGCCGCGGTGTGGGCGTGACCGCAGAGCAGCGCCCTGACCCGGGGGTGGCGGCCCAGCACCTCGGCGAGCCGCTCCTCGCCGAACTGCCGGATCGGGTCCACGTACGGCAGGTGCAGCACCACCGGCGGGTGGTGGAAGGCCACCAGCGCGGGGCGGTCCGGCGCCCCCTCGGCCAGCGTGCGGTCCAGCCAGCCGAGGGTCTCCTCGTCGAGCAGGCCGTCGTGCCGGCCCGGGACGGAGGAGTCCAGCATCAGCACGTCGGCGCCGGGCAGCCGGTGCAGCCGGTTGACCGGGCCGTCGGCGGGCCCCTCGCCGAGCAGCACCTCCCGGTAGGGCCCGCGTATGTCGTGGTTGCCGGGACAGAACAGCACCGGGTGGCGGGAGACCAGCGCCTCGGCGACCTCGCGGTACTCGGCGGGCAGGCCGTGGTCCGCGAGGTCGCCGGTGACCAGGACGGCGTCCGGCGCGCCGGGCAGGGCGTCGAGGTACGCCATCACCCGCTCGGCCCGCCCGCGCGCCCGCGCACCGCCGTCCCCGTGGTGGTCCTGGCCCAGGTGGGTGTCGCTGAAGTGAACGATCGTCAACATGCGCCCCACCGTACGACGGTCACGAGGAGGCCGGTGCCTCCGCCGGCCGCTTGAACATCCGGGTGGCGGTGATCTCGCCGTGGACGGCCGGGCCGTCCGGGTCCTGCGGCGCCGGCAGGCCGGGCCGCAGGTGTTCCTCCACCGAGATGTACTTCAGCCCCGCCCGCAGGTCGGCGTCGTTGCGCAGCCGGATGACCAGCGGGAACTCGGCGAGCGCCGTGGTGTCGAACAACCCGGTGGTGTAGATCAGCTGGACGCCGAGCGCGTCGGCCACGGCGCGCTGGAGCTCCAGCAGGTAGGTGGCGTTGGCCCGGCCGATCGGGTTGTCGAGGAACAGGGTGCCGGCGTGCCGCAGCTGGGACTGGCCCCGGTCGTTGGCGCGCAGCGCGGCCATCGTGCAGTACAGCGCGATGGCGGCGGTGAGCAGCTGGCCGCCGGAGAAGACGTCGGACATCTGGCCGACGCCGACCCGTTCGGCCCGCAGCACCGCGTCGGGCTTGAGGATCTCGACGGAGACCCCTCGCGGGCCGATCGCGGCGGCGACGCCGCGCAGCAGCAGGGACATGCCGTCGCGACGCAGGTCGCTGTTCTTCCGGACGGCGGCGCGGGTGGCCTCGTCGATGACCTCGCCGAGCCGCTCGACCAGGGTGGCGTGGTCCGGGTCCTCGAAGCGGATCCGGAGGAACTCCTGGCCGGACCACTCCCCCAGGCCCTCGGGCAGCCGGGAGAGCCGCTGGGCGGCGCGCAGGGTGGTGAGCGAGGACTCCACCAGGCCGCGCAGGCGGTCGACGATCGAGCCTCGGTTGCGCTCCAGCTGGGCGAGTTCGTCGGTGAGCACGCGCAGCCGGGGGGCGAAGGCGACGGCCCAGGCGACGGCGTGGTCGGGCAGGGCGGAGGCGGGCAGTTCGCGGATCTGCTGGCGGGCCGGGGTGCGGACGGCCTCGAAGCGGGCCGCGTTGGCGTGCCGGACCAGCGTGTCCGAGGCGTCGCGTACGGCGAGTTCGGCGGAGGAGAGCTCGCCGGCGGCGGTGCGCAGGGCACGGCGGGCCTCGGCGGCGGCGGCGCGGGCGTCGACGATCGAGCCCAGGTAGGGCTCGACCGGCCGGTCCGCGTCGTCCTGGTGCTCGCGCAGGCCGTCGCGGAGCTGACCGGCGTGCTCGTCGAAGTCGGCGGCGGCGGCCTGGGCGGCGTCGGAGGTGCGCCGGAGGTCGGCGTGCACGGTGCGGGCGGTGTCCAGGGCCTCGCGGCGGTCGGCGAGCCGGCCGGTGGCGGTCCGCAGCAGGACCTGGGCGTGCTCGGGGTCGGCGGGGACCAGCTCCTCGGGCAGCTCGGTGTGCGCCTCGCCGTCGACGGGGGCGGAGCGTTCGGCGTCACCGCGGAGCCGGCCGAGCTGCTCGCTGGCGACGGCGGCGCGGGTCTCGATGGTGGCGACCAGCTCCTCGGCCCGGGCGGCGGCGGCCTGACGGGCCGGGCCGTCGGCGCCGTCGGGGCTGCCCAGCAGTTCCTCGGCGCGGGTGCGGACCTTGTTGGTGAGGCGGTCGAGCTCGGTCGCGGCGGCGGCCTCGTCGCCCTCGGCGCGGGCCTGCTCGGCGCGCAGGTCGGCGCCGACGCCGACCTTCTCGTACAGCTGGGACGCGGCCCGGTAGGCCTCGCGGAGTGCGGGGAGCGCGACGGACGTCGCCTCGACGGGCTCGTCGTCCTGCTCGGCGGCGGGGATCTCGGCGCGTTCGGCCCGCAGGGTACGGGCGGTCCGGCGGGCGTCGTCGGCGGCGCGCTGGGCGGCGCGCCGGTCCTCGTCGCAGGTGCGGGCGCGTTCGGCGCAGACGGCCTGACGGCGGTCGCACTCGGCGGCGTCCTCGGCGAGTTCGCGCTGGCGGCGGCTCCAGTTGGCCCGCTCGCGCAGGCGGAAGGCGAGGCCGGAGAGGGCGTCGGCGCGGCGCCGGGCCTGCTGGGCGGCCTCCCGGTGCTCCTCGTGGGCGACGGTGGCGGTGGCGTGGTCGGTCTCGGCCTCGTCGTGCTCGGCCCGCAGGGTGGCCAGGGCCGCGGCGGCGTGCTCGGCGTGCTCGCGGGCGGCCTCGGCGGCGGCGGCCAGTTCGGCGAGGGTGCCGGGCGGGCAGCTGGCGTGCCAGGAGGCGAGCCGGGCGGCCAGCGCGCGGTCGCCGCCGAGGCGGCCGGCGAGTTCGCGGATGTGCTCCTCGCGGGCGGTGGCGCGGGCGCGCAGCTCGCGGCGCTCGTCGTCGGCGGCGGACTCGTCGTGCATGGCCGGGTTCGGCGGGACCAGGAAGAAGGCCGGCTCGTCGGTGATCGGGGCGATCAGCGCGGCGGCGGCGCCGACGGCGACGGTCGAGCGGGGCAGCAGCGCGGCGGACTGCAGGGCCTCGCGGGCCCGGTCGAGCGAGTGGGGGTCGGTGATGACGACGCCGTCGACGAGTTCGGGGCGGGCGGCGAGGATCGCCTCGTGGTCGGCCGGGTCGACGGACTGGGCGAGGTAGCGCCAGCCGGGCAGCGCGGGGATGCCGTGCTCGGCGAGGTACTCGACGGTGGCCAGGACGTCCGGGCCGGGCGGCAGCAGGCCGCCGTCGCCGAGGGCGGCGAGGATCCGGGAGTCGTCGGCGGCGGCGGTGCGCAGGTCGAAGAGGGTGCGCTCGGCGGCGGCGATGGTCTCGTCGAGGAGTTCGCGCAGGTACTCGGCGTTGCGGTCGAGGACGGCGGGGGTGAGGAAGCCGGCGTCCTCCTCGGCTCCCGTCCCCTCCTCGTGCCAGTCGGTGGGAGCGGGCGTGAGCGAGAGCAGATCGGCGAGGCGGGGCTCGGTGGCGAGCAGGGCGGCGGTGCGCTGCTCGGTGGCGAGTGCCCGGACGGCGGCCTTGCGGGCGTCGGTGGCGCGGGCGTCGGCGAGTTCGGCGCGGCCGGTGGCGGCGGCGGCCTCGCGCAGCCGGGCGGCGGCGGCCTCGGCGGCGGTACGGGCCCGGGCGAGGGCGTCGCCGGCGGACTTCTCGACGTCGGCGGCGTGCAGGGCGGCGCGGGCCGGGTCCGGCTCCGCGGTGTCGGGGTCGATCCAGCCGGCCTCGACGGCGGCCTCGGTCTCCCGCTCGACCTCGGCGAGCCGCTGGCGCAGGTGGTCGGCCTCGCTGCGGGCCTTCTGCGCGGCGGTGGCGGCCTCGGTGGCGTCGGTCTGGGACTTGGCGCCGTCGGCCTGGAGTTCGGCGGCGCGCTCCTCCTCGGTGTCGGCGCGCAGCTCGGCGGCGGCGGCGGCGCTCTCCAGGACGCGGGCCAGCGCGGTGGCGGCGCGGGCCCGGGCGGCCAGCGCGGGGGCGGCGTCCAGCTCCGCCTCACGGATCGCGGCGGCGACCCGCGCCACCCGGTCGGCTGCGGCGCGCTGGCGGAGCACCGTCTCGGCGGCCTGCCAGGCGGAGTGCAGGGTGCGGGCGTCGGTGAGCTCGCGGCGCAGCGCGGCGGCCTCGGCGGTGGCGGCGGCCAGGGCGAGGGTGGCGTGCCGGTGGGTGAGTTCGGCGGCGATCAGGGTGTGCCGGGTGCGGTCGGTCTCGGCGGCGGTGACGGCGCCCTCGGCGGCGGCCACCTCGACGGCCAGGTCGTGGGCGCGGTCGCGTTCGGCGGCGGCCCGGGAACTCAGGGCGTGGGCGAGCCGACGGGTGCGGCGCTCGGCCGTGCGGTGGGCCTCGCGGACGGACTCGCGGGCGGTGGTGGACTCGGCGATGCGCTCCAGCAGCTCCAGCGAACCGGCGGTGAAGTCGCGTTCGGCGGTGAGTTCGGAACGCAGGCCGAGTTTGGCGGCGAAGCCGTGGACCAGGTCGGCGAGGCCGTCGGTGTCCCGGGTGTCGGTGACGGCGCGCAGCAGCAGGTCGGTGAAGTCCTTGTCCTGCTTGACCGCGAAGAGGCCGGCCGCCTCGCCCTCGTCGGCGTTCATCTCGCGCTGGTAGCGGAAGAGTTCGGGGTCGAGGCCGAGTTCACCGAGGTGCTCGGTCCAGCGGTCGTGGCCGTCCTCGAAGACCAGGTCGAGGTGCGGGTGGGCCTTGCCTGCCTCGGTGAGGGCGTCGCGGAACCCCTTCATGGTGCGGCGGCGGCCACGGGCCTTCTGGTCGCCGGCCAGGCTGACCCGCTCGGAGACCGGGAGGGAGTCCAGGGTGAGGCCGGGGCCGGGGCGGAAGGAGTACCAGGTCTCGGCGAACTTGCGCGGGTCCGAGGAGACCTGGCGTCCGCGCCACTCGCTGACCTTGCCGACCACGATCGGCTCGCCGGTGACGGTGTGCTGCCACTCCAGGGCGACGTGGCCGCAGTCGTCGGCGAGCAGGAACTTGCGGAGCACGCCGGAGCTGGCGCCGCCGAGGGTGTTGCGGTGACCGGGGAGCATGACCGAGAAGATCAGCTTGAGCAGGACGGACTTGCCGCCGCCGTTCTCCAGGAAGAGCACACCGGCGGGCGCCGGGCGGCGGACCGGACCGTCGGGCTCCTCGCCGAACAGGCCGATCTGCTGGGGGGCCGGATCGGCGACGGGCTCACCCACGCCGCGCAGGTCGAGCACCGTGTCGGCGTAGCGGGCGCCGGCCGGTCCGATCGAGTAGAGGCGGACCCGGTTGAGCTCGTACATGTGCGGCGGTTCTCCAGGAGACGGGTGGATGGGGGGCTGGTTCGGACGACAGGGGTCGGGGCGGATGCCGGAGGAGCGGGCGGGGGGTGGGGGGCGTCAGAGGGAGTGGAACGGGAGGCCGGCGTCGGCGACCAGCTCGTCACCGGTGTCCGGGGGCAGCAGGGTGGCCGTGCCGTCGGAGACCGGGACGACGCCGAGGTCGAGCAGTTCGGCCATCGCGGCGCTGCCGGCCAGGTCGCGGACCTGGAGCTGGTAGCGGGCGGTGGTGCGGTAGGTGCCGCCGGCGTCGTCCGCGACCTTCTGCAGGAAGCCGGAGTCGACCAGGAACAGCACGGCCTTGGCGACGATGCCGATGGTGGAGCCGGACAGCCGGCGCGCGTCCTTGGTGGCGCCGGTGGCGGTGCGCCGGGCCCAGACCCGCCAGGCGGCCTCCAGGCCGGGGGCGTCGCTGTGCGGGTCGGTGTTGGCGCCGTCCACGGTGGCCTGTTCCTCCAGGCGGCGGCAGGCCTGGCGGACGAAGGCGTCGACGCCGTTGACGGTGATCCGGCCGAGGTAGCCGTCGTCGGCGAGGTCCTCGGGCCGGGGGAAGGCCATCGCGGCGACGGCGAGGTGGGCCAGGCCGTGCAGGAAGCGGTCGGTGGACTCGGAGGCGGCACGCCGGGAGTAGTCGCCCATCCGGACGGCGAAGACGGACTCCTCGGCGGCGGCGACGGCCATGCCGGCGCGCGGCGAGACCTCCAGGACGACCAGGCCCATGCCGGTGGCGACGGCGTCGGCGAGGCGGGCGAAGGCCGGGTCCTCGCGGTAGCGGCGGACCAGTTCGGTGTACTCGGCGTCGCGGGCCGGGAGCAGCTTGGCCTGGAGGCCGAAGGAGACCAGCCGGGCGGCGTCGGCCACGTCGGCCGGGGTGATCGGCGCGGGCGCGGCGGGCTCGGTCTCGGGCGCCCAGGACGTGTCGTGGTGGGTCGTCACGGGCGGTGCTCCTCGGGGGCGTTGCTGGGGGTTCGGGGGGTCTGCCGGCCGGCCGGGCGGGTGGTCCGGCGGGCGGCGGGGTGTCCGACCGGGCCGGTCTCCGGCCCGGCTTCCGGGCGGGCTTCCGGGCGGGCTTCCGGCCCGGCGGGGGGCCGGTGTCCGGTCGTCCGGCGGGTGGGCGTCCGGTGGGTGGTCCGGTGGCGCGTCGGCATGCGGATCAGCCGGCTTCCTTGCGGTCGGCCGCCATGCCGGCCGCGTCGAGCAGGGCGCTGCCGACCACGAGGTCGGCGCCGCCGAACTCCCGGTCGTGCAGCACCGTCCCGTCGTCGACCGCGAAGAGCAGCCGCTCCTCCCCCTGCCGGTAGGCGGTGCCGACCGGCGGGCTGGCCGCGTGCACGGCCAGCAGGGCGACCAGGTAGGGGAGTTCCGGATCCTGCGCGCGGGCCTCGGCGAGCAGGCCGGAGAGCCGCCGGGGCGCGTCGGCCGGCAGGTCGAGCAGCTCCAGCGCGGCCTCCAGCTGGGCCTCGGAGAACCGGCTGTCGTCCGGGGTGGCGACGAGGTCCGGGTCGGGCATCTCGGCGCCCAGGTGCTCGCGCTCGACCGGCGGGGTGAGCAGCAGGTCGACCAGGTCGGCGACCCGGACCGAGACCGGGGTGCGCAGACCGGTACCGCGGGCGAAGAACGCGCCGGTGGGACCGACGGCCTGCTCTATCGGCAGCCGGAGCACGGGGGCGAGCAGCTGCCCGTAGAGGTCGATGCCGCTGCGGGCGCGCGGGGCGGAGAAGGCCTGCCGGTCCTGTTCGGCGCGGAACAGCGGCCCGGCCTCCAGCAGCCTGGTCTGCAGCTGGGTGTGGCGGCGGATGCAGTCCTTGACGATGTCGACCAGCTCGGCGGCGCGACGCTTGTGCTCCTGGTCCTCGGCCTCGTCCCGGGCCTTGCGGATGTTGGTGAGAATCGCGTTCTCGTGCCGGTAGCGGTCGGCGATGTGGTCGAGGGCCTCGTCGATGAGGTCGGGGACGGCCTGCATCCAGTCGACCGCGCGGACGTTGCGGCGGGTGGCGTCGAGGGCGCGGCGCAGCGTCTCGGCGTACTGGACCGTGCGGTAGCGGGCCTGCTCGGCGGCGAGCTGGGCGTCGGCCAGGCGACCGCGCCGGATCAGCACCTCCAGCTTGACCTCGGCGGCGATCTGGGCGGAGGTGACGTCCGTGTCGAGCGCGCCGACGAGGACGTTGACCGCCTCGTCGGTGGTCCGCAGGTAGACGCCGCCGTCGGGGCCCGGGACCTCCTCGATCAGCTTGAAGTCGTAGTCGCGGCGGACGTACGCGCCCTCGGCGTCGAAGGTGCCGTAGACGGCGCGGAAGCCGCGGTCGACGCTGCCGACGTTGATCAGCGACTCCAGCACCCACCGGCCGACGCGCTGGTGCTCGGCGGCGGACCGGGCGGGTGCCTGGGCGGCGACCCGGGGCAGCAGCCGGGCCAGCACTATCTCGCGGTCGGCCCCGGTGTCGAAGTCCATGTTGAGGGTGACCAGGTCGATCGCGGCGAGCCCGACCTCGGCCATCGCGTAGCCGCCGTACTCGCCGGCGAGCATGACCTTGCGGCTGTCCAGGTCGTGCAGCGGCGCGGTGCAGGCCAGTGCCTTGAGCCGGCGGGCGAGGCCCTCGTCGGCGGCGGGGCCGGGCGCGGGCCGCGCGGCGGCGACGGCGGGCCCGGCGGGCGGCCGGGAGCCGTGCTCGGTGGGCTGGTCAGCGATGACGGTCACGGTGGACAAGACTAGAGGTAGGCGCCGACATCGACCGAAACGGACCTTACGGACGTCCCGCCGGCCCACCGGCCGGGGCGGACGTGCGGGACGGCGGTGCGGGACGGGAGCGCGCGGCACCGGGGAGGGAACGGCGAGGAGAACGGCTCCCGACGAGCCGGGGGCGAATAGAACCCGCTTTCGAGAAACGGCCCCACGAACGAACCGCCCCCGCCATGATTTCCCATATGATCACCAGACTGGTACGAGGCGGCCTCGCCGCCGCCCTCGCCGTGGCCGCCCTCACCACCGGCGCCGCCGTGTCCACCGCCGCGACCACCACCGGCACCGCCGCCAAGGCGGCGGTCACCGGCCAGAACGTGACCGTGACGCAGGCCGGGAACTACCCGATCTTCCCGGTCGACCACACCAACATCTCGGTGACCTGGAAGTCCACCGGCACCGCCGACCTCACCGGCGTCACCCACCTCACCGTCGAACTGCCGCCCGGCCTGACCACCGACGGCGCGACGATCACCTCCTTCCAGGACTACACCTTCACCCAGACGGTCTCGCCCGACGGCCGCCGGCTCGACGCCTACTTCACCGGGAACCGCGCGCCGGGGCGCAGCGAGTTCATGAAGGTGACCGTCGCCTCCCACGGAACCAGGCCGTCCGGGACGATCAAGGTGACGGCCGCGAACCGGAACGACGCCGACCCGTCGGACAACGTCTCCTCCTACCTGCTCGGCAGCGGCCCGCAGGCCCCGGCCACCCAGGCCGCCCCCGTGGTGGCCGCCCTCGGCACCACGACCGGCCCGGGCACCGGCGGCACCCCCGTCACGCTGACCGGGACCGGCCTGGACAACGGCTTCGTCCTGTTCGGCGACTCGGTCGCGGCCGGCAGCTGCACCGCGACGGGCTGCGCCGTGACCGCGCCCGGCGGCTCGGGCAGCGTGCCGGTCACCGTGGTCACCCCCGGCGGCTCCGCGACCGCGGCCACCACGTTCGACTACACCGGCGCCGCTCCGCCGGCGCCGGCCGCACCGGCGGTCACCGGCCTGACCACCAGCACCGGACCGGCCGCCGGCGGCACCCAGATCTACGTGCAGGGCGCCGGCCTGGCCAACGGTACGGTGCGCTTCGGCGGAGTGCCGGCCACCCGCTACTCCTGCGGCCCGGCGCTCTGCTCGGCGACCGCCCCGGCGGGCTCCGGCGTGGTCGACGTGACGGTGACGACGGCCGGCGGGACGAGCGCGCCCGTCACCGCGGGCCGGTTCACCTACACGCCCTGACGACGGCACCCCGACGGGGCCCGGCACCCGCTGCGGTGCCGGGCCCCGCTGCGTTCGGCGGCGGTTCCGGGCCCGGTAGGGCGGGGGCGGAGCTCCCTCGACCAGGGCCCCTGGGCGGCGCTCCGGGCGGGCCCGCCGGGGAGTTGAACACGTTCAATTCGAGGTCTGGAGTCACTTCCGTGCAGACGGGAACCGCCCGGCCTGCCGCCTCGACACGGGGGTTTCCGCCATGAGCGACGCGACCGGAGACGCTGGGACCGCAGCCGAACGGGCGGCCCTGCGACGGGTCCGGCGGTGGCTGCGGGTCTTCGTGGTCTGCCTGGTGCCGAGCGGACTGACCGCCTTCCCCCTGGAGAGCGAGACCCGGTGGCTCGCCGACCTGGCCGCCGGCCCCGGCGCCCCCGTCACCGACCGGTTCCCCGCCCTGCTGGAGTGGATCGAGAAGGTCCGCGACGGCGTCGCCGAGACCAACGCCCGCCACCCCTTCCTCGCCTACGGCACCGACGGGCCGGCCTTCGCCCACCTGGTGATCGCGGCGGCCTTCCTGGGCCCGCTGAAGGACCCGGTGCGCAACGTCTGGGTGATCCGTCGGGCGGTCCTCGCCTGCGCCGGGATCATCCCCCTCGCCCTGGTCTGCGGACCGCTCCGCGGCATCCCCCCGTACTGGAGCCTTGTCGACATGTCGTTCGGGGTCGTGGGCGTGGTGCCGCTGCTGATCGTGCTGCGCGCGCTGCGGCCCCTCGTCGAGCGGGCGGAGAGCCGACCGGCCCCGGCAGTGGGCTGACCGGGCGGGCGTCACCCCGCCCTCACCCGCAGGCCCTACCATCTGGCTCAACAGCTGCTGGGAGGCGGGACGGGCGTGGCCGACGCGGTGATCGATCTCAATGCGGACCTCGGTGAGGGGTTCGGACGCTGGACGCTGACCGACGACGAGGCCCTGCTCTCCGTCGTCACCAGCGCCAACGTCGCCTGCGGCTTCCACGCCGGTGACCCGTCCACCATGCGCCGGGTCTGCTCCCTGGCCGCCGAGCGCGGCGTACGGATCGGCGCCCAGGTCTCCTACCGCGACCTCGCCGGCTTCGGCCGCCGCGCCATGGACGTCCCGCCCGACGAACTGGCCGACGAGATCGCCTACCAGATCGGCGCCCTCCAGGTCTTCGCCCGCGCGGCCGGCTCCCGGGTCTCCTACGTCAAGCCGCACGGCGCCCTCTACAACCGGGTGGTCGCCGACTCCGAACAGGCCGAGGCCGTGGTCGCCGGCATCCTTCGGGCCGGGGCCGTCTGCGACGGCCCGCTGCCCGTCCTCGGCCTGCCGGGCTCCCGGCTGCTGGCGGTCGCCGAGGGCGTCGGCCTGCCGGTCGTCGCCGAGGCCTTCGCCGACCGCGCCTACACCTGGGCCGGCACGCTCGTCCCGCGCCGCGAGCCGGACGCCGTGGTGCACGACCCCGCGACGGTGATCACCCGCGCGGTCGGCATCGCCCGGGACGGTTCGGTGGACGCCGTCGGCGGCGAGCCGATCACCGTCGAGGCCCGCTCCCTCTGCGTCCACGGCGACACCCCCGGCGCCGCCCAGCTGGCCTGGCGCATCCGCGGCGCGCTCGCCTCCGCGGGCGTCCGGGTGGAGCCCTTCGCGTGACCGCGGCCGTGCCCGACGGGGGAGGTCCTGCCGCACACCGGCCGATCGCGGTCCGACCGGTCGGCGACCGGGCACTGCTGGCCGAACCGGCCGACCCCGCCGGTGCCACCGCCCTCTACGCGTGGCTGCGCGAACGGCAGGCCGCCGGCGAGCTGCCCGAGGTCGAGGAGATCGTCCCCGCCGCGCGGACCGTCCTGCTGGACGGCGTGGCCGACGTCCCCGCGCTGGCGGCCCTGCTGCGAAGCGCGCGCCCGACGGCCGCCGACACCGCGACCGGCCCGCTGGTGGAGGTGCCGACCGTGTACGACGGCGAGGACCTCGCCGAGGTCGCCGCGCTCTGGGGCGTCTCCCCGGAGGCCGCCGTCCGGATCCACACCGAACCCGAGTACGTCGTCGCGTTCTGCGGCTTCGCCCCCGGTTTCGGCTACCTCACCGGCCTGCCGCCCCGGTACGGGGTACCGCGCCGCGCCACCCCGCGCAGCGCCGTCCCGGCCGGCTCGGTCGCCCTGGCCGGCCCCTACACCGGGGTCTACCCGCGTTCCTCCCCCGGCGGCTGGCAGCTCCTCGGACGCACCCCGCTGCCGCTGTGGGACACCGCCCGCGAGCCGGCGGCGCTCCTCGCGCCGGGGGTGCGGGTCCGCTTCACCCCGCTGACGGGCGGACCCGGTCTGTTCACCCCGCCGGCGGACGGACCCGGCCTGCCGACCGCCCACGGCGGCGCGGAGGCGGGCGGCGCGGCACCGGCGAGCGGTGGCCGCGGCGCCCGGGCCGGACGCCCCGGCGGTGCGGCGTGACCCCGGCCGACGGGCTGCTGGTGCTCCGGCCCGGACCGCTCACCACGGTGCAGGACCTCGGGCGGCGCGGTGTCGCCCACCTCGGCGTGCCCCGGGCGGGCGCGCTGGACGAGCCCGCGCTGCGCGCGGCCAACCGGCTGGCCGGCAACGAGCCCGGCGCTGCGGCCCTGGAGACCACGCTCGGCGGCGTCGCGCTGCGCGCGCTCCGGCCGCTGGTCCTCGCGGTCACCGGCGCACCGTCGCCGGTCCGGGTGGACGGCCGGGCCGCCGCCTGGGGCGCGCCGGTCGCCGTACCCGCCGGAGCGGTGGTCGAGGTCGGCGCCGCGACCCACGGCGTGCGCGCCTACCTGGCGGTGGCGGGCGGGATCGCCGTCCCGCCGGTCCTCGGCAGCCGGTCGGCCGACCTGCTGTCCGGGCTGGGACCGGCTCCGCTGGCCGCCGGCGACCGGCTGCCGGTCGGCCCGCCTCCGCCGTACCGGCCGGCGCCCGAGCTGGTCCCGCTGCCCGCGCCGCCGGACGCGCTGGTGCTGCGGCTGAGGCCCGGCCCGCGCGCGGACTGGTTCGACCCGCAGGCCCTGACACGGCTCGCCGGCGACCCCTACCGGGTGGCCCCGGCCAGCAACCGGATCGCGCTGCGGACCGAGGGCCCGCCGGTCCGCCGGGCGCGGGACGACGAACTGGCGAGCGAGGGCATGGTGCTGGGCGCCGTACAGGTCCCGCCCGACGGCTGCCCGGTGGTCTTCCTGGCCGACCATCCGACCACCGGCGGGTACCCGGTCGTCGGTGTCGTCCCGCCCGCCGATCTGGCCGCCGCCGCCCAGGCCCGGCCCGGCACCCCGGTCCGCTTCACGGTGGTCCGGGGGCGCCGGGACCGGGGGCGGTAGCGCCCGGTCCCGGCCGGGCCGGTCGGCGCGGCGGCCCGGCGCTGCGGAACGCGTGGGGCCGTGGCCGGGTGGCCGGGTGGCCGGTCAGTGCGGGAGCTCGACCGCCAGGTACGGGCTCAGGGCCCGGAGGAAGTCCGCCGCGTCGAACATCGCACCGGCCGAGGCCACGCCCGTCGTCCGCGTCTCCCCGGCGAGGATCCTCCGGACGGCCTCCACCGCCAGGGGCGCCGTGATCGCGTAGATGTCCTGGCCGCGTGCCGCGGCGCGGCGCTCGACGCCGCCCGCGGCGACGACGACGTCCACGACGAAGGTCTGGTCCGACCGTCCCAGGGCGTCGACCGCCTCAGGCGCCGGGGTGGCCTCCGCCGCCAGGTCCCTCGCGGCCTCGACGGTCATGTAGGTGCGGACCTCCGGCACCGCCAGGTGGCTGGGCAGGGTCACGACGTCGGCCATGGTGAACTCGGCGATCACCCGTCGCTCGCCCAGCGGCGCCGGGAAGTCCCAGTCCTGCTCCACCACCTCGTCGTCGTGGTACCGGAGCTCGCCGTCCGCGAACCGCACCCGGCGGCCGGCGCGCCGCTGGTGGGAGACCTGGCCGGCCACCCGGGTGCCCGGCGTGGGGTGCCAGCTGTTCAGCCCGTACGCGACGTGCGCCGCGTCCGCCGTCGTCCACTCGCCCATCGCCGCGGTCGCCAGCAGATCACCCAGCCCGCCGTAGAACGCCATCGCCGGCACCACGGCGACGCCCGCCTCCCGGGCCGCGTCCGCGTGTTCGGCGAACGTCTGGACGTTCGCCTCGATCTCCGCCGCCACGTCGACGTACGGGATCCCCGCGCGCAGCGCCGCCTCGACCAACGGGCCCGCCGTCACGGCGAACGGTCCGGCGCAGTTGACGACCGCCGCCGCACCCGCGAGCGCCCGGTCCAGCGAGCCGGCGTCGTCGACGGTCGCCGGGCGCACCGCCACGTCGCCCCACTCGGCGGCGAGTTCCTCCAGCCGGGCCGCGTCCCGGCCGGAGGCGACGGTGGCGAGACCGCGCCTCCGCAGCTCGGCGACGACGAAGCGCCCGGTGTGCCCGGTCGCCCCGTAGACCACTACCGCACCCGCTGTACCCATGGTTCCCCCCGCTCTCGACGTGCTGACCGACCAAGTCTCACCGTCGGCAGGTCCGGAGCGTGAGGGTCCGGAACGACATCGCCCGTACACTTTCGGACATGCCGACTGTCGCACTGCTGGCCGCCGGTCACCTGCTGCACTTCGAACTCGCGGTGGCCTACGAGATCTTCGGCAATCCCCCGCGCGAGGCCGCGAACGCCTGGTACGACGTCCTGCTCTGCGGGCCGGGCCCGCTGCGGGTCGGCCCGTTCCTGGTCGAACCCGACCACGGGCTGGAGCGGCTGGCCGAGGCCGACACGGTGATCGTGCCCGCGTGCGCCGACGTCGACGAGCCGCCACCCGCCGAGGTCGTCGAGGCCGTCCGCGCCGCCCACGCGGCGGGCGCCCGGGTCGCGTCCCTGTGCACCGGGGCGTTCGTGCTCGGCGCCGCGGGCCTGCTGGACGGCCGGTGCGCCACCACCCACTGGGCACACGCCGCGGAGTTGAGCGCCCGTCACCCGCTGGCGGTGGTCGACCCGGACGTGCTCTACACGGACAACGGCAGCGTACTGACGGCCGCCGGCAAGGCCGCCGCCGTGGACCTCTGCCTGCACCTGGTGCACCTCGACCACGGCGCCGCGATCGCCAACTCCGTCGCCCGCCGCCTCGTCATGCCGCCGCACCGCCCCGGCGGCCAGGCCCAGTTCGTGGCCACGCCGGTCCAGTCCTCGGGCGACCACACGCTCTCCCAGCTGCTCGCCTGGGTGCAGCAGCGGCTGGACCAGCCGCTGACGGTGACCGACCTCGCCCGCCGGGCGAACACCAGCCCGCGCCACCTCGGACGGCAGTTCCGGTCCGTACTCGGACAGAGCCCGATCCAGTGGCTGCTGACCCAACGCGTCCGCCGCGCACAGGAGTTGCTGGAGTCCACCGACGAGAGCGTCGAGGCGATCGCCATCGCCACCGGCATGGGCACGGCGACGACGCTCCGGCGTCAGTTCAAGCGGGTCGTCGGGGTCCCGCCCGCCAGCTACCGGCACTCGTTCCGCAGCGCACGGCCCGCCTGACCGGCGGACGCGCGCGACGGCGGGGCGGGTCGGCCCGTCCGGCGTCCCGAGGCACCGACCTTCCGGGCTGCCGGACTACCGGGCCAACAGCGTCTCGGCGACGGCCCGCTGGACCGGGGCGACGACGTCCTCGCCGTCCTCGACGTCCCACATGGCGTTCTGGAGGACCCGGCCGAGCGTCCAACCGACGGCGCGCGGGCGGTCGAGGGCGAGGCGGTCCGTCATCAGGTCGAAGCGGCGGCGCAGCGCACGCGGCAGGTCGCCGGTGGCGGTGAGGTCGGTCCAGCGGTTCCCGAGGGCGGGGAGCAGCTCGAAGCCGGGATCGCCGGCGAGCGGCTTGGGGTCGATGGCGAGCCAGGCCGCGCGGCCGTCCGGCCCGGGCGGGGCGAGCACGTTGTCGTAGTGGAGGTCCCAGTGGAGCAACCGGTCGCCGGGCTCGGACCTGACCTCGCGGACGGCGGCGGCGCAGTCGGCGAGCAACCGGCGGTCGGCCGGGTCGGCGAGTCCGGCGAGCGCCTCCGGGACGTCGGCCAGCATCGCGTCGGTGACGTCCGCCAGGGTGCGCATGCCGTGCGGCGCCTGATGGATCGTCAGCTCGGCGAGCAGTGCGGCGATCTCGCCGACGGCGACCAGGTGGTCGGGCTCGGCGCTCAACGAGCGGGCCGGGTCGAGGCGCTCCAGCAGCATCGAGCCGGTCGTCGGGTCGTGGTCGAGCAGCCGGACGGCGCCCCGCCCGCCCCAGGCGCGGAGGGCGACGGGCTCGCCGGCCGTCTCCTCGTCCACGGGCTGGAGCTTGAGTGCGGCGCGGGTGCCGTCGGCGCGGCGGACCGGGAGGACGAGGCCGACCGCACCGTGCGCGACCGGCCCGTCGGGGCGGAGCGACCAGCGGTCCATGAGCTCGTCGGCGAGGGCGGGGAGCCCGGCCGCCCAGCTGCGGCCGGGCTCCCCGAGGAAACCGTCGAGCGAGGCGGTCAGGGCCTCGGGGACGCGGATCACCATGTCGGACGACTCCCTCGGTCGGAGGACGGCCGGGCGCTCAGGTGCGGCGCGCCAGCCCGGCCGCGGCGACGGCCGCGAACCCCTCCGGATTATCGAGCATGATGTTGTGCCCGCAGTCCGGGACGGCCGCGAGCACCACCCCGGCCTCGCGGAGTCGATCCGCTCCGGGGTAGGGGCCGTCCTCGGCCGGGTGGAGGAAGGTGCGCGGCAGGTCGAGTCCGACCAGCAGCTCGCGGACGGTCGGGACGGTGCCCCGGGAGCGGTGGACGGCGCTGCGGTGGAGCGCCTCGGGACCGGCCAGCCGCATGGTCGCCCACCAGAACGGGCCCGCCCACTCGGCCACCTGCTCGTGGCCGCCGGCCAGGAACTCCTCCTCGGTGAAGCTGGCGAGGCCGCTGCTGCCGGGGCCCCGCACGGGAGCGGCCGGGTCGATGGCGGCGTCGACCAGGACGAGGCTGGCGACCAGCCCGGGGTGCCGGTGGGCCAGCACCACCGCGACCGCGCCGCCCATGCTGTGGCCGACCACCTCGACCCGGGTCAGGCCCGCCGCCCGGACCGCCGTGGCGACCGCGTCGGCGTGGTCCTCCATCGTGTACGCGAAGCCGGCGGGCCGGTCGCTGATCCCGAAGCCGAGCAGGTCGAGCAGGAGCGAGCGGCGGCCGGTGAGCAGCGGGTGGGCCGCCGCCGCGGCGAAGTAGACGGGCGAGCTGGAGCCGAGGCCGTGCAGGTAGAGGCGGGCGGGTTCGGCGCCGGGGACCTCGACCCAGCGGATCCGGTCGCCGTTCGGGGTGACGGTGGCTTCGCGCACGATCGTGCTCCTCGCTCGGTTCTGTGGCGTGACGAGACAGACCATACCTCGGAGTCGAGGTATAGCGACACCGATATATCTGCACCCGTGTCTGAGAGAGTGGCCCCATGCTCAAACTCGCGATCCTGGGGTTCCTCCACGACCGGCCGCTGCACGGTTACGAACTGCGCCGGCACCTGGCGGCCCTCACCGGGCACGTGCGGCCGATCAGCGACGGCACGCTCTATCCGGCGATCAAGCGACTGGAGGCCGACGGCCTGCTCGTACGCACCGCGGAGCCCGGCGCGGCGGCCGCCCCGCGGCACACGCTCCGGCTGACCGACGCCGGGCGGGCCGCCCTGCTCGACCGGCTCCGCACCCCGGAGGAGCTGGACATCAGCGACGAGAACCGCTGGTTCGCCACCCTGGCGTTCCTGCGCCACCTCGACGCCGAACCGGCGGCGCAGGCCGCGGTGCTCCGCCGCCGCCTGGCCTTCCTCGGCGAGCCGGCCAGCTTCTTCTACGACGGCACCCGCCCGGTCGGCGCCGAGGAGGTCGACGACCCGTTCCGCCGAGGGATGCTGCTGATCGCCCGCGCCACCACCGCGGCCGAACTGGACTGGCTGCACGCCACCCTCGCGGAGCTCGACCGGGCCCACTGACCGACCCGGCGCCGACCGCCGACCGCCGACCGCCGACCGCCGACCGCGCGGAACGGCCGCGGCCCGCACCTGCTCCCGGGAGGAGGTGCGGGCCGCAGCCGTCCGACCGGGCGGCGCCGTCAGCGCACGTCAGTGCCCGTGATGGGCGTGGACCACCGCATGGCCACGGCCCCGGCCGATCATCCACTTGTTGACCGGGACGGTCAGCACGAAGGCGAGGAGCAGCGCGCCGGCCAGTGCGAGCCAGAACAGGACGTCGCCGAGGCCCGCGTCCATCGCACCCGGGACGGTCATCATCACGGTGTTGTCGATCAGCTCCATGACGAGGATCGACACGGTGTCGGCGGCCAGCGCGACCTTCACCGCGGCGCGGGGGTCGAGGCCCGCCCCGAGCACGCCGCGCATGGTGAGCGCGTAGCCGAAGACGAAGGCCAGCGCGACCGAGAGCGCCACGGTCGCGCCGTTGTGCAGGCCGAGCGCGGTGCCGATCACCATGCCGAGGACCTCGCCGATCGCACAACCGGTGAGGCAGTGCAGGGTGGCCCGGGCGGCGGTCCGCCAGCTCGCGCCACCGGCGCCGTGCGCGTGACCCGCGTGCCCCGCGTGCCCCGCGTGCCCCGCGTGCCCCGCGTGACCCGTGTGCCCGGCGGGTGCCGAGTGGTCCATCTCTCCAGTGTGACCCGGGCTGCCTTCGCCGACCCGGTGGCCGTCGCGGTGCCCGTGGTGCCCGTGGTCCACGTGCTGCGGATGCTCGTGTCGGGCGGGGTCTGTCATGTCGTCCTCCGCTGTGCTCGGTCGCTCTGCGCTTCCCGGTTCCGCCGATGAATGTATACCCCCTAGGGGTATACGACAACCATGGATCGACCCACCCTCTTCCCGCCCCCGCCCGATCGTGTTCGGATGGATCGCATGGCTGACGAACGACGCACGGGATACGACGGGACCGGCCCGGGGGCGATCACGCCGGACGGCTGCGCGGTCGAGATGTACGGGCGACTGCTGCCCAACGGCGAGCCGGAGGTGATCGGGCGCGCCGTTCCGGCCGGCGCGAGCATCCTCGAACTCGGCTGCGGCGCGGGCAGGATGACGCATCCGCTGCTGGACCTCGGGTTCCGGGTGACGGCGGTGGACGAGTCGGCCGAGATGCTGGCGCGGGTGCACGGAGCGCGGACCGTCCGCAGCACGATCGAGCTGCTGGACCTCGACGAGCGGTTCGACGTCGTCCTGCTCGCGTCGTTCCTGGTGCACGCCGGCGACCCGGCGGTCCGCCGCGGACTGCTGGACACCTGCCGGCGGCACGTCGCGGCGGACGGCTGCGTGCTGCTCCAGCGCGAGGGCGAGGACTGGCAGCGCGACGTGCCCCGCGAGCGGCCGCTCCCCCCGGACGGGCTGGTGCGGGTGGCCTCGGCCACCCCGGTCGGGGACGGCGTCGCCTCCGTCCACGTCGAGTACGAGTTCCCGGACGCGCGGTGGACCCAGACCTTCCTCTCCCGGCCGCTCGACACGGCGCAGTTCGAGGGGGCCCTCGCCGAGGCCGGGCTGGCCGTCGAGTCCTACCTCACCGAGGACCGGATCTGGGTTCGGGCCCGTCCTGTCGCCGGCTGAACGCCCGCCCGCCGCGTGCGGCGCCCGGCGGAGGTCGACCCGGGCGGAGGTCGGCCGGGGCGCTGCACGCAGCGGCGGGGGCGAGCGTCGGCCCGTCACCTGAACGGCGTAGCATCAGGCGCACGCCGGGCCCGCGCGCGGCCCGAGCGCCGGGCGGGACCGGTGATTCGCCTGCCATCGGACCGTGCCACTCGCATGCGCCGGCCGCACACCGCAGGGGCCCGTTCCCGCACCGACCAACAAGGACCGCTGAATGCGCATCGAGCGACGGATACCCCTGGCGGGTGTCCGGTGATCGAATGGTTCCACGGGGCCGTCCTCGGCCTGATCCAGGGGCTCACCGAGTTCCTGCCGATCTCGTCCAGCGCCCACCTCCGGGTCTTCCCCGCCCTGCTGGGCTGGCAGGACCCGGGAGCTGCGTTCACCGCCGTGACGCAGCTCGGCACCGAGACCGCGGTGCTGATCTACTTCCGCCGCGACATCGCCTCGATCGTGAAGACCTGGACGCTATCGCTGTTCCGGCCGGCGCTCCGCTCGCACCAGGACGCCCGGATGGGCTGGTTCGTGATCATGGGCACCCTGCCGATCGGCATCCTGGGCAAGCTCTTCCAGGACACCATCGAGAAGGACCTGCGCGACCTGCGGATCATCGGCACCACGCTGATCGTCTTCGGCATCGTCCTGGCGATCGCCGACCGGACCAGGGCCGTCCGGCACGCCAAGCCGATCACCGACCTGACCCTCCCGCACGCGGCCGGCTACGGCCTGGCCCAGGCGCTCGCGCTCATCCCCGGCGTGTCCCGCTCCGGCGGCACGATCAGCGCCGGTCTGCTGCTCGGCTACAGCCGCGAGGCGGCGGCGCGCTACTCGTTCCTGCTGGCGATCCCGGCCGTGCTGGCCTCCGGCGTGCTGGAGCTGTTCAAGATCGGCGAGGGTCCGGCCCCGGCCTGGGGACCGACCATCCTGGCCACCGCGATCGCCTTCGTGGTCGGCTACGCGGCGATCTCCTGGTTCCTGAAGTACATCTCGAACAACAGCTTCATGCCGTTCGTGGTCTACCGCATCGCGCTCGGGATCCTGATCATCGTCCTGGTGTCCGTCGGTACCCTGACGCCCGACGCCGGCGTGGTGGCCAAGTGACCTCCCACCGGCAGGGTCGCGGCCGCAGGTAGAACCGCGTTCCACCGACGAACGACAGAGCGGGCCGGTCCACCTCACCAGGTGGACCGGCCCGCTCCGTCATGACGAACCGGTCGTGACGAACTCGTCGTCACCGACGCCTACCGGCTCCGCTCCCGGGCGGCCGTCAGCCTGCCCCGGACGGCGGCATGGACCTCGGCCTCCTCGGCCGGATCGGCGGCGAGACGGCGCAGGCGCTCCAGCACGCGGGCGTCGCCGGTGGTGGCGACGTGCCTCGCGGCGAGCTCCCGGGTGGACTCCTCGCAGTCCCAGAGGCACTCGACGGCCGGCCCCTCGGGGAAGTGCACGTCGGTCACGGCGAGCGCCCGGGCGGCGCGGCCGCGCAGGTCGGAGGAGGCGGACTCCCCGTAGATGTGGCGCAGGACCGGGACGGCGGCGGCGACGGTCAGCCGCCCCGCACCGTCGACCAGCGTCCCGAGCCCGGCACCGGCGCCGGCCACTCCGCGGACCGAGATCCACCGGCGCAGCCCGGCCACCACCAGCGGGCCGTCGGCGGGCTCGCCCGCGTCGGCCAGCAGCTGGACGGCGGCCTCGCCGAGGGCGCTGTCGGCGCCGCCGGTCGCCGGGTCGGCCCAGCGGCGGGCGTGCACCAGCGCCTCCGGGCCGCGCATCCGGCCGATCAGCTCCAGGGCGAACCGGACCAGCCGGTCGTCCACGTCGGAGGCGGCCGCCTCGATCAGGTCGGCCGCGGCCGGGTCCCGCTGGTCCACCAGGTGCCGCAGGGCGGCCCGGCGCGCGCCGGGCAGTCCGGAGCGGGCGGCCTCCAGCACGGCGGGGCGGTCCTCGGGCCGGACCACGGCGGTCAGGCAGCGGGCGGCGGCGGCGGCCCGGCGGTCCACGGCGTCGGGGCCGGTGGCGTCACGGCCGTCCCGCAGGTCGTAGGCCGGCTCGGTACGGTCCGGCCGGCCGGCGAAGGCGGTGGCGCGCAGGCTGCCGAGTTCGCCCTGGTCGGCCCAGGCGAGCACGTCGGCGGTGGACCAGCCCGGGGTGACGCCGCTGCGGTTCAGCTGGCGCTGCCAGAGGTCGAAGGGGGACTGCTCGCCGGCCGCCGCGACCCGCGGGTGGTACGCCGCCCAGAGCCGCCAGGGCCGGGGCTCGTAGGCGGACCGGATGGTCTCCCGCAGTTCGGCGTCGCCCTCGGGGCCCGGCGCGAAGCGGTCCAGTACGGCGGTGCCGAGCAGCAGCAGGCCGCGGTCGTCGTCGCGCAGCGCGAGCTCGTCGAGGGCCCAGGCCCAGTTGGTGCCGGTGGCGGCGTACTCGCGGAGCATCAGCAGCGCGTCGCGCCGGCCGTACGCGGCGAGGTGGCCCAGGACGGAGAGCGCGAGGCCGGTCCGGGACTCGTCCTCGTCGAGGAGGTCCTCCGGTGAGTGCAGGTGGTCCTCGATGCCGTCGAGCGGCGCCTCCAGTTCCATGTAGAGGCGCGCGTAGTAGAGGGAGCGGTTCTCGACCTGCCAGTCGGCTCTCGGATCCCTGGTGACGCACTCCTCCAACGCGGCGATGGCCTCGGTGCGGTCGGCGGCCAGCGCATGGAGCTGCCCGTCACCGCGACCTCGCTGAAGGAGGCCGAGGAGGCTGGCACTAGGTGCTATCACTGGCTCGAACATGAGGTCAGCATCCGTTGCGGCGGTCGTAGTGGCAACGGGATTTCCGTCGCCGGGGTCTCTGGTGGGTACTGCGGTGGGCGCCCGGGCGCCGGAATCACCGAAGGTTACCGCCTCGGGCACCCCGCCGCACACAGGGCGACCGACCCTTTGTGCGCACTGGCATATGCCGGGGGAAATTTGCCTGCGTTCTGTCCAAATCGCCCACGAGGGTGATGCCGCTGTGCGACAGTCGACTTCACCATCCGGCCGGCCCGCCCATCACCTCGGGACCATTGGACTTGCCATGATCATGCCGAATACCGTCACCCGCCCACCCCGCGCCGCCGGTGCCACCACGCCGGCCGCCGTGACGGCCGCGACCGGAGCGCTCGGCGCGAGGACTGCGGCCGGCGGCCCGCCCGGCGGGGACGGCCCGGCGCACGGGGACGGCCAGCCGGGCGGCGACGGCCCGGCGGGCGAGAGAGTGGACGGCACCACGCAGGCGCCGCCCGACTCCGCCACCGTCGGCTCGGCCGAGTGGGACCTGCTCACCGACGACGCCCGGTGGTCCGCCGACGCCTACCGGCTGCTCGGCTGCGACCCGGGCCGCGGCCCGCTCAGCCTGGACCGCCTGCCCGACCGGCTGGACGAGGCCGACCGCCCCCAGCTGCGCCGGATGATGACCGACGCCCTGGTCCACGGACGGCACGCCTTCGGCACCCTCCAGGTCCGCCGCCCCGGCGGCGGGCACGACACGGTCGAGTACACCGGCGAGCCCGTGGTCGGCACCGACGGCACCGTGACCGCCCTGCGCATGCTGCTCCGCCGGGCGCACTCCTCCTAGAGCTTGCCTGTCGGGCAAGCTCCGGTCCGCTCCCCCGCCCGGCAGACGGCGGCCGGCGGGCAGGCACCCGACACGGCGACCCACCGGCGGACCGATCATCGGACAGCGCGACCGTCGGGACAACTCGCCCCTCGGACAGCGCGACCGTCGGGACAACTCGCCCCTCGGACCGCGCGACCGTCGGGGCAGCGGGCCCCTCAGCCGATCCGGCCCGGCTCCGAACCGGGTCGGCCCTGAAGCAGCCGGCTCTCGGACGGCGTGGCTCTCAGGCGGGCCGCGGCCGGTTCGTCGCGTCCGCCGACCGCAGCTCCCGCCCCAGCTCGGCCCTGAGCTCGTCCACCGCCGGGACCCCCCGGTAGCGCGCGGTCAGCCGGTACATCTCCCGCAACCGGTCCCAGGTCCGGTGCGAGGAGTTCTGGCCGATCAGGTTCATCACCATCTTCACCTGGAAGTCCGCCGCGTCCGGCTCCCCCGTGATCCAGTGCACCGAGGCCAGCGTGATGCGGTCGAACAGCGCCGAACGCAGCTGCCCCGTACCCTCGCGCAGCGCGATCACCCGCTCGGCGTGCCGGCGCGCGTCCGCCGCGGCCGACGCGTCGTGCTCGGCGAGCGTCCGCAGCACCAGCGCCTGCATCCCGCGCAGCTCCGCCTCGTCGAAGACCTGCATCCAGGACGGCGGCGGACCGGTGACCTCCTCGGCGAAGAGGTCCTCGGCCTCCCCGAGGAGCCGCCGGGTCGCCTGCGCGTGCCCGATCGAGGCGTGCGCCCAGGCCTCCACGGTGTTCAGCATCGCCCGGGTCCTGGGCAGCATCCGGCCACCGCCGCCCGACTTGGCCGCCGCCATCAGGTCGATCGCGTCGTCGGCCCGCCCGAGGTGGACCATCTGCCGGGCCGCCCGGGAGATCGCCTCCCCCGCGCGCGGCCGGTCGCCCGCCTCCTTCGCCGCCTCGGCGGCGAGCAGGAAGTACTTCTGCGCGGTCGGCTCCAGGCCGACGTCGTGCGACATCCAGCCGGCCAGCACCGCGAGGTTGGCCGCGACCAGCCACAACCGCTGCTCCACGGCGGCGCCGTGGCGGTGCGTCAGCAGGCCGCCCACCTCGTTGAGCTGGCCGACCACCGCCTTCCGCTGCAGGCCGCCGCCCCGGGCCGCGTCCCAGGCCCGGAACACCTGGACCGAGCGCTCCAGCGCCTCCACCTCGCCGGGCCCCACCGGGCCCGCGTCGTACAGGTCCACCACCGGGCGGGCGCCGCCCTGGGCGACCACCGGTCTCGGGCCGGGCGCCGAGGCCGCGTACGCGACCGCGTCCCCGCCCAGCCAGCCCTTCAGGGAGTCGGCGACGACCGCCCCGGCCGTGAGCGCAGCACCCGCGCCCACCAATCCACGTCGGTTCAGCATGAGGTCCATTCCCGTGAACTCGGTGAGGACCGCGGCCGTTCGATCCGGCTCCCATAACGACGAGATGGCGGACTGCGCCGCTCCGTTCCTGGTGGGCCGGTGTCGTTCCAGACCGAGGTCCTCAGTGGTGACGACACGGCCGAGCCGCTCCGTGAACACAGCTGCCAGCACCCTCGGCACCGGGTCGCGCGGGACCTCGCCCTGCTCGATCCAGCGCCGGACCCGCGAGGTGTCGGTGGACAGCTGCTGCTGTCCCATCGCGGCACCGCGCCGATTGACCAGCCGCGCGAGCTCGCCCTTCGACCATCCGGTCAGGACGAACAGATCGGCGAGTCGGGTGTTGGGTCCCCTGCTCACGTGAAGCCCCCAGGTTCCTCGGCTGGTTCGAGGCTAGAGGCTCCGTCATGTGCCAGGCGAGCATTCGCCAGGCTTCGCCAGGGCCCGCCACATTACCAACCACCGGCATTCGGGTGTGATGTAGAGGTGCGCCACCCCGACCCCCGGGTCGGGCGGTGTTCCAGGCCCTGGAGGGGTTCCCCCCTTCGGGTCGCGGAACGTCCCCGGTTCTCACCCGAGGGGGTGGCGCGGCCGGGTGGCGCGGGGGCGCCGGGCACGGCCACGGCAGTACCGGCCGACCGCATTCCCCAGGGTGCGGACGGCCGGTCCACCGCCGCAGCACGGGGTTCCGACCCCGGCGTCCGTGCCCGGAGCCCGCGCACCACCCACCGGACCGAGCAAGGGCCGCCGTCACGCCAGGAAGCACGCGGCACCGGCCCTCCCCGCACCGGCGGGGCTCACCCGCAGACGGACAGGAAGGAACCTCCCTCACCCCATGTACTCCTCAGCGACCTCCCCGACGCCGACCGCGACCCGCGCGGCGCTGCGCCCCCCCACCGCAGCCACCGGCCGTCCCGGACCGAAGCAGGTGCCGCCGACCCGGCCCGCCGCCCCCCGCGGCGCCGACGGCCGGTCCGCGGACCCGCGGGGCCAGGCCGCCCGGACCGCGCTGGGCCTGCGGGCGCCGGATTCCGCCCTCCCCGTCGGCACCCGGGCGCCCGGCGCGCGGATCCCCGCCGCCCGCCCCGGCGACGGCCGGATGCTGCGCCCGCCGCTCCGCCCCGGCCAGTCCGGCGTCCAGGAACGGATCGACCCCGCGGCGCTGCAGACCCCCGCCGTACGGGCCGCGCTCGCCGGTGTCGCCCGGATATGCCCCGCGTTCACCCCTCGCCAGGTGCTGCGTGAGGGGAGCCGCCACATCCTGGTGGCGGGCACCATCGGCCGCGCGCCGGTGGTGGCCAAGTGCCTGGCCCCGCAGGCGGTGCGGAGCGAGCACTTCGAACAGCTGGTGAGCGACTTCCACCACGAGGTCGCGGTCTACCGGGCGTTCGTCCGGCACCGACCGCCGGTGCGGCTGCCCCGTCTGGTGGCGGCCGACCACGACCGCTGCGTGCTCGTCATGGAGCGCGTTCCCGGCCGTCCGGCCGCACGCGAGCGCCACCCGGTCAACGCGCCCACCCCGGGCGAGGTCCGGGCGCTGCTCACCGCCGTCCGGACGCTCAACCTCTGGCGGCCTCCGACCGACGTGTTCCAGCCACGGCTGGACTACCAGTTGGAGATCGCCCGGTACCACTCGGTGGGCCAGCTCACCGACCGGGACGCCAGCGACCTGCGCGGCCTCCTGCACGGGCTCGGCCACGTCCCGCTCCAGCTCTGCCACGGGGACGCGCTGCTCAGCAACATGCTGCTGGCGCCCTCCGGTCCGGTGCTGGTCGACTGGGAGCAGGCCGGCTGGTACCTGCCGGGGTACGACCTGGCGGTGCTGTGGAGCGTGCTCTCCGGGGACACCGCGGCCCGCCGCCAGATCAGCCAACTCGCCCAGAGCGGCGGCACGATGGCCCGGGACGCGTTCCTGGTCAACCTGGTCCTCGTGCTGATGCGGGAGATCCGGCTCTACGACGTGCCGGGCGCCGGCGAGGAGCAGCGGATCATGATCCGGCGGCTCTACGACGACGCCGCGCTGGCCCGCCGCGCGGTCCGGGCGGCCGTCGGCACCCGCTGAGCGGGCCGGTTCCCCTGCTCAGGGCCGGGCGCCGCGCTCCAGCGCCGCCCGGCCGGCGGCCTCCAGGACGGCCTCGTCCGGGGCCAGGTGGACCCGGCTGCTCAGCACGTCGCGCAGGTAGCGCTCCAACGGGTGACGCCGGCTCAGGCCCGGGTTGCCGGTGAGCGAAACGGCCTGCTGGACGGCCGAGATGGCGGCCCGGGAGGCCATCAGATGGGCCGGCCCGGTACGGGCGACCGCGTCCGGTTCGGCCCGGTCCACCCGCGGGGCCAGCCCGTGGACGAGTTCCTCCGCGCCGATCAACTGGGCCTCGATCTCCCCCAGCGCGGAACGGTACCGGGGCAGACTGCCGAGCGGCTCGGTCAGATTGGCCGGAGTCCGCTGGTGCAGGAAGCGGACCAGCCAGTCCTGGGCGGAGCGGGCGACCCCGACGGCCACCGCGGAGAGCGCCAGATCGTGCCAGGCGCGGCCGAGTTCGGCGGCCGGTACGGCCTCGGCGGCGGCTCCGGGAGCGGCGGCCCCGCCCTTCACGGTTCCACCCTTCGGCGGGGTGAGGCCCAGCGCGAGTTCCGCCGGGACGTGCACCTCCTCCAGGACCACGTCGTGGCTCGCGCTGGCGCGCAGGCCGAGCTGGTCCCAGGTCGGGTCGATCTCCAGGCCCTCGCTCTCGCCGCGGACCAGGAAGGTGCCGATCCGGGGCACCGGTTCGTCGGTCCGCGCGGTCACCGCCATCCAGGCCAGCGCCTCGGCGCCGGTGCAGTAGGTCTTCCGGCCGCTGAGCAGCCAGCCGTCACCGTCCCGCCGGGCGATCGTGGCGGGCGGCGCCCCGGTCCGGCCGCCGGGCTCCACGCGCAGGGTGTTGACCAGCGCCGGGCCGCGTCGGGACTCGTTGAGAAGCCGCCGGTAGCCGGCCGTCGGCCAGCCCGCCACTCGCGCCTGTTCGGCGTGCTGGAGCAGGGTGAACGCGGTGACCACGGCCACCGAGGCGTCCCCCCGGCCGAGTTGGGCCAGCACCCGGACGGTGTCGGCGAGCGTGCCGCCGGGGCCGCCGTACCGCCGGTCGACGGTCAGCGTGAGCAGCCCGGCCTCGTGCACCGCCTCGATGCCCTGGTACGGGAAGGTGGCGTCGCGGTCGTGCTCCTCGGCCCGCGCGGCCAGCAGATCGACGACCCGGGGCAGTCCGGCGAGCGCGGCCGCGACAGGCGACTGGGCGGCGGGTGACTGGTCGGCAGCGGTGGTGGTCATGGTGCTGGTGCCTCCGGGCGGCAGCGTGGGCTCGGCATCTGCGGGCGGCACGCCGGACTGGCGCGCGGTACCGGTGGGCGGCCCCGGAGGTCAGCGGAACGCCCGCCCCCGGATCGGCGCCGACCGCTCGGCCGGCCGCCCGCCGCCTCGGGGACGAATCCCCCTCAGTAGCCCGGACACGCAGCGCTGGCGGTACGCCGCAGGTCGAGATAGCTGCGGCGGGTCAGCAGCGGAAGACGGCACGACATGTTCGCGACTGTACGAAGCCGTGATCGAAACCGTCAAGCAGCGCCCGTGGGCCGGAACGGGCCACCCGGCGGTGCACCGAACGGGAAGCGGAACCCTGCCCTCCGGGGCAGGGTTCCGGCGACCGATCAGCCCTGCTGGAACATGTCCGCGGGCAGCGGCTTGAGCAACTGGTAGAGGTCGTCCGAAATCGGTCGGTCCCAGGAGGCGATGGTGACCTGCACTCCGTCGCTCCGGCCGAACTGGGAGCAGAACACCCGGCCCTCGCTGACCTTGACCTTCTTCACGATGAGCAGGTCGTCCCCGAGCAGGACCGGGAAGTCCTCCGCCGAGACGAACTCGACCGGTTCCTCGTCCTCCAGGGCCGCGAGCAGCTGCCGGACCTCGAAGGGCACGCTGTCCCCGGTGTCCCGGGCCGGCGATCCCTCGGGGAGATTGCCGATGAACATCGCCGGTCCTCTGCCGCCGAACAGGTCGTAGCGCAGGAAAATCCCCTGGCAGGAGCCGTCGGGACCGGTCATCATGGCCGCACCGAAGTCACCGGGCCAGTCGCCCGGATCCATGGCGAGCACGTCGAAGTCCGGGCCGGTGGGCTGGCCGGAGCGACGGCGGAGAAAAGACATGGGAACATCGTACGTGCCAAGCACACCACGCTCACGGGGTGGGTGGGGCGCCGGACGGAGATCCACGCTCAGAGACCAATGTTGACTCTGAGCAACCGTCCGGGCTACGTTCGGTTCAGCACGACAGCCGTTCTGGGTTTCACCCTTCGGGGGGACGGCATGTCGCAACGCGGCCCTACACGCGTATCCCTCACTGTGCACACCGTCGTGCCGAAGTGCCGAGCACCCAGCTTCGTCGTCGCACACAGCACAGCACACAAGCCAACAGTTCCATGCACACAAGCAAGGTCCGCGGGGCCCCGGCCCGTCGCTCCCGTGGACCTGCTCGGGACGCCGCCGCGTGGGGGCGTGCGGGTCCCGAGCACAGGCACCGGTCTCCGAGTAGCTCTCGGTTCCGGCGCCACACCTCCCGGCGACTGCCGGCCCTTCGGGGCCGGGACCGGCCGACGCACCCCGGTGCGCAGGGGATGACTGGGAGGAAGCCCGGCAGCGCTGTCGGGTTACACAGCAGGCGCCGTGTCTGGCCGCGTGGGGGCGGTGGGCACGGCGTCTGTCTGTGCTCATACTCTGAGCTGCGTTTGTCTAACAGTCAACAGAAATTATGACGGCGCGCGCTCAAATGTGATCAGAAAGATGACCAGCAGAGACCTTGGTGCCGACCCGGGGGTCCGGGCCGGCACCGGACGCGCTCCGAACCTCCCCCGAAGGGGCCGGACACCCGGTCGCGGCGCCCGGTCCGACGGACCGGTCCGGCCGCCGGCCGGAACCGCCCGGACCTCAGGTGAGGTCGAACTCGCCGTCCCGCGCACCGAGCACGAAGGCCCGCCACTCGGCCGGTGTGAACACCAGGACCGGGCCGTCCTCCTGGCGGCCGTCCCGCATCCCGATGTAGCCGTCCACGAAGGCGATCTGGACGTCCCCGACACCCTGGCTGCTGCACAGCCAGGTGGCCCCCGCGAAGTCCACCTTCGGCTTCCCGTTCACGCCGAGCTCCACGGGCTCCACCGCATCCACCTCGGTCCCGCTGTTGGCTGCCACCACTGGTCTCTCCTCCCGACGGCCTGGACGGGCCCAGCCTAGTCACGGTCGCCGCCCCGGTCAGCGGGATGCCCGGGACTCCCCCGGCCGGGGCCGACAGCCTGTCAGCGGGCCCGCCACCGCCCCGGCTGTGCTAGGGCGTGTCCCGCACGGACGGGCGGCGGGCGAGCTGCCAGAGTGTGGAACGCCCCCACCGCCCCCGCCCCGCCACACTCCCCCAGGAGCAGCCGATGAGCCGCCGGGACGGCACCCGCGCCGATGTCATCCCCATCTCCGAGGCTCCCTCGGCCCACCCTCCGGCGCCCCGCACCCCGCCCGGCCGCACGCCGCTGCCCCGGCCGGCCCCGGGCCGCCCGCCCGCACACGGCCGGGTGGGCATCGTCCTGGTCTCGCACAGCCAGGAGCTGGCCGCCGCCGTCCGCGCCATGGCGCTCTCGCTCGCCGACTCCGACTCGCCCGCGCCGGTCGCCGCGACCGGCGGGGACCTCGTCGACGGTCCCGGCATCAGCGCGGTGCTGGTGGCCGCCGCCACCCGCCGGGTCGACCAAGGGCACGGCGTGGTGATCCTGGCCGACCTCGGGAGCGCGGTCGCGACCGTCCGCGCGCTGCTCTCCGACGCGGACGAGCACGGGCTGCCGTTCCCCGTCCGGTTCGCCGAGGCCCCGTTCGTGGAGGGCGCGGTGGCCGCGGTGGCCACCGCCACGGCCGGGGGCGACCTCGCGGCCGTGCTGGACGCGGCCGAGGAGGCCTACCGCCAGCACAAGGGCTGAGCGCCGCCCCGACCGGCCGGTCCCGAGCAGCCCCGGGCGGCCCCGAGCGGTGCGGCCCCGGGTGGATCCGCCGGCGGTTCCACCGGCGGATCCACCGGTTCAGGCGGTTCCCGGGCCCGGCCGGTTCCGGCCGTTCTCGGCGCTCCGCCGGTTCCGGCCGTTCTCGGGGTTCCACCCCACAGCCGGTGACCGCCCGGCTACCATCGGCGCAGAACCGGCCGAGCGGGCCCGGTGGTCGGAGGGGGGAACCTCAGCCATGCGCGTGGTCGTCACAGGCGGAGCCGGATTCATCGGGGCCAACCTGGTCCGGGCCCTGCTGGACCGGCCGGAGGTGAGCCAGGTGCGGGTCGTGGACGACCTCTCCACCGGTCACAAGGGCAACCTCGCCGGGACGGGGGCGGTCCTCTTCGAGGGCACCGTCCTGGACCGCGCGCTGCTGGACGAGGCCCTCGCCGGCGCCGACGCGGTGGTCCACCTCGCCGCGCTGCCGTCCGTCCCGCGCTCGGTGGCCGACCCGCTGGCCAGCCACCACGCCAACGCCACCGGCACCCTGGAGGTCCTGGAGGCCGCCCGCCGGGCCGGCGGGCCGTACGTGGCCGCCGCGTCGTCCTCCTCCGTCTACGGCGCCAACCGCGAGCTGCCCAAGCGGGAGACCATGCGGACCGCGCCGATGAGCCCGTACGCGGTCAGCAAGCTGGCCACCGAGGCGTACCTCGCGGCCTACCACCACTGCTACGGGCTGGGCGTGCTGCCGCTGCGGTTCTTCAACGTGTTCGGCCCGCTGCAGCCCGCCGGCCACGCCTACGCGGCCGTGGTGCCGGCGTTCCTGGACGCCGCACTGGCCGGACGCCCGCTGACCGTGCACGGGGACGGCGGGCAGAGCCGGGACTTCACCTACGTCGGCACGGTCGCCCAGGTGATCAGCGACGCGGTCGTCCGCCGGGTGGTGCACGCCGATCCGGTGAACCTCGCGTTCGGCACCCGCACCTCGCTGCTGGAGCTGGTCGGCGAGCTGGAGTCGGTGCTCGGCCACCCGGTCGAGGTCGCGCACACCGAGCCGCGGGCCGGTGACGTCCGGGACTCGCAGGCCGACAACGCACGGCTGCGCGAGCTCTTCCCGGACGTCCGCCCGGTGCCGCTGCGCGAGGGTCTGGAGCGGACGGCGGCCTGGTTCCGCACGCTGTAGCCGCCGCCCGCCGCTCGGGGTCCGCCGCCGCGTCAGACGCGCTCGGTGCCCTGCCAGGTGAAGACCGCCGCCGCGCGGTCCGCCAGGGAGTGGCGGATCCACCCGAGCTCCTTCTCCTCCATCGGAGGCAGCTCGTCCAGCCCGAACCAGCCGACCGCGAGCGTCTCGTCGTCGTTGATCCGCGCCTCGCCGTCCACCGGCCGGCAGTGGAAGACGAGTTCCAGGTACCGCGTCAGGTCGCCGTTGGGGTAGGTGACCTCGGGCGAGACGGTGACCGAGACCAACCGCTCGGGGACGGCGACCACGCCGCTCTCCTCCAGGCACTCGCGGACCGCGCCGTCGGCGGGCTGCTCCCCCGGGTCGAGGATGCCGCCGGGCGGCGTCCACCGCCCGTCGTCGGCACGCTGGACGAGCAGCACCCGGCCGTCGTCGTCCAGCACGACCGCGACGACGGCGCTGAGCCAGAGCATGCGGGTGCCGACCACGGCGCGCAGGTCGGCGAGGAACTCGGGAATGGCCATGCCCGGTAGCCTATCCGGGCCGTCCCGGCCTCAGGGCGCGGTTCTCCGCAGCGGTCGGGCCGGGGAGCCGACCACCACCTCGCCGGGGGGAACGTCCCTGGTCACCACGGCCGCCGCGCCGACGAAGGCGCCCGTGCCGACCCTGCGGCCCTGGAGCACCACGGCGTTCGAGCCCACGGTGACGGCGTCGGCGAGCAGCACCGACCCCGAGACGTTCCCGCCCGGATAGACCGTCACCCGCTCCCCGCACACGGTGTCGTGGCCGACGGTGGCGTTGTAGTGGACCTGGCTGTGCGCGCCGAGCCGGACGCTGCTGGAGACGTACGCGCCGCCCATCACCAGGCAGCCCGGCCCGAGTACCGTCTCGGGGGCGACCAGCGCCCGGGGGTGGACCAGGGTCACCGGCTCGCCGCCCAGCCCGTCGAGCAGGGCGGCGAGCCGCTGCCGGACGGCCGGGTCGGCGATGCCGACCAGGTAGGGCGCGCCGCGTCCCAGGTCGGCGGGCCGGCGGACGGGCAGTCCGCGGACGGTGGCGCCGTGCGAGCGGTCGTCGAGGAAGCCCGCGACCGGGACGCCGGCCGCGAGCGCGGTGTCCAGCGCCTCGCGGCCGACGCCCCCGGCGCCGGCGATCCAGAGCCCGGGCCGGGCGGTGCCGGAAGGCATGCGGGCCGTCCTGCCCGGTCGCGGCGTCAGGACGCCTCCTCGACGGCGGTGACGGCGGGCCGGGCCAGTCGCTGGGCGACCGCCTGCCGGGGGCCGGTGGCCTGCCGGGGCAGGCCGATACCGGCGGGGAACGGCTGGTGCGCGGGCGGTGCGGGCACGGGGACCGGCGCGGACGCGGGCAGGGACGCGGGCGTGGGGACGGGGACGGGCGCGGACGCGGCGGGCGCGACGGCCTCGGCAGGCTCGGTGGGCGCCGGGAACCCCGGGTTGACCCCGCCGGCCGCGGTGATGCCGGCCGGGCGCAGCAGCACCTTGACGGTGAGCAGGAGGATCCGCACGTCGAGCCGGAGCGATCGGTGCTGCACGTACCAGAGGTCGAGTTCGATCCGCTGGGGCCAGGTGATCGAGTTGCGGCCCTGGACCTGCGCCCAGCCGGTGAGGCCGGGGCGGACGTCGAGCCGGCCGCGCTGGCGGCGGGAGTAGTGGACGACCTGCTCGGGCAGCGTGGGCCGGGGCCCGATCACGCCCATCTCGCCGCGTGCGACGTTCCACAGCTGCGGCAGCTCGTCCAGGCTGGTCCTGCGGAGCAGCTCGCCGAGCCCGGTGATCCGCGGCGCGTCCTCCTCCTCGGGGAACCGCCTGTCCCGCATGGTGCGGAACTTGAGGATCTGGAACTCCTCGCCGCGCAGCCCGGTCCTGGTCTGCCGGAAGAGCACCGGTCCGCCCGTGGTGCAGCGGATCAGCAGGGCGATCACCAGGCCGAGCGGGATCGCGACGATCCCGGCCAGGACGGTGACCGCGAGGTCCCCCCCTCGCTTCATGACGGTCCTTCCCCCTGATGCGGTGTGGTGGGCGGGCCGGCTCAGCCGACCGTCCAGGGCAGTCCCCTGGCGCGGGCGACGGCCGCGTAGGTCTCCAGCGAGACGGCTGCCACGGCGCGCTGGTCGAAGCGCTCCGTGGCGCGGCGCCGGACGGCGGCGCCGAGCCGGTCGCGCAGGCCGGGCTCGGTGAGGAGGCGGTCCAGCGCGTGGGTGAGGGCCGGGGCGTCCCCGGGCGGGGCGAGGAGCAGGTGCTCGTCGTGGGTGCCGATCTCGCGGCAGCCGCGGATGTCGCTGAGCACCATCGGCAGGCCGCCGGCGGCGGCCTCCATGGCGGAGCGGGAGAACCCCTCCCGGTAGGAGGGGAGCACGAAGACGTCCAGGGCGGCGTAGACCGCGGGCATGTCGCTGCGCGGGCCCGGGAAGTCGACCCCGGACTCGGCGCCGAGGGCGTCCGGCTTGTCCGGGTCGTCCGGTCCGATCCAGACGAACCGGGCCTTGCCGGCCAGCGCGCGGGCGGCCTCGGCGTACTCGCGGATGCCCTTCTCGGCGACCCGTCGACCGACCCCGCCGACCAGCAACTCGTCCGGTCCGACCCCGAGTTCGGCACGCAGTCGGCCCCGGATGCGGGCGCGGTCACCCGGGTCGGTGGCGAACCGGGTGAGGTCGACGCCGTTGCCGACCACCCGCGAGCGGCGGGCCGGGACGGCGCGGGCCAGCGTACGGCGGTCCTCGCCGTTCTGGTACAGCTCGGCGTGCGAGAAACGGGCCGCGAAGGACTCGGCACCGAGCACGAAGGCCCGCTTGGCGAGCGGGTCGTGGGCCTGCGCCCAGAGCCCGTGGCAGGTGTTGACGACCACCGGGACGCGGGCGAGCCGGCCCAGCACGCGACCGAGCACACCGGTCTTCGGGTTGTGGGTGTGCAGCACGTCCGGGCGGATCCGGTCCAGCACGGCGAGCAGCTCGCGGGCGGCGGCGGCGTCGGCGCGCGGCTGCCAGGCCCGGGTGAGCGCGTGCAGCGGCTCGTGCCGCACCCCGATCGCCTCCAGGTCGGCGACGTACGGGCCGGGCGCGCTGATCCCGTAGGTCGCGAACCCGGCCTCCAGGTCGACCTTCAGCTCGGTGGCGAGCAGGAGGTGGAGGCTCATGTCGACGGTGGTGAGGTGCGCGACGCGCAGCGGGCGGCCACCGGGGCCGCGCAGGCGCGGGAAGGGCAGGCCCTCAGGCACGGGCGCCCACCGCCTTCGCGGTGGCGACGATCCGGGCGTAGGCGCGCTCGGGGATCAGCCGGCCGTAGAGCTTGGCGCGGAAGAAGTCGATGGGGTCGGTGCGACGGACGGGCACCCGGCGCAGCCGGACCGGGTCGACGCCGGGTACGTTGCGGCCGACCTCGCCGGTCGCGGCGGTCCGGAACCGCGCCCGCAGGGCCGGTTCCATGGGAGGGACGGGCACGCCCCAGGTGTAGGCGTAGTGCCGGGGGCGGACGCCGAGGTGTTCCTCGACGTCGTCGTTGCAGGCGTCGAGCTCGCCGGTGGAGAGCAGTTCGGGGCGGGCGTGGCTGCGGGTGTGGTTGGCGACCGTGCAGAGTCCGGAGGCGGTCATCTCGCGCAACTGGTCCCAGCTGAGGGCGGGGGCGCCGGTGGTCCTCGCCGTCGAGCCCGCCCAGCGCATCTCGCCGCCGACGTGGCCGCTGGCCAGGTAGATCGTGAACGGGAGGCGGCGCTCGCGCAGCAGCGGCCAGGCGTTCTGGTACACGTCGGCGAAGCCGTCGTCGAAGGTGAGGACGGCGCCGGGGGTGCGGCGCCCGGCCTCGATCCGGTCGGTCGCCTCGTCCAGGGACACCACCCGGCCGGGCGGCAGCTCGGCGAGCAGGTCGGCCTGGGCCGTGAACTCCGCGGTGGTGACGTCCAGCTCGTCCGGGCTGCCTCCGCCGACGCGGTGGTAGATCAGGACGGTGGCCCCCTCGCCGGGGCTCGCTCCGACCAGGCGTGCCAGCTGGCGCTTCACCTGGATCCGGATCCCCCCGGTGGCCGGGGCCGTTCCGGGCACGGCGGTGCCGCTCATCGTTCCCCCCTCTGCGACACCCTCCCCGGCGTCGGCAAATGGCCTCGCACCCGGGCCGGTCGGCGGCCCGGACGAGAATCACAGTAGGGGGAACTGTGGGGCTGGTGCCCTGGAATTGTGAAAGAAGCGAGAAGGAGCTGACAGATGGGCCGAAACCGGCCGATCTGACCGGTTGGGCTCGATCGGGCGTTCACCCTGCGATCGGGTTTGTCCGGGCCCGTTCCCGGGAAGATCAGACGGTCGCGCGGCGACGGTGGCGGAAGAGCGCGAACCCGATCCGGCCGAGCAGCAGGACGCCGGCCGCGAGGCAGCCCGCCACCGCCATCGCCCACGCCGGACCGTCACTGTCCGGAACCGCGACGGCCACCACGATGCCCAGCGCGAGACAGGCCAGGCCGACCAGGGCCAGCGGCACCTGGTGGGTGACCAGCGCGCCTCCGTGCCAGAACCGGTCCATCCGGGTCGCGCCGTGCGGGTGGACGTGATCACGTTCCGCGTCTGCCATGAGCCCAAGGTACCCCGGTGCGGCGGCGGAGGCAGCACGCAGGACGTCATTTCCCGGACACGCTGCGCGACGATCACGCGCGCCGGCCGGCCGGCTCCCCCCACCCGGCAGCGGCTCCCCATTCCGGCTGTCCCCGGTCGGTTCCCCCACACTCCGGTGCACCGTCCGGGGCACGCCCCGAGCCTGCATTCCGGCCTCGTTCCCGCCGGGTTTCCGATCGCCGAAAAAACCTGGACTGTCCGGTACAACCATCAACGCGCCGTACCTGTCTCCATTACATTGAGCGATCCAGGAGCCGTCCGCGGTGCGGGTTGGGAGTCCCCGCCGTGGACCGGAGATACCCAGGGGGCGGAGCCGCCGTGCCCTGGAGTCGGAGGCCGGGCTCCGTCCTCCGGCGGTACCGCCACGCCGCATCGGCGACCGAGGGGGAACCGTGCCGCAGTCCCAGTCCACGACATCGACCTCCAGTTCCATGGCCCGGACCGCGGCCACGGTCAGGGCCCGCCCGGGCCTGCGACCGCTGCCGCCGGCCGGCACCCCGGCCACCGGGCGGACATCCGTGGGGCGGAAACCCACAGGCCCCGTAGCCGTGCCGACGCCCGTGGCCGTTCCGGTCGCCGGGCCCGCCGCCACCTCGCCGACCGACGGGCAGCCGGTCGCCGGGCAGGCACGCGCGGGCCAGGGGCTCGCGGGTGAGGCGTTCACCGGCCAACCGCTCGGCGGGCAGTCGCTCACCGGCCCGGCCGCGGGCCGGAGCCTGCGGCCCGTGCCACGGCCCGCGCCCCTCCCGGTGCCGCGCCCGGCCCGGGGCGCCGACGCCGCTTGTCCGGCGGACGCACGCGGGGCGTGGCTCCGCTTCGCGCCCGTCCAGCCGCTGTTCCGGGCCCGGGCCGCGCAGCGGCTCGCCGTGCTGGCCTACCACGGCGTGACCGACCCCCGTTCCTTCGGCGACCAGCTGGACCGGCTGCGAAGACTCGCCACACCCGTCTCGCTGGCCGCCGTGCAGCAGGCCGTCGCCGAACGGCGTCCGCTGCCCGCCCGCAGCGTGCTGGTGACCTTCGACGACGCCGACCGCAGCGTCCTCACCCACGCGCTGCCCGCCCTCCACGAGCGCGGCATCCCGGCCGCCGCCTTCGTGATCTCCGAACTGATCGGGACGGAGAAGCCGTTCTGGTGGCACGAGGCCGACTTCCTCGCCCGGCACGGCGGGCGCGCCCGGTCACTCGACTGCGGACACCCCTCCCAGTTGCTCCGCCGGCTCAAGGCGATGCCGGACCCGGACCGCCGGCGCAGCCTCCAGGAACTGCGGGTCAGCGCCGACCGCCGACCGCCCGGCCAGGACCAGCTCACGCCCGCCGACCTGCTCGCGCTCCGCGAGGGCGGCGTCGCGATCGGCAACCACACCCAGGGGCACCCGTGCCTCGGGCGCTGCGACGACGCCACCGTCCGGGCCGAGATCACCGGCGCCCACGAGGCCCTCACCCGCTGGCTCGGCGAGCCGCCGACCGCATTCGCCTACCCGGACGGCGGCCACGACCCGCGCGCCGAAACCGTCCTGCAGGAACTCGGCTACCGGCTCGGTTTCCTCTCCGACCACCGTCTCGGCCCCCGCCTCCCCAACCACCCGCTCCAGATCAGCCGTCTCCAGGTGGACTCCACGACGAGTACGCGCAGGTTCGACACGATCCTGTCCGGCCTCGAACCGGCCTACCGCCGCTGGCGCGGCCAGGCCGCCTGACGCCCGTCCGTTCGCCCTCACCCGCCCTCACCCGCCCTCGCGCACCCTCCCGCACAGGAAGTCGGCCCGTCCGACTTCCTGTGCCCGCCGGGAACCACGCGGCTGGAGCAGAGCTCGCCGCCCACCCCACCGCGGTCCACGCCCACGCCGGCCCACACCCGTAGGCCCACGCCCGGCGACCGCGGCCGGACGGCCCGTCCGAGCAGCACGGGAGCCCCGGACGCCCCGAACGCCCCAGGAGTCACGTGCGCACACCGGCGCGCAGGAAGTCGGCCCGTCCGACGTCCTACGCACGGGCGCGGCTGGGTCAGACGGTCAGGGACCCGAGCAGGAGGGCCCTGGGGTAGCCGAGGGCGGCGGCGGGGAGCACGGCGGGAGCTCCCGCGTGGAGGACGGTGAGGGTGCCCGCGCCCTGACGGGTCGGGTCGGCGACGCGGCGCAGGGCCTGGGCGGCGACGGGCTCGGCCGAGCCGTGCAGGGTGAGCCCCGGAGCGGCCGTCGGGGCGACGGCGTCCCGGATCCGGTCGGCGACCAGCTCGTAGTGGGTGCAGCCGAGGACGACCGCGGCCGTGCCGGCGGGGGTGCGCTCGGCCGCGGCGGCGATCGCGGAGGTGGTCGCCGCGTCGTCACCGTGCTCGATCGCGTCGGCCAGGCCCGGGCAGGCGACCTCGGTGACGGCCGCCGCCCCGGCGAAGTCGCGGATCAGGTTCCGCTGGTAGGCACTGCCGGTGGTGGCGGGGGTCGCCCAGATGGCGACCGGGCCGCCGAGGGCGGCGGCCGGCTTGATCGCCGGGACGGTACCGACGACCGGGAGGCCGGGTTCGAGTTCGGCGCGGAGCGCGGCGAGCGCGTGGACCGAGGCGGTGTTGCAGGCGACGACCAGCACGTCCGGCCGGTGCGCCGCGGCCGCCCGCGCGCAGCCGAGGGCGAGCGCGGTCACCTCCTCGGGCGTACGCGGGCCCCAGGGCATCGAGGCGGGGTCGGAGGAGAGCACCAGGTCGGCGTCCGGACGCAGCGTCCGTAGCGCGGCGGCGGCGGCCAGCAGGCCGATTCCCGAGTCCATCAGTGCGATCTTCACGGGTCAAGACTTTAGTCGATGCCCCCCGCCGGGCCCCTGGTGCGGCAGACTGCGCGGGTGACCGTCCTGCTGTGGATCGCTGCGCTCTCCCTGCTGGTCTGGCTCTGGCTGGCGGGCTGCCACGGGTTCTTCTGGCGTACCGACGTGCGGCTTCCGCCGCGCCGTCCGCCCGCGCGCTGGCCGCAGGTCGCGGTGGTGGTGCCGGCCCGGGACGAGGCCGAGGTGCTGCCGGTGAGCCTGCCGAGCCTGCTGGCGCAGAAGTATCCGGGGCGGGCCCGGGTGATCCTGGTGGACGACCACAGCACGGACGGCACCGGCCGGCTCGCGGCCGGGCTGGCCGCGCCGGAGGGGCTGGAGCTGACGGTGACCACGCCTCCCCCGCTGCCGCCGGGGTGGACGGGCAAACTGTGGGCGCTGCGGCACGGCGTCGACCTGGCCGGGCCGGACGCCGAGTACCTGCTGCTGACCGACGCGGACATCGCGCACGGCCCGGAGTCGCTGGCCGAGCTCGTGGCCGCCGCCGAGAGCAACCGGCTGGACCTCGTCTCGCAGATGGCCCGGTTGCGGGTGGAGACGGGGTGGGAGCGGCTGATCGTGCCGGCGTTCGTGTACTTCTTCGCCCAGCTCTACCCGTTCCGGTGGAGCAACCGGCCCGGCTCCCGGACGGCCGCGGCTGCGGGCGGCTGCTCGCTGGTGCGGCGGGAGGCGCTGGAGCGGGCGGGCGGGGTGGCGGCGATCCGGGGAGCGGTGATCGACGACGTGTCGCTGGCGCGGGCGGTGAAGGCGTCCGGCGGACGGACCTGGCTGGGCCTGGCCGAGCAGGTGGACAGCGTGCGGCCCTACCCGCGGCTGGCGCAGCTGTGGCGGATGGTGTCGCGCAGCGCGTACGCCCAGCTGCGGCACTCGCCGCTGCTGCTGCTCGGCACGGTGCTCGGTCTGGCGCTGGTGTACCTGGTGCCGCCCCTCGCCTGCGTGGCCGGTCTCGCGACCGGCGCGTGGCCGGTGGCGGCGGTCGGCGGGGCCGCGTGGGCGCTGATGACGGGGACCTTCCTGCCGATGCTCCGGTACTACCGGCAGCCGGCGCCGGCTGCCCTGCTGCTGCCGTTCACGGCGGCGCTCTACCTGCTGATGACGGTGGACTCGGCGGTGCAGCACTGGCGGGGCAGGGGGGCCGCCTGGAAAGGCCGGACGTACTGAGCCCGGCTGCGGCAGACTGGCCGGATGGACCGTCGGACGATCTCCCGCCTCGCGCATGCCCACCACCCGATCGCCGCACCGGTCGCCGACGAGTCGGTGGCCCAGCTGCTGGCGCGGGCGACGGCGCGCACCGAGCACGGCCGGGCCCTCGACCTGGGGTGCGGCGAGGGCGGCTGGCTGATCCGTACGCTGACCGCGCGGACCGGCTGGGAGGCGGTCGGGGTGGATCTGGACGCGGCGGCGCTGACCCGCGCCCGGCAGACGGCGGAGGCGCTCGGCGTGCAGCGGCGGCTCGGCCTGCACCACCTGGACGCCCGGGAGTTCACCGATCCCGCGGGGTTCGACCTGGTGCTGAACGTCGGTGCCACGCATGCGTTCGGCGGGCTGCTGCCGACGCTGGACGCCTCCCGGGAACACCTGGCGCCGGGCGGCCGGGTGCTGGTCGGCGAGGGGTTCTGGGAGCGTGAGCCGGACCGGCCCGCGCTGGACGGGCTGGGTGCGGACCGGGACGACTACGCGGACCTGGGGACCACCGTCGACCGGGTGACGGCGGACGGCTGGACACCGGTGTTCGGGTACGTGAGCAGCCGCCAGGAGTGGGACGACTACGAGTTCTCCTGGACGGGCGCGCTGGCCGAGTGGGCGCTGGACCATGCGGACCATCCGGACGCGGAGGCCGCCCGGGCCGCGGCCGACCTGCACCGCGCCGAGTGGCTGCACGGCTACCGGGGGACGCTCGGCTTCGTGACGCTGCTGCTGCGCCGGGGCTGAGCGGTCCCCGCGGACGCCCGGGCGGGCTGCCACGGGTCCGGGTCCGGGGTGGGCGGCAGGGGTCGTGCGGCGGCAGGGGTCGTGCGGCGGGCGGGGTGGTCCGGCTGGCTCCCGACGCTCCGCTCCCGGGCCGCCCGCCCCCTCCGGCTACTTCTGGGTACGGGCGAGGAAGTCGTCGATCAGCGGGGCGATCTCCGGAAGCTTCTCCTCCAGCGCGAAGTGCCCGGTGTCCAGGACGTGCAGTTCGGCGTCGGGCAGGTCGCGCAGGTAGGCGCGGGCGCCGGGCTCGGTGAAGAACAGGTCGTTGCGGCCCCAGACGATCAGCGTGGGCGGGCGGTGCGTGCGCAGCCACTCCTGCCAGACGGGGTAGAGCGCGACGTTGGAGTGGTAGTCGAGGGCGAGTTCGACCTGGATGTCCTTGCGGCCGGGCAGGTCGAGGGCGTGCTGGTCGAGCGTCCAGCCGTCGGGGGCGACCAGCTCCGGGTCACCGGTGCCGCCCTCGTACTGGGCGCGGGTGATCTCCAGGGTGAGAATGGCGCGGGCGCGTTCGGCGGCCCCTTCGACGCCGGGCCGGTTGGCGATGAACTCCCGCGCCTGGTCGGAGAGTCCCTCTTCGTAGGCGTTGCCGTTCTGGACGACCAGGCCGGTGACCCACTCGGGGTGCCGGGTGGCGAGCCGGAGGCCGACCGGGGCGCCGAAGTCGAAGACGTAGAGCGCGAACCGGTCGAGGCCGAGGGTCCGGCAGAAGCCCTCGACCACGTCGGCCAGGGTGTCGAAGCGGTAGTCGAACGCGCCGGGGGCGGGGCTTTCGCTGTGACCGAAGCCCGGGTAGTCGGGGGCGATCAGCCGGTAGCGGGTGCCGAGCGCGTCGAACAGCCTGCGGAACTGGTGCGAGGCGGACGGGAAGCCGTGCAGCAGCAGGAGGACGGGGGCGTCGGCCGGTCCGGTCTCCCGGTAGAAGACGCGCAGACCGTCGACGTCGACGTGGCGGTGGTGGATGTGCGGGATCGTCAGCTCGCTCATGCTAACCATTAAACACCGCTGAACCAGTTAGGTAAATGCCTGCCCGCACTCCGGACGGCTACCCCCGCCCCACCTCCACCTCCGCTACCGCCCCCGCACGTTCACCGCCGCCCCGGCGCACCGCGCCCCCGTCACCGGCGCAGCAGCCTGAGCCCGGCCGGCTTGGCGAACTCGAACCGGGCCATCTGCTCAAGGTCCTTCAGCCAGCCGACCGCACCGCCCGGACGCGCCAGCACCCGCCCGTAGAGCTCCTCGAAGGCGGTGGTGACGCTCTCCAGCGAGAACCGGCCGACCACCCACTCCCGCCCCCAGTCGCCGAGTTCGGCCCGGCGGACCGGGTCGTCGAGCAGCCCGCGCAGCTGCCCGGCCAGCGCGGCGGGCTCCCGCGAGCCGTCACCGAAGCCGTACATGCAGCGGGAGGCGTGCGGTTCGACCAGCGGCCCCGGCTCGTGCACGGCGGTGTAGCCGGCCGCGCCGTGCACCACCACCGGCTTGCCGAAGGCCAGGCCGCGCAGCGCCGAACCGCCCATCCCGAGGACGACGTCCCCGGCCTGGTAGGCCGGCCGGGGATCGGCCAACTGGCCCGGGACCAGGACGGCTTCACGGCCGAGCGCCTCGTTGGCCTCGGCCGCGCGGGCGCGCAGCCGCTCCAGGCTAGGCCCGGCCCCCACCACGGCCAGCCGGACCCGGGGGTCGTCCAGCAGCCGGACGGCGTCGACGGTGAGTTCGGCGCCGGCGTCCTTCTCCAGCGCGGGCACCAGGCGGGTGACGACGACCAGCAGCAACTCGTCCTGCCGGATGCCGTGTTCACGCCGGAAGGCGGCGCCGTCCGCCGCACCGGGCGCATCGGTCACGGTGTCGACCGGCGGCTCGATCAGGCTGACGTCCCGGTGGCCGAAGGCCCGGCCGTCGCCCATCAGCGCGCCCAGGCCGAGCACCAGCGGCTGGTGCCGGGGCAGGCCCCGCAGCATCCGGATGCCGTAGAAGGTGGTGACCACCGGCAGCCGGCCGTAACGGCCGGGCCCGAAGTACGCGTTGCGGGCCGCCCGGACCTCCCAGGCGTGCAGCAGCTGGCTGCCGTGCTCGGCGGCGAGCCGGCCGAGCCGTCGGCGGACCTCGGCGTGCGGGGTGTCGGGCCCGCCGGCGACGACCACGTCCAGGCCGTGCCCGGCGGCGATGTCGACCAGCGGCGCCGGGCCGGCCACTCCCTGGGCGAAGAGCACCGGCTCGTGGCCCCGTTCACGCAGGGTGCGGGCGATGTCGACCGCGTTGAGCTGGGCACCGCCCAAGGCCAGGTTGTTGAGGTGGACGAGCACCCGGACCGGTCGCACGCGTCACTCCTCCCAGCGGTGCGGGACGAACACCGGCGCGGCCAGGACCACGGCGCGCGGGGGCGAGTCCAGCATCGGCCCGAAGACGTCGAACTGGCCGACCGAGTGCCAGCTCATCAGCGTCCCGCCGTCGGTCCTGCCGATGCTGTAGACGCCGGCCCAGAGCGTGTACCGGCCGCGCGGCAGCGGCAACCGGGGTATCACGCAGGAGACCGGGTGGTCGCCGCCGGTGAGCCGGATCTCGTGGCTGATCTGGAAGATCGGGCTGGAGGTGCCCTCGCTGACGCCCAGGTGCAGGGTCGCGTCGCCGCGGTAGTCGCCGCCCAGCGTGAGCTCGACGGTCATCGGCTCGTCGGTGGTGAGGCTCTCGCGGCCCTCGCCGCGCACCCCGTGCTCGAGCAGTCGGAGCGGCTCCCCGGTCCGGCCGCCGGCCTCGGACTGCGCCTCGATCGAGTCGCGGTATCCCGCCATCGCCTCCTTGATCCCGGCGTCCACCCGGATCGAGCCCTGCTCCAGCCAGATGCCTCGCCGGCAGATCGACTCCACCGCCGGCAGGTCGTGCGAGACGAAGACGATGGTGGTGCCCTGCTCGGCGACCTCCCGCATGCGGTCCAGGCAGCGCTGCTGGAACACCGCGTCACCGACCGCCAGCACCTCGTCCACCAGCAGGACATGGGGTTCCAGGTAGGCGGCGACGGCGAAGCCGAGGCGCATCTGCATGCCGGAGGAGTAGAACTTCACCTGCCGGTCGATGGCGCCGCCGAGCCGGGCGAACTCGACGATGTCGTCGAACCGGGTGGCCACCTCCCGCCGCCGCAGGCCGAGCAGCGCGCCGAACAGGTAGATGTTCTCCCGACCCGTCAGGTCGGGGTGGATGCCGGCCCGGATCTCGATCAGGGCGCCGATCCGCCCGCGCACGTCGATCACCCCGCCGTACGGGTACATCACCCGGGTCAGCATCTTGAGCAGGGTGGACTTGCCCGAGCCGTTGGAACCGATCAGCCCGACCGAGTCGCCCGGCTCGATGTGCATCGAGATGTCGCGCAGCGCCCAGCGCCAGTCCTCGCCCTTCTCCCCGCGCAGCCGGCGGGCCATGGAGTCGACCTTGTCCCGCAGCAGCATCCGCTGCTGGTCCGCCTTGAAGCGCTTCCACACCTGGTCGGTGCGGATGGTGCCCGGCGGGAGGTCACGGGCGGCGGCGGTCGGGCTAGGCGACATCGGCGATCCCCGTCTCCAGCTTCTTGAACAGCAGGTAGCCGCCGACCAGGAACACCACCGAGGAGACCGAGGCGATCGAGGTCAGCGTGGCGTCCGGCGCCCGGCCGTACAGCAGGGCGTTGCGGTAGCCCTCGATCACGGCACCGAGCGGGTTGAGGCCGACGTAGATCTCCTGGAGTCGCTCCGGGATCTGCGCCAGCGGGTAGGCGACCGGGGTGGCGAACACTCCCATCTGCGTGATGATCGGCAGCAGGTGCCGGACGTCGCGCAGGTAGACCACGGCCACCGAGAGGACCAGCGCCACGCCGTAGGTGAAGGCGAACTGGACGAGCAGCAGCGGCAGGACCCAGAAGAGGGTGGCCGCGGGCGCGGTCCAGAACACCAGGAAGAGCAGCCCCAGGACGGCGGTGCCGATCAGCATGTCGACGCCGGCCACCAGCATGGTGGCGAGCGGGAAGACCTCGCGCGGGCAGTACACCTTGTTCAGCAGGCTGAGGTTGTTGGCCAGGCTCAGCGCACCCTGGTTCATCGTGTTGCTGAAGAACTGCCAGACGATCAGGCCGACGTAGGCGAACAGCGGGTACGCGGCGCCCTCGGTGTCGACGTCGACGGCCCGGCGGAAGACCAGCGTGAAGATGGCGCAGAGCGCGAGCGGGGTGAGCACCGCCCAGGCGAAGCCGAGCACCGCCTGCTTGTAGCGGGCCCGCAGGTCGCGTTCGGCCAGCGCGCGGACCAGCTCACGGGCCCCCCACAGCTCGCGGGCCACCCGGGCCGGGCGGAGCCGGCGCTTGAAGACCAGTTCGGACGGCGGCCCCTCGGCGGCCTGCGGGTGCGCCTCGGTGTCCGCGGCCCGGCCGGCCGGCCCGTCGACGAGCTGTGTGCGTTGTCCCCCCACGGACATCTGCCCTCTCCGGTACCGGCGGTATCGAGAAGTGGGCTCGTCAGGGCGGTGCTTGACACCGCTCCGGTGCGGCCCGGCCCCCACTGTGGCACAGAGTGTGGTCGACGGGGGTCGGTTCGGTGAACGTGATCGGATCGCGGCCCGGGGGGCGGCCGAAAAGGGCGGGTCGGCCGAAATCGGCCGACCCGCCCGGGGGTTCGGGAGGCAACGCCGGGGTCAGAACCGGATCGTGCGGGGGTGGCGCTGCTGGTCCTGCGCGACGAGGTGGTCGAGGATGCCCGGCATCGCCTCGACGCCGCCGGCGTTGGTCGGGGAGGTCCGGTACTCGCCCTGCACCACGACGGTGGGCAGCTCGTTGATGCCGTACCGGACGAACAGCGCGACGGCCTCGTCCACGGCCCGCTGGACGTCCTCCGAGCGGTACACCTCGCGGAACCGCTGCGCGTCGACGCCCTGGCGCGCGGCCCAGTCGGTGGTGAGGTCCTCGGTGGTGAGGTCCTGCTCGTCGGAGTGGATCGCGCGGAACGCGGAGGACTGCAGCCGCTCGACCAGGCCGAGCCGCTCCAGCGTGTAGTACAGGCGCGCGTGACCGCGCTGCGCACCCTCCTCACGACTGCCCTGCCAGATGGCCGGCACCCGGCGCAGGTCGACGTCGGACCGGTGCTTCTCGACCCAGGCCTGGAGAGGCTGTTCGAGCTGCTGGGAGTGACCGCAGTCGTACCAGAAGAACTCGACCGCCTCGGTGCGGGCGCTCTCGCGCACCGGCTGCGGCTGGTCGAGACGGACGAACTGGGCGCCCTCGCGGGGCGGCTGGTGGGAGACGGCGCCGGCCTGCACGGGGCACGCGGCGATCCCGGTGGCGACGGCGAGCAGCAGAGTGGTTCTCAGGATCGACTTCACACGGGGCAGTGTGACGGTTACGGAACGTCATCGGCCAGTCGCCCCGGTGCGTCGGGCCGGGATTCGCCCGATCGGCGCACCCGGCCCGGCGTACCGGGACGCGTCAGCCGCGTCCTTCGTGTCCGCACACGTCGGTGAAGAGCTCCTGCCAGGCGTCCGCGACCACGTCCAGCTCGCAGTGGGCCAGCGCGTGGACGCGGGCGGCGGCGCCGAGCCCGGCGCGGTCGCCCGCCAGCACCTTGGCCAGCGCCTCGGCCAGGGCGACCGGGTCGCCCGGGGCGACCAGCGAGCCGGTGGCACCGTCCCGGACGACCGAGCGGACCCAGCCGACGTCGGTGGCGACGGCGGGCAGCCCGGCCAGCGCGGCCTCGATCAGCACCCCGGGCACGCCCTCGCTGTCGCTCGACAGCAGGACGGCGTCGGCGGCCCGGTAGAGCGGAGCCGGATCCGGGAGGGTCCCCAGGAAGTGGGCCCGGGCGGCGGCCGGGTGCCGTTCCAGGGCGGCGCGCTGCGGGCCGTCCCCGGCCACGGCGAGGCGGACGTCGGGGAGCCGGTCGAGGGCGTCGAGGGCGACGTCCAGCCGCTTCTCCCGGGAGATCGCGCCGAGCCAGGCGACCAGCAGGCCGTCCGGCGGCAGGCCGAGGGACTGCCGGGCCGCGCGCCGGTCGGCCTCGCCGTCGGCGGGCGGGTAGCGGTCGGCCGCCCGGGCGTTGGGGATGGTGCGCACGCTCGCGGCGGACAGCCCGAACCGTTCCACCAGCACCTCCCGGGCCTCGTCGGCGAGCGCGGTGACGGCCGCGGCCCGGTGCAGCAGGGCGCCGGTGCGCAGCCGGCGCACCGGACCGGCCGTCCAGTGCCGGGGGTCGCCGATGGAGACGTAGACGAAGGGGGTGCGGGTACCGGCCAGGGCGAGGGCGCAGGCGGGGAGGGTGGAGGAGCCGTGTGCGACGACGAGGTCCGCGGTGCGGGCGGCGGCGCGCAGGGCGGTGAGGGTGCGGGGGTGCAGCCGGCCGGGGCCGAGCACGGCGGTGGCCCGCGTGTCGGCGGCGTCGGGGTGGGCGTCGGGGTGCGGGGCGAGGGCGCGCAGCGCGGAGGCCTGGCCACGGCGGCGGAGTTCGCGGTGGAGGTCGCGGGCGAGGTTCTGCGCACCGCGGCGGCGAGGGTCGGTGATGAGGTGCAGGATGCGGGGGCGGGTTCCGGCCGTCCTGACCGGTGTCGCTTCGGGCATGGGAAAGACCTTGGCACAGGGCCCCGCGCGGGACGACCCCTTCGCGCAACCCGGCGGTGGTCCGCGGTTCGGCGCGGATACTCCCGGCGGGCGCCGGTCGGGCGCCGTGGTGCGCCCGGTGGGGGATCCGCGCGCCCCGCCCGGCGCCTTCGGCCGCCCCCTGCCGGTGGCGCCGCCCTCTCCCCCGGGTGGCCGCGGCCGACCGCGGGCGGCCGTCCTGACCGAATCGCTGGCGGGTACCGGTCGCGACCTGCGATGCTGAGCGGCAGTCAGGGCGTCGTCCCGGCACGGGAGACCGGGCGCGCCCAGGAGGGCGGGGGTTGGCCTGTGCATGTGCTCTATGTGATCGACAGCGTGAGCCGGGTCGGTGGGGCCGAGCAGGGCTTGGTGGCAATGGCACCCCAGTTGGTGCGGGCCGGTGTCCGCCTCGACATCGCGTACCTCAAGGACTCGACCGGCGGCTTCCAGCCGGAGCTGACCGCGGCCGGGGCCGACGTCTTCGGGGTCGGGCGGCCCTCCCGGAGCCAGACCGTCGCCGCGCTGCACCGGCTGGTCCGCGAGCGCCGCCCCGATCTGCTGCACACCACCCTGTACGAGTCGGACGTGCTCGGCCGGGCCGCCGCGCTGACCGCCCGCACGCCGGTGGTGACCAGCCTGGTCAACGCGGCGTACGGGCCCGAGCACCGCAACGCGCGCGGGCTGAGCCCGTGGAAGGTGCGGGCCGCCCAGGCGGTGGACGCGGCGACCGCGCAGGGCACCCGGCGGTTCCACGCGCTGACCCGGTACGTGGCCGGGGCGATGGCGCGCCGGCTGCGGGTGCCGTCGCAGCGGATCGACGTGGTGCCGCGCGGGCGCGACCCGGAGCGGCTGGGCATCGTGACGCCGGACCGGCGGGCCGCGGTGCGTTCGTCGCTGGAGCTGCCGCAGGACGTGCCGGTGGTGCTGGCCGCGGCCCGCCAGCAGTACCAGAAGGGTCTGGACGTGCTGCTGGAGGCGTGGCCCGCGGTGCTGCGCTCGGAGCCGGAGGCGGTGCTGCTGCTGGCCGGCAGCGAGGGCGGCGAGACGGACCGGCTGCTGGCACTGGCCGGGGCGACGCGCGGCGTGCGGTTCCTGGGGCCGCGGGACGACGTGTTCGACCTGATGGCGGCGGCCGACGCGTTGGCGGTGCCGTCGCGCTGGGAGGGCCTGGGCAGCGCGGCGATGGAGGCGATGGGTGTCGGGGTGCCGCTGGTCGCCTCCGACGTCCCGGCGCTGCGCGAGACCGTCGGCTCGGAGGACTACGCGCGGTTGGTGGCGCCGGAGCGGCCCGCCGCGCTGGCGGAGGCGCTGATCGACACGCTGGAGGACCGGGCCGCGGCGCGGGTGCGGGCGAAGGCTGCGCGGGCGCGGTTCCTGACCTCGTTCACGCTGCAGCAGGTGTCGGCCCAGATGGTCGGGTTCTACGAGCGCTCGCTGCGGCTGCGCACGGTCTGAAGGCGGTCCGGCCCGGCCCGGGGGCTCGGGACGGGCGGACCGGCCGAGTACGGTCTGTCCGGATCCGGGCGGTCGCGGCCCGTTGTACGAGGTCTCCCGGACCAGTATCGCCAAAGCGGTTGCGCCGCACGTCGCGGCTCGGGAAGCATCGCCGGGGGGACCGGCGGGGGCGGCGGTCAGTGGGTGTCGGTACACCGCCGGGCCGGGCCGCGTCTGCGGGGAGCGCGTCGTCGGGACGTCGTCCGCGAGTCGTCAGGGGGGCGGGTTGCGACATCGTCCGAGGGATTCCACCGTGCCGGGAGCCGTCCGTTCCGGCGGCCCGGGCAGTGCCGGCGGTACCCCCACCCTCCGTACTCCCCTGCGGGAGCCGGACGGGCGCTGAACAGCACCACCGCACCATGAACGCGAGGGGATCCAACCGGTGGAACCGGCAAACCACTTCACCGTCCTGCGGCGGTACTGGCGGCTGCTCGCCGGTTGTACGCTCGCCGCACTCGTCGTCGGCTGGCTGCTGGCCCCCGCCGGCGACGCGGTGGACAACGCCAGATGGAAGTGCAAGGTCGCCATCACGCCGGTCGCGGGGGCCGGCGACACCGTGCGGGCCGACCAGGTGCTCTCCTACGCCCAGGGGGCCGACGTCGCCACGGCCACCGCCAGACAGCTCGGCATCACGGACGCCGCCGAGGTGATCGCCCGCCGGACGGTCACCGCGGACAGCGCCCAGATGCTGACCATCGCCACCACCGGGCCGACCCGGCAGTCCTGCTCCGACCTGGCCACCGCCTACTCGGCCGCGATCATCAAGGGCTACAGCGACGAGTCGGCCCGCAGCTCCTCCGAGACCATCAAGAAGCTCCAGGCGCAGGCGGACGAGCAGCAGCGGCAGCTGAACGAGATCCAGCAGCAGTACACCCGGTCCTCGGCCGCCGACCAGCCCAAGCTCCAGCCCAAGCTGACCGCCGCCAACACCTCGCTGACCACCACCCTCACCTCGATCAGCAAACTGCAGAACGCCGCCCAGACCGACGCCATCCAGCAGTGGGGCAGCATCGACGCCCGGCAGGGGGCGGGCAACCTGCTCTCCTCCCCCAGCCGGGGCGTGCGGCTCGGCCTCGCGGTGGCGCTCGGGCTCGCGCTCGGCGTGGTCGCCGCACTGATGCTCAGCCGGATGGACACCAGGCTCCGCACCCGCAACGGCGTCGAGGAGGCGTTCAACCTTCCGGTGATCGGCGAGGTGCCGCAACTCTCCCGCCGCCTGCGGAGGTTGCGCGAACCGCTGGTCCGCGCCCGGCCCTCCGACCCGGCCGCCGAGGCCTACCGTTCCCTGCGCTCCACCCTGCTGCTCACCGGCCCCGACTCCCTCGCCCGCCCGACGGGCGGCGACGACCGGGATCCTGCGGAGACCGTCTCGCGGCGGCTCGCCGAGCCCGCGCCGGTGGTGCTGGTCACCTCCGGCAGCAGCCTCGACGGCCGGACCATCACGACCGCCAACCTGGCCGCCGCCCTCGCCGAGACCGGCCGCGGAGTCCTGGTCCTGGACTGCGACTTCCGCAACCCCCAGCTGCACGCCCACCTCGGGGTCGGCGACGGACCGGGCATGGCCGAGCTGCTCAGCGGCGAACGGCTGGGCGAACTGGACGACCTGATCCGGCCGACCAACGTCGAAGGGGTCTCGCTGATCACCGGCGGGAACACCACGGCGTACCCGGCCGCGCTGGTGCTGCGCGCCGCCGAGGTGCTGCGCCGGGCCCGCCGGCACGCGGACGTCATCCTCGTCGACACCTCCCCGCTGCTGCACGCCAACGACGCGTACGACCTGGTGCAGCACGCGGACGCGGTGCTGGTCACCGTGCGGAGCGGCAACGTCACACCCGAACAGGCCGACCGGGTGGCCGAGTTGCTCTCCCGAACCGGTGTCCCCGTGGCCGGGGTGGCGCTGCTCGGCACGTCCGGCCGGCCGTCCGGACGGCGGCGGCGCGGCACCGGGGGCGGTGCCGGCGTGCCGGCCGGACGGGGCGGGCAGCCGACCGCGGTGCCGCGGGCGGCCGGGCCGGTGGCCGAGCGCCACGGCGCGCGGCCCGGTGAACGGTCGGGAGAGCGCGGACGCGGGGACGGGCGCGGGGACGGGCGGGCCGCACCGAGCTGGGCCCGACGCGCGCCCGGCCCGGGCGGCGGACCCGGACCGGAGCACGAGTCGACGCCCGACTCCCCGCACGGACCCGGCAACGCGCCGGGTCACGGGCCAGGCCACACGCCGGGTCACGCGCCGGAGCGTGGCCCGGGGACCGGCGCCCGCGGCACGGACGGCCCCGACGGCAACGGTCGCACCGGCCGCCCCGGCCTCGGCCGCGGCGTCAACGGGCTCGGCCCACGGAGCGGCGCCCCGGGAAGCGACCACGGCGGCGGCCGCGGCGGCGACCACGGCGAGCCGGCCCTGCTGCACGAGGCGGAGGAGCGGTGAACGCGCCGGCGCACGGCACGACGGACGAGCCCACCCGGGTGCTCTGGCTGGCCAAGGGCCTCGGACGCGGCGGCGCCGAACAACTGCTGCTCAACTGCGCCCGCCACGCCGACCGTTCGCGCTACCGGATCGAGGTCGCCTACGTCCTGCCGTGGAAGGACGCGCTCGCCCCGGCGCTCACCGAGGCCGGCGTCCCGGTGCACTGCCTCGGCGGCGCCCCGGGCACGCCCGGCCGGGCCGACCCGCGCTGGCCGCTGCGGCTGCGCCGGCTGATCGCCGACCGCCGATACGGCCTGGTCCACACCCACATGCCCGTCCCGGCCGCCGCCGCCCGGCTGCTCTCCCCCACGGTCGCGCCGGCGCCACGCCTGGTGCACACCGAGCACAACGTCTGGGACCGCTACCGCACGGCCACCCGCTGGGCCAATGCCCTCACCTACCGGCGCAACGACGCGGTGATCGCCGTCTCGCACGCCGTCGAGCGGACCATCCCGGCGGACCGGCGCCGCCCCGGCGACTGGGTGACCGTGGTGCACCACGGACCGGACCTGGCCGGCGCCCCCGAGGGGCCGGCCGCCCGCGCCGCCGCCCGCGCCGGACTCGGGCTCCCGGACGACGCGTTCGTGGTCGGCACGGTCGGCAACCTGACCCCGAAGAAGGACCAGGCCACCCTGCTCGCCGCGCACGCCGCGCTGCGCCGCCGCCGCCCGGACGCCCGGCTGGTGCTGATCGGCGCCGGGCCGCTGGAGGCCCGGCTCCGCGCCCTCGCCGCCGAACTCGGCCTGACGGACGCCGTCCTCTTCACCGGATCGCGCGCCGACGTGCCCGAACTGCTCCCCGCCTTCGACGCGTTCACCCTGAGTTCGCGCCAGGAGGGTTTGCCGGTCGCCCTGATGGAGGCCATGACGAGCGGTCTGCCGGCCGTGGTCACCCGGGTCGGCGGCATGCCCGAGGTGCTGGACGACGGCGACCAGGGGTTCCTCGTGCCGCCCGGCGACCCCTCCGCCCTGGCCGACGCCTTCGCCCGGCTCGCCGACGACCCCGAGCTGCGCACCCGGCTCGGCGCGGCCGCGCGCGAACGGTCGAAGCGGTTCGACGTGGCCGGCGCGCAGCGGGCCGTGGAGGCGGTGTACGCGCGGGTCCTGCTGCGCTGACCTCCCCCGTCCCCCGCCGGAGTACCGAATCTGCCCGTGCCCCCGACCACCGATGGGAGAGCGAGTCCGGACGTGAGCGCCCTGCCCGCCCGCGCCGAGCCGGCCTTCCGCCCGCTCGCCGAGTCCGACCTCCCCGCCGTGCTCGACCTGCTGACCGCGTCCCTCGCGGGCGGTCCGACCGGCACCCGCACCGCGGAGTTCTTCACCTGGAAGCACCGGCGCAACCCGTTCGGCGCGAGCCCCGGGCTGCTCGCCGAGACCGCCGATGGGAGGATCGTCGGCGTCCGGCTGTTCCTGCGCTGGCAGTGGCACCGGGGGGACGGCCGCACCGTGGCCGCGGTCCGCCCGGTGGACACCGCCACCCACCCGGACTTCCAGGGCCGGGGCATCTTCCGCCGGCTCACCACGGACCTGCTCGACCAGGTCGCCGACGAGACCGAGCTGGTCTTCAACACACCCAACGGCAACAGCCTCCCCGGCTACCGCACGATGGGCTGGCAGGAGCTGGGCCGGGTGCCGATCGCGGTTCGGGCCGTCCGGCCGGCCGCCTTCGCCCGCGGCGCACGCGCGGCGCTGGCCCGCCGCCCGGCCGGTCGGGCGGCGGACCGACCCGTCGGCCCGACCTGCCCACTGCCCACCGCGGCCGACTGGTTCGCCGACCCCGCGGGCGGCGGGGCGGCGGGTCCCGTGGGGGAACTGCTCCGCGAACGGGCCGCCGCCGACGCCGCCGACCATCGCCTGGCCGTCCGACGCACCCCGGAGTTCCTGCGCTGGCGCTACGGCGAGGCCCCCGGCCTGGACTACCGGGTCCTCACCTGCCACCGCGGCGCCGAGCTCACCGGGCTGGCCTTCGGCCGCCCCCGACGGCGCGGACCGCTGGCCGAGTTCACCCTCTCCGACGTGCTGGTCCGCCCCGGTGACCGGGACAGCGCCGCCCGGCTGCTGCGCGCCGCCGCCCGCGAGTCCGGCTGCGACCACGTCGCCACCCACCTCTCCCCCGGCACCGAAGCCGCCGGCGCCGCACTGCGGGCCGGCTTCCTGCACGCCCCCCGGACCGGTATGACCCTGGCCGCCCGCACCCCGACCGGACCCACCCCGCTCACCCTGGCGGACTGGCGGTTCGGTCTCGGTGACCTGGAGGTGTTCTGATGCCCGGTCCGCCGGGGGCGTCAGGGACGTCCGCGCCGCCCAGGGCCTCCCCGCACGGCGCCGCCCGACCACCCGCCCGGGGCGGCCGGCCCCGGCCCGGGCTCCCGCGGGCGGCCCTGACCCGCGTCCCCTGGCCGTCCGCCCTCGCGGCAGCCCTGGTCACCGGCTACGTCACGGTCTTCGTCCTGGCCTCGGCGCACACCTCGTACGACACCTGGGGCGCGCTGCTGGTCCTGCCGGCGCTGATGGCCGTCGGCACGCCGCTCCTGGCCCGGGTCGCCTCCGCCAATCCCGAACGGAACATCTTCCGGCTGCTGCTCCTGGCCATGACCGCCAAGCTGCTCTGCGCCTTCCCCCGCTATCTGATGGCCTTCGTGCTGTACGGCGGCGCCGCCGACGCCAAGATGTACCACCAGGAGGGCATCGAGCTCGCCGCCTACCTCGACCAGGCCGACCTGCTCACCGGCGTCCACTACGACCTGGGCATGAAGGTGGCCGGCACCGGCTTCATCATCATCGTCACCGGCGTGGTCTACGCGATCACCGGGCCGTCGCTGATCGGCGGCTTCCTGGTCTTCTCCTGGATCGGGTTCTGGGGCCTGCTGCTGTTCTGGCGGGCCCTGCAGATCGCCTTCCCCGAGGCGGACACCCGCAGGTACGCGAAGCTCGTGTTCTTCCTGCCCTCCCTGCTGTTCTGGCCGTCGAGCATCGGCAAGGACGCCTGGATGATGTTCTGCCTGGGCCTCACCACGTACGGCACCGCGCGCCTGCTGGACCGCCGGTTCGGCGCCTTCGCCTGCATCGTGCTCGGCTCGCTGGGCACCGCGATGGTCCGCCCACACGTCACGGCCCTCGCCGGAGCCGGGCTGATGGTCGCGTACGTGCTGCGCCGGCGACCGCGCCAGGTGACCGCGCTGGGGCCGTTGCGGACCATCCTGACCGCCGTGGTGCTGGGCGCGATGGCGGTCCTGATGCTGCAGCAGGTCTCCACCTTCTTCGGTACCGACGGCACCGGCGGCGACGCCGTCAACCAGGTGCTCTCGGAGACGTCCCGGCGCACCAGCCAGGGCAACTCGATGATCAACGCGAGCGCGCCCGAGGACGCTTCGCCCGAGTTCGGTCTCAACCCCGCGGGGCTGCCGGTCGCCGTGGTCAGCGTGCTGTTCCGGCCCTTCCCGTTCGAGGCGTCCAACATCCAGAACCTGGTCCAGTCGGTCGAGTGCTTCGCCCTGCTGGTCATGTTCGTCCGGGCCTGGCCGCGGCTGAGCCGAATCCCGCGGCTGTTCGTGCAGCGCTCGTACGTGGCGTTCGCCGTCGTGTACACGCTGCTGTTCTGCTGGGCCTTCTCGACCATCAACAACATGGGCATCCTGTCCCGGGAGCGCGTCCAGGTGCTGCCGATGGCGCTGGTCCTGCTGGTCGTCCCGGCCGCCGCGCCGACGCGCGGGGCCGTGAGGAAGCGCCGGCCGCCACCGGTGTGGCGGGTCGCGCCGGGCCAGTGGGGCACCCGGCGGACGTCCGCTCCGCCGACGCCGCCGCCCGCCCCACTCACCGGACCGGCCTCGCTCACCGGACCGGCCGGACCGCACGAACCGCACCCACCGTTCGAACCGTTCGAGCGGTCCGGACGGCAGCAGTCGCCGTCGCCGGGCAGTCACCGTCCCAGGGGGGATCACCCGCACCATGACCACTGACACCGTTGCCCTGCCCGCCGCCCTCGGCGGCACCCCCGCCTTCCCGGCCGGGCTGCCGCTCACCCGGGTCCAGGTCCCCGACCGCGCCGCGCTGCTGGAACGGCTCGGCACCGTGCTGGACAGCGGGCAGCTCACCAACGGCCGGACCGTCGCCGAACTGGAGGAGACCGCCGCCGGATTGCTGGAGGTCCCGCACGTGGTGGCGGTCTCCAACTGCACCGCCGGCCTGATGCTGGTGCTGCAGGCCGCCGGGGTCGACGGCGGCCGACCCGTGGTCATGCCCGGCTTCACCTTCTCCGCCACCGCGCACGCCGCCCACTGGGCCGGCGGCACCCCGGTGTTCGCCGAGGCCCGCGAGTCGGACATCACCCTCGACCCGGAGGACGCCGCCGCCCGGCTGGCCGCCGCCGACCGCCCGGCCGCGCTGATGGCGACCCACGTCTACGGCACTCCCTGCCAGGTCGAACGGCTCCAGGAGGTCGCCGACGCCGCCGGGGTCCCGCTGGTGTACGACTCGGCGCACGGCTTCGGCAGCCGCCGCAAGGGCGTGCCGATCGGCAACTTCGGCTACGCCGAGGTGTTCTCGATGAGCCCGACCAAGGTCGCGGTGGCCGGCGAGGGCGGCCTGGTCGCCACCCACGACGCCGGCCTCGCCCGGCGGCTGCGCACCGCCCGCGACTACGGCAACCCGGGCGACTACGACACCCTGTTCCCCGGCCTCAACGCCCGGATGAGCGAGCTGCACGCCGCCGTCGGCCTCAACTGGCTGGCCGGACTGCCCGATCGGGTGGCCCACCGGGGCACACTGGTGGGCGAGTTCGCCGCCGTGACGGCCGGCCTGCCCGGGCTGCGGCTGGCCCTGCCGGAGGACGGCGACATCTCCACCTTCAAGGACCTCACGCTCATCCTGGACGCCGCCGAGTTCGGCCTCACCGCCCGCCGGCTCGCCGACGTGCTGCGGGCCGAGGGCATCGACTCGCGCCGCTACTTCCACCCGCCGGTCCAGCGCCAGCGCGCCTACGCCCACCTCGGCCAGGCCGACGCGCTGCCGCTCACCGACCGGCTCGCCGACTCGGTGCTGACCGTACCGCTGTGGTCCCAGATGGACGCGCCCACCGTCCGCCGGGTCGCCGAGGCCGTGGCCCGGATCCAGCCGTACGCGGAGCGCCTGCGCGCAGCCTGACCCGGCCGCGGCCGGTTACGCACATCGGGTGAACGCGGCTGGACCGCGGGGCCACCCGGTCGGCAGGATGTCCGGCCGGGGCCCGCGGTCCCATCTCACCCTCTCCCGTACGGATTTGGAGTACCCGGTGCTCAAGGGATTCCGCAGCTTCCTGCTGCGCGGAAACGTCGTCGACCTCGCGGTCGGCATCGTGATCGGCGCGGCCTTCACGGCCGTGGTCACCGGGTTCGTCACGGCGTTCCTCACCCCGTTGATCGGGGTCGCGACCGGCGCCGTCGGCGACTTCACCCAGAAGACCTTCGACGTGGCCGGCACCCGGTTCCCGTACGGCGTCTTCGTCAACGCGGCGATCGGCTTCGTGCTGGTCGCGGCGGTGATCTACTTCGTCGTGGTGGTGCCGGTCGGCCGCCTGCAGGCGCGGCTCGACGGGGACAAGGCGGCGCCGGCACCCAAGGCGGACTGCCCCGAGTGCCTGAGCAGGATCCCGGTGGCGGCGGTGCGCTGCTCCTTCTGCACCTCCGAGGTGGCCGGCCGGCCGGGCTTCCCCGCCCAGGCGGTCCACCAGTCCGCGCACCAGCCCGCCCCCCAGACAGCGCAGTAGCCGGTCCCGGAGACCGGTCCCGTGGGCTGGTCCCGGAGCCGGCGCAACCTCGCTGACCAGCACCGACCCCGATGTCGGGGCCGGCATCGGGGTCGGTGTCCGGGGCCGGTGGCGGATTCGGCCACGGGGCCGGTGACGGGTCGGCCCCGGGAGGCCTCGCCGGGCTCCCGGGAGGGCTCACCGGGACTTTATCCCCGAAACATTCACGAGCCCCCGTCGCGCCGTCGGCGGGGGCTCGAAAGCGCCGGCGCACAACCTGCCCGCAGAACTTTCTTCGACCGGTCCCGACCCGGCTACCGGCCGGTCACCGCACGGCCCTTCGGCGACACCGTCCGGCCACCGTTCGACCCCGCACGCTTTCCCGGGAGTGGCCGAAACCGGCCGCCAGAATGTCCGTTCTTCACACTTTCGAAACTTTTGTTCGGGCGAAGCTTGTGTAAACACTCGAACTGCTCGGCCTCCCGCTCTCCTCAGCAGGCTCATTGTGGGCTTACCGTATGCCCCATGACCTCGCCCCGCTCCTACGACGGAGTCGGCTACCCCCCTCCGTCCTTCTCCTCCGGCACGCCCATCTACGACAGCCTCGTCGCAGAGCGCGGTGTCCCGCAGATCGCGCCCATCAACGTGCCGGCCGCCCTGCCGCCGGCCCTCTCGTCCGGTTACGGATCCGGCCTCACCGCCCCTTCCTACGAGAACCGGTACGGCACCGGGTACGACAGCCCCGGCAGCAACCTCCCCGCGCTGCCGCCGGCCCGCCTCGCCCTGGGCCCCGGCCCGAGCAGCGCACCCTCCAGCGGCCCCGCGACCACCTACATCCCGGCGCAGTCGGCGCCCGCGTACGCCGCCGCGCCCCAGCCGCCCGTCCCCGGTTACGGCGGCCCCCAGCCGTACCTGCCCGGCCAGCGGCCGCAGGCTCCCGCACCCGGCTTCTCCCAGGCGACCACCGGTGGGTACCAGCCGTCCGGCGGCCAGAGCTTCGGCGGCCAGAACACCTTCGTCGGCGGCCACGGCCAGCAGACCTTCGGTGCGCAGCCGGCCGGCGGCCCCGGCGGCCCGCAGCACCAGGCCGGCCAGCCGCAGGGCGGGGCGCCGTCCTTCGGCGGCCCGCAGGGCTTCGGCGGCGGACCGACTCCGGGCGGCCAGGGCTACACCGGCCAGGGCTTCAACGGGTCCGGTTTCAACGGCAACGGCGACCAGTCCTTCGGCGGCGCGCAGCTCCGCCCGGCCGTCACCCCGGTCGCACCGGTCCGTCCGATGCAGCCGCAGCGCCCGGCCCCCTACGGGGAGCCCGCCCAGTTCCAGCAGGGCGGCTACCAGCAGCAGGGGCAGGGCTACTGAACCCATCCGGAGCCGCTGAGCTCACCCGGGCCGGACCCCACCCGGCCCGCACCCGCACCACCTGAGCACCACCCGGCGTGGCCAAGGCGTCGGGCGTACGGAGAAACGGGTCATCCACGGACCGCCCGGAACGCCGCCCCACCGGCGTACCGGGCGGTCCGTGCGCGTTCGCGGACCCGCGCGCCCGGGAGTCCGCGCGCCGGGTCCCCCGCCGATCGGGTGCAGACCGGGCGCGGACCGGGCCGGACCGGGCGTCGGCGAGACGCCGGGCAGAGGTCGCCCGGAGGCGCGGGGCCGCCCGGCCGAGGAGCCGCTCGGAGTGCCGCGGGCGAGCCCCCGACGGGGCCGCCGCCGCCCCGGGCCGTGCTGGCAGGATGGGGGAATGCAGCTCACCGGACTCCACGTCTACCCCGTCAAGTCGATGTACCGACTGAGCCCGGACAGCGCCCGGGTCGAACCGTGGGGCCTGTCCGGCGACCGGCGCTGGATGCTCACCGACGCCACCGGCCGGTTCGTCAGCCAGCGCGAGGACGCCGCTCTCGGCCAGGTCCGCACCGGGCTCCTCGCCGACGGCACGCTCGTCCTGACCGTCGCCGGCGGCAGCCGCGCCGAGATCCCCGCCCCCGCCGTCGCGGACGGGGACCCGCTCGCCGACGTGGAGGTCTGGGGCACCCGGTTCCGCGCCGCCGAGGCCGCCAAGGAGGCCCAGCTGTGGATCGCCGAGCACGTGGGCGACTACCGGCTGGTGCACCTGGACGACCCCCGGGTCCGGCCGGTCGACCCGACGTTCTCCGCGCCCGGCGACACCGTCTCGATGGCCGACGGCTTCCCGCTGCTGCTCACCACCACCGCCTCGCTGGCCGAGCTCAACGCGCTGATCGCCGCCGAGCACCCGGAGGGCCACGAGGAACTGCCGATGGAGCGGTTCCGCCCCAACGTGATCGTCTCCGGCGGCGAGCCGTGGGCCGAGGACGGCTGGCGCCGGATCCGGATCGGCGCGCTGACCTTCCGGGTGGTCAAGCCGTGCGGGCGGTGCGTGATCACCACCACCGACCAGGAGAGCGGCGACCGGCGCGGCCCCGAGCCGCTGCGCACCCTGGCCCGGCACCACCGGCTGCTGAAGAAGGCCGCGTTCGGGCAGAACCTGATCCCCGAGCGGCCGGCCGGCGTGGCGGGCGACGTACTCGGTACGCTCCGGCTCGGCGACGAGGTCGAGGTGCTGGAGGACGGCGCGCACTGGCCGGCCGACCAGCGGGTCTGACCCCCGCGCCCCCTCCGCCGCGGGCGTCGGCGCCGACTCCCCTTCGCGGCGCACGGCACCCGCGCCGCCCGCCCGGCCGGGCGGGCCGACGCCCGTACCCGCGTCCCGGAACCGCAAGTGTGCGCGCTCGTTGAAGCATGTGGTGAACCCGCGACGGTCCCCGGGCCGTGCGGCGGCGGGCGGGCGGGAGCATCCGCCCGGGCGCGCTACGGTGGGCGGACGGCCGCACACCCGCGTGCACCGCTCCCGTCTGCGTCGCACGAAGGTGAGTCGCATCCGCGCGCGTCCGGTCCGTAGATCGCCGGCTCGATGAAGGTGGGACGACAGACCGTCATGGCTGAGCACAGGGTCCGGGTCACTCAGGACAGCGCATCCCGCTGGCGGCGCCGCGCCGGCGAGTACGACACACTCGCGGAGGCCCTGGCCGCCGCCGAGCCGGGCGACACCGTGACCGTGCGACCGGGCACGTTCCGGGAGAACGTGGTGCTGGACAAGCCGGTCACGATCGTCCCCGCCCAGGGCGCCGGCACCGTCCGGATCGACCCGCCGGGCGGGGTGCCGCTGACCGTCACCGCTGCGGCGACCGTCCGCGACCTGGTGATCGAGGGCAGCGACAGCTCCGTCCCGGCGGTGCTGGTGACCGGGCCGGCAGCCACGCCCTCGTTCACCGGCTGCCGGGTGGAGACCCGGTCGGCGGCCGGGGTGGAGGTCACCGGGGGCGCCCGACCGACCCTGAAGAGCTGTGTGGTGGCCAACCCGGCCGGGCTCGGCCTCCGGCTGCGCGGCGAGGGGACCGCGGCCGCCTTCGAGGACTGCGAGGTGTCCGCCGCGGGCCAGGCCGGGCTGGCCGTGCTCGGCGGCGCCACCGCCGCCCTGGAGCGGTGCCGGGTGCACCACGCCTCCGGCGCCGGCGTCCTGCTCTCCGACCCGGGCAGCGCGGCCGAGCTGACCGGCTGCGAGATCTACGAGATCCGGGGCAGCGGCGTCCAGGCCGAGGCGCAGGCGGGCGGGCGGCTGGTCGACTGCGACATCCACCGGGTCACCGGCAACGGGCTCACCCTGGACGGCGAGGCCGAGCTGGTGCTGACCGGCTGCCGGGTGCACACCCTGCCCGAGAACGGCGCCGACCTGCGCGGCCGGGCCCGGCTGAGCCTCGTGCACTCCACCGTGCGCGACTTCGGGCGCGGGGCGCTCTCGGTCTGGGACCAGGGCACCGAGGCGACCGCCGAGTCGTGCAAGATCCACGGTTCGACCGGCGAGTACCCGGCCCTCTGGGTGAGCGACGGTGCCCGGCTCACGCTCACCGACTGCGCGCTGCACGACCTGCCGGACGCGCTCTTCGTGCTGGACCGCGACTCCGCCGCCGTCGCCGAGGGCTGCTCCTTCAGCCGGATCCGCAGCTCGGCGGTCTCGGTCAGCGGCGGTGCGACGGTCAACCTCACCGGCTGCCGGGTCCAGGAGGCGGGCACCGGGCTCTGGTTCCGCGACCACGGCAGCGGGGGTCTGATGACCGGCTGCGAGATCTCCGACGTGGCGACCGGCGTGATCGTCACCAAGGGCGCCGACCCGGTGCTGCGCGACTGCACCGTCCGGGCCGGCTCGGACGCCGGCGTCTACGTCTCGGCCCAGGGCCGGGGCACCTTCGAGGACTGCCGGGTGTCGCACGGCAAGGGGTTCGGCTTCCACATCATCGACGGCTGCCGCACCGTGCTGACCAGGTGCCGGGCCGAGCAGAACGAACGCGCCGGCTTCGAGTTCTCCGAACCGGGACCGGTGGTGGACGGCTGCACCTCGGACGACGTGGTCGCGGCGCCCACGACGGCCCTCGACGTACCGGCCCCGCGGAGCGCCCAACTGACGGCCGCCGCAGTACCGTTGGCGTCCGCCCTGCCGGCCTCCTCGGCGATCGGCCCGATCCCCGACTGCCGCCCCGCCGACGAGGCGCTCGCCGAACTCGACGGCCTGGTGGGCCTGGCGACGGTCAAGCAGGAGGTGCGGACGCTGATCGACCTGATCTCGGTCGGCCGGAGACGGCAGCAGGCCGGGCTGAAGGCGCCCTCGCTCCGCCGCCACCTCGCCTTCACCGGAGCCCCCGGCACCGGCAAGACCACGGTGGCCCGGCTCTACGGCGAGATCCTGGCCTCGCTCGGCGTGCTGCAGCGCGGTCACCTGGTCGAGGTGGCCCGGGTCGACCTGGTCGGCGAACACATCGGCTCCACCGCGATCCGCACCGCCGCCGCCTTCGACCGGGCCCGCGGCGGAGTCCTCTTCATCGACGAGGCCTACGCGCTGGCCCCCGAGGACGGCGCCCGCGACTTCGGCCGGGAGGCGATCGACACCCTGGTGAAGCTGATGGAGGACCACCGGGACGAAGTGGTGGTCATCGTGGCCGGCTACACGAGCGAGATGGAACGCTTCCTCTCCGCCAACCCCGGCGTCTCGTCCCGCTTCTCACGGACCGTCAGCTTCCCCGACTACTCGGCGGACGAGCTGCTCCAGATCGCCCGCGCCCAGTGCGCCGAGCACGAGTACGCCCTCACGGAGGACACCGCGAGCGCCCTCCTCGACCACTTCGCGGCCATCGAACGCGGCCCCAACTTCGGCAACGGCCGCACCGCCCGTCAGGTCTTCGAGACCATGGTCGAGCGCCACGCCATGCGCGTCGCCCAGCTCGCCGACCCGTCGACGGAGGAACTCCAGCTTCTCGTCCCCGACGACCTGCCCACGGCCGGGCGGTGACGGACGAGCGGTGACGGACGGGCGGTCAGGACGGGCGGTCAGGACGGTCCGGACCACTTCGGTGAAGGTCTCCGGGTCCCGGGCGCCGGCGACCTCCGTGACCGGGCCGGCCAGGGCCGCGACGGCCTCCCTGCGCGGGGCCGGCGGACCGTCACCGCCTCCCAGCCAGCGGCCTCGACGAGGGCGCGTGCGGTCCGGATGGTCCGCCGGTGCCGCTCGGCACGTTCGCGCTGACCGACGCGCTGTTCCTCACCGAGCGCCGGCGCACCGCCTGATCACCGGCGCACCGTCTGATCCAGGGCGCGCGGCCCGGCCCCGGGGCGCGGCCCTCAGCCCGTCCAGGCGCCGCCGGCCAGGAACGACTCCAACGCGGCCCGGTGCGGGGCGATGTCGATGCGCTCGCCGGCAAGCCACTCGTCCGCGTAGTACTTGTCGAGGTAGCGGTCGCCCGGGTCGCAGATCAGGGTGACCACGCTGCCGCGCTCCCCCGCCGCCCGCATCTCGGCGACGATCCTCAGCGCGCTCCACAGCCCGGTCCCGGTGGACGCGCCCGCCTTCCGGCCGAGCACGCCGTCCAGCACCCGCACGGCGGCGATCGAGGCGGCGTCCGGGACCTTCATCATCCGGTCGATCGCCCCGGGCACGAAGCTCGGCTCCATCCGGGGGCGCCCTATCCCCTCGATCCGCGAGCCGCTTCCGCAGACCGCGTCCGGATCGTGTCGGACCCAGCCGTCGAAGAAGCAGGAGTTCTCCGGGTCGGCCACGCAGATCCTGGTGTCGAACTGCATGTAGTGGACGTACCGGGCGATGGTCGCCGACGTGCCGCCGGTACCGGCGGTGGCGACGATCCAGGCCGGTTCGGGGTGCGGTTCCAGCCGCAGCTGGGCGAAGATCGACTCGGCGATGTTGTTGTTGCCGCGCCAGTCGGTGGCCCGCTCGGCGTAGGTGAACTGGTCCATGTAGTGGCCGCCGGTCTCCTCGGCGAGCCGCGCGGAGGCCTCGTAGACCTCGTCCGAGCGGTCGACCAGGTGACACTCCCCGCCGTGGAACTCGATCAGGTCGATCTTGGCCTGGCTGGTGGACTTGGCCATCACCGCGACGAAGGGCACCCCGACGAGCTGCGCGAAGTACGCCTCGGAGACGGCGGTGGAACCGCTGGAGGCCTCGATCACCGGCTTGCCGGGGCGGATCCACCCGTTGCAGAGCCCGTAGAGGAAGAGCGAGCGGGCCAGCCGGTGCTTGAGCGAGCCGGTGGGGTGGGTGGACTCGTCCTTGAGGTAGAGGTCGATCCCCCACTCGGCGGGGAGCGGGAAGCGGAGGAGGTGGGTGTCGGCGGAGCGGTTGGCGTCCGCCTGGACCTTGCGCACCGCCTCCTTGAGCCACGACCGGTACTCCGCGTCGGAACGGTCGACATCGACGGTCGGCTCGACGACCGGCCCGACGACCGGCTCGACGACCGGCTCCGCCTTCGGTGCGCGATCCGGTTCGACGATCGGCTGGGTACCCATGGCCACTCTCCTCGTGCGGGTGAATCGAGTCCTTCGAAGTCCCCCTCGAATGCTCACTACGAGTGTACGAGAGTCACGATAAGTGACCGTATGTGAAGCCCCAGCTTCCGCTTATCGCCCCGGGCGCCCCACCCGCCCCACGCCGAACGGGCCCGGCCCGTTCGGCCCGGCCGACCCGGCCTGTCCCGCCCTCCCGTTCCGACCCGTCCGGACCACCCGGCCCTGCCCGTTCAGCCCGGGACCACCGACTGCGGGTCCGCCAGGTACGGCAGCCACCCCAGCTCGGCCGCCCCCGCCAGCGCGCTGTGCGCGAGCTCGGCGCGGACGATCGGCACCCGCCCGCTGCGCCCCCAGAGGCTGCGCTCGGCGACGACCGCGCGCAGCCGCTCGGGCGCGGCCTCCAGGAGGTCGCGGTGGAGCCCGCTGAGCACCACCCGGTCGGGGTTGAGGATGTTGGCGACGCCGGCCAGCCCGAGACCGAGCCGGTCGATGACGTGCTCGACGGCCGCCCGCGCGCGCTCGTCGTCGGCGGCGCGCCGGCAGAGTTCGCGCGCCTGGTCGAGCGGCGGGCGGTCGCGGTCGGGGGTGAGCCCGGCGGCGGCGAAGAGCGCGTCCGGGTCGGTCTCCGAGTTGAGGCAGCCCCGGTTGCCGCACTGGCAGGGGCGCCCCTGCGGGTCGACGGTGAGGTGGCCGACCTCCAGGGCGAGGCCGGCGCTGCCGGTGTGCAGCCGGCCGTCGATGACCAGTGCGCCACCGACGCCCCGGTGGCCGGAGGTGACCAGCAGCAGGTGCCGGGCCCCCCGCCCGGCGCCGTGCCGGTACTCGGCGAGGGCGGCGAGGTTCGCGTCGTTGGCGATCGCGGTGGGCAGCGGATCGAGCGCGCGCGGGCCGTGGTCGGCACGGCCCACCTCGACGTCGTACAGGTCGGCGACCGGGGTGCCGCTGGGCCAGGCGAAGTGCAGGGCGGCGAGCGCGGTGCCGTCCGGTTCGGTGACCGGATTGGGCAGCGCGAGCGCGGCACCGAGGCAGCGCCGGTCGGTCTCGCGGGCGAGTTCGGCGCCCGCCTGGGCGACCGCGCGCAGCAGCCGGACCGGGTCGGTGGCGGCGGGCAGCGGGAGGTGGACCGGCGGGTCGAGCAGCCCGCCGAGTCCGGCCAGCGTGACGCTCAGCCCGTCCGCGTGGATCTGTCCGGCGACCACCACCGGGCCCGCGGGATCGATGGCGAGCCGGTGCGAGGGGCGCCCCCGTCCTCCGCCGGCCGGGCGGGAGTCGACCGTGATCAGGCCGAGCGACTCCAGTTCGGCGGTGACGGCTCCGGCCGTGGCCCGGGTGACGTCCAGCGCGCGGGTGAGCGCCGAGCGGGTCGGGGTCTGACCGGTGTGGATGAGCGAGAGCGCCGGGCCGAGCAGCGTCCGTCCACGGTCGGGGGCCGCGCGGCGGTGGGCGTCGCGCTGCGCGTCGGAGTCGGCCCCGGAGCCGGGCTTGGGACTTGAAGGTGTGAGCTGCACGCGCCTATTGTTACTTTGTGCCGCTCCGAAACAAAATCCGTCCCCCCGCCCCCGCCGACCGGCCGTCCGTCCAGTCTCGCAGCAAAGCGTCCGAACCCCACAGCTCCGGCCACGACCCCGCCGCCGCCGACCCCTCCGCCCGCGCCCTCTGGAGCACCGCCCGGATCGCGCTCACCGCCTTCTTCGCGGTCGACGGGTTCCTCTTCGCCGCCTGGGTCGTCCGCATTCCGGACGTCCGCAGCCAGGTCAACGCCTCCCACAGCGCCCTCGGACTCGCCCTGCTCTGCGTGTCCGCCGGGGCCGTCGCCACCATGCCGATCGTCGGGCGGCTCTGCCTGCGCTACGGCTCGCGCCCGGTCACCGTCGCCTCGCTCGCCCTGCTCGCCCTGGCCGTCCCGCTGCCCGCCCACACCCACTCGGTGGCCACGCTCGGCGGCGTCCTGCTGCTCTTCGGTGCCGGCTACGGCGGTGCCAACGTGGCCATGAACAGCGCCGCCGTCGAGATCGTCGCCGAACTCCGCCGCCCCGTCATGCCCAGCTTCCACGCCGGGTACAGCCTCGGCGGCCTGCTCGGCGCGGGCGCCGGCGGCCTGCTCGCCGGTTCGATCACCGCCGGCTGGTCGCTCGCGCTCGGTGGTCTGCTGGGCCTGGTCGTCACCGCGGTCGCGGGTGTCGCGCTGCTCCGCAGCCCGGCCGCACGCACGGCGCCGCCCGTCGCCGCAGCTCCCCTCACCGTTCCCACCGGCACCGGCACCGGGAGCGGGGCCGGGGACGACGGCAACCCGACGCACGCCCGGCTGCTCATCCTCCTGCTCGGCCTCACCGCGCTCTGCACCGCGTACGGCGAGGGCGCCGTCGCCGACTGGACCACCCTCCACCTCACCGACGACGTCCACGCGGGCGCCGGACTGGCCGCAGCCGGCTACGCGGCCTACGCACTCGCCATGACGACCGGCCGGGTCGGCGGCACCTGGCTCTCCGTCCGGCTCGGCCAGACCCGGCTGATGTTCCTCGGCGGGCTCACGGCGGCGGCCGGGATGCTGCTGGCCGCACTCGCCCCGGCGGCGCCGCTCGCCCTGGCCGGCTTCGTCCTGGTCGGGCTCGGCCTCGCCAACATATTCCCGCTCGCCATCGCCCGGGCCGGCGCCGAGGGCGGCCCGAAGGGGGTGGCGTTCGCGTCCACCCTCGGCTACGGCGGCATGCTCGTCGGCCCGCCCGTCATCGGGTTCCTGGCCGACGCGACCAGCCTCCCGGTCGCCCTGACCAGCGTCGCGGTCGCCGCCACCGTCGCGGCCGTCCTCCCCCTCACCGCCCGCCGCCGCTGACCCGCCCGCCCCGTCACCCCCGCCCGCACGCCCCCGCCCGCACCCGGCCCGGCCCGGCCCGGAGCCGACGACGGCGTGGACACCGCGGCCGACGGCGCCCGGGCCAGCCTCCCGGCGGACCGCCCCCGGGGTCCCGCCCCTCCCCCACCGTGCGAGGATCGCGCCATGACGAGCAGCAACGGACCGGTCCAGCTCCTGCGCGCCGCCGAGCGCCCCGCCACGGCGTGGCGGAACGGCGGCGGGGTGACCAGGGAGGTCGCCGGGCACCCCGCAGGCTCCGGGCTGGACGAGTTCGGGTGGCGGGTCAGCCTCGCCGACGTCGCGTCGGCCGGTCCGTTCTCCGCCTTCCCGGGCATCGACCGGGTGATCACCCTCGTCGAGGGCGAGGGCATGGCACTGACCGTCGACGGCGCCGAGCACGTCGTCGACGCCCCGTTCCGTCCGTTCGCCTTCTCCGGCGACGCGGCCACCGACTGCCGGCTGCTCGGCGGCCCGCTGGTCGACTTCAACGTGATGACCCGGCGCGGCCGGGTCACCGCCGACCTGCTGCTCGCGGACGCGCCCCGCACGGTGGACGTCCCGGCCGGCGCCGCCGTCCTGCTGGTCTGCCTGTCCGGCACCGCGACCGCCGGCTCCACCCTCCTCACCCGCTACGACGCCGCGCTCCTCGGATCCGCCGGTCCGTACGACCTGCGACCCGAGGGCGTGACCGCCGTGGTCACCTTCCGCACCGCCGGGCCGTCCGCCGCCTAGCCCGGACACAGCGCTGCGCAGGAAGTCGGCCGGTCCGACGTCCTGCGCAGCATCGGTGGCCACCGCGCCGGCCACCGCTCCTCCGTGGGCCTCAGCCGCAGATCACCGGTGTGGCGCGCCCCGGATCGAGGGCGTTGGTCACCAGGTGCAGCGCCGTCGGCGAGAAGGCGATCGCCACGTGCTCGGCCAGGGAGACCGGGCAACGGTCTTGCAGAACCACGTTGTTCACGTTCGGCCCGGTCAGGAACTGGCTCCGGTACGGCGTGACGACCTCGTCGTACACGGTCGCGATCACGGTGTAGCGGACACCCGGCACGGTGTCCGGCTTCGAGGCCATGGTCCGGTTGAAGTCCGAGCCCACCACCTGGTCCCGGCACGCGGCGCAGACGGTGTAGATCAGCTCGGCGACCCGGGGGAGGTACGGGGCCAGGTTGGCGATCCCGGAGAGCGTCGTCCCGTGGTTGGAGGGCGCCAGCCCGATCACCTTGTCGACCTTCGCCGCGCCCCCGAGGAACTTCAGGTAGTAGTTCGGCAGCATGCCGCCCTGCGAGTGGCCCACGACGTCGACCTTCGCCGCGCCGGTGGCACCGCGCACCAGGTCGACGAAGCGGCCGAGCTGGGCCGCCGACTCCGCGACCGGGCCGAGTCCGCCGATCGGCAGCAGCAGCCCGCTGCCGGACGAGGTGACGCCGGGGATCGTCCCGTAGTCGAGGGCGAAGACGCAGTACCCCTTGCTCTTCAGCAGGGGCGAGAGTGCGAGCCAGTTCTCGTACCGGTTCGCGAAGGTGCCGTGCACCAGGACGACCGGGTTCGGGTGCGCCGCGCCCGGCCGGCAGTTCCAGTCGTTGGCACCGGGCGGCGAGGCCACCGGGTCGCCGTCCGGCGGGAGTTCACCGGCCGGGGTGAGGTCGGCGGAGGCGACGGCGGCGGGCGCGGTGGGGGTCGCGTCCGCCGCCCGAGCCGCCCCGGCCGTCCCGCCGGCGAGCAGCACGCCCGCCAGCAGGGCCGAGCCGAGTGGACCGAGGATCCTGCGGTGTACCGGTCTTGCGGCGAAGCGGAGAAGTGGGGTTCTCAACTGTTGCCTCCACGGCGGAAGTTTGTTACCAACAGGTAACCCGAGTGGCTCCATCATGCGGTCGCCCCTCCGACCTGGCCCTTGGGTGTCCCCCAGACCTGGACGGTGATCCCTGTGACCGGTCACAATTCACCCGCCCGCACCACCGATTGGCGGATCCCCGTGATCGGCGGCGTCCCCGCCGACCAGCGCCTGCTCGGCGCCGTTCCGGAGTTGGTCGAGACCGTCGTCGCCGCGCTGCTCGACCGGGTGCCGGCCTACCGCCGACTGCCCCGCGAGCAGGTCACCGGCGAACTGGTCCAGGTCACCGAGCGCCGGATCCGCGCACTCGCCCAGGCCGTCCGGACCGGACTTCCCGCCCCCGCAACGGAGTTCGCCGCCGTCCGGGAGGCCGCGGCGCGGCGGGCCGAGGAGGGGGTACCGCTCGACGCCGTCCTGCTCGCCCACCACCTCGGCCTGGAGGTCTGCTGGGAACTGGCCGCCCGGCACGCCCGCGACGGCGACGCGGCCGACCTGCTGGTCCTCAACCGGCTGCTGCTCGACCAGCTCCGCCGGGCCACCGCCGCGGCCGGCGCGGGTTACCTGGACGAGCGGCGCACCGGCCCCGACGAACGGCAGACCGCCCGGCACGCCCTGCTCACCGCACTGCTGGACGGCGCGCCCGCCGTGGAGGCCGCGAGACGCGCCGGCCTCCGCCTCCCGTCCGCGTACGCCGTGCTCTGCCTCGCCGTCGCCGACCATCCGGACGAGCGGTCTCCCGACGTCGACCGGGCCGTGGCCGGCCACCGCAAACTGCGCCGGCTGCGCACCGAACTCGACCACGCCACCCGGCAGTCGGCACTGTCGGCGCTCTCCGTCACCGGCGGGGTGGTCCTGGTCCCGTTGGAGCAAGCGCCGAACGCCGTACCGGAGGCCGTCTGGCAGCGGCTCGCCGACACGGTGGACCGCACCGCGCGCGCGGCGGGCGTCACCGTCCGGGCCGGCGGGTCGGCCGCCGGGCCTGACGGGGTGCCGGCGGCGGCGGCACTCGCCGACGAGGTGCTCCAGGTGGCCCGGGCCGTCGGCCGACCGCCCGGGCTGCACCGGCTGGACGACCTCCTGCTGGAGTACCAGCTCTGCCGGCCCAGCCACGCCCGCGGCCGACTCGCCGCGCTGCTCGCACCGCTGGAGGACGGCGGGGAACTGCTCGCCACCCTGCGCGTCCACCTGTCCGGCGGCCTGAACCGCCGTCACACCGCACAGGTGCTCCATCTGCACCCGAACACCGTCGACTACCGGCTGCGCAGGATCGCCGTCCTCACCGGCCTGGACCCGGCCCGGCCCGCCCACCTGCCGCGCATCACCGCCGCCATCGCCGCCCGCGACGCGGAACGCGACACCGGCCACCGCGCCGTTCCGGCCGGCCCACCGGGCCGCGGCGACCTCCCGAGCGTCCCGGACCCCAAGGACCCCAAGGACCACCCCCAGGACCACCAGGGCCGCCAGGCCCCTCCGGGCCTCCTTCGTCGCTCGGATCACTCAGGCCGCTCGGAGCCCGCCCAGGAACCGACCTGACACGGCTCCCGGCCGCCGCCGCCTTCCCCCACCCCCGGTCTCAGCCCTCCGACTCACCGGGCAGCCGCAGGTCCCACCCCGCCAGCGCCCGCAGCTGCGCGGCGGTCACGTCGTCGGGCAGCGGTCGGGGAGGCTCGCTGCGGAACGGCGGTTCCCACCCCTCCGCCTCCGTCCAGCGGCGGACGACCTTCGCCGGGGCACCCGCCACCACCGTGTGGTCCGGCACCTCACCCCGCACCACCGAGCCGGCCGCGACGACGACGTTGCGGCCCAACCGGGCACCGGGGAGGATCACCGCGCCGGTGCCGATCCAGCTGCCCGAACCGATCTCGACCGGCTCGTTGCGCGGCCACTGCTTGCCGATCGGCAGGTCGGTGGACCGGTACTCGTGCGCCTGGTCGGATATGTAGACGCCCGGACCGGTCCAGACGTCGTCGCCGAGCACGATCGACTCGTGGCCGACGATGTGGCTGTCCCGGCCGATCACGCAGCCGCCGCCGATCCGGACGATCGGCTCGGGTCCGAGGTCGAGCCCCGGCAGGAAGCCGGCGCTGATCGTGACCCGCTCACCGATGATCGAGAACGGGCCGATGGTGATCCACTGCTCGTTGAACACGGCCCCGAGCGGGAACGTCAGCTTGGTCCCGGCGCCCAGCTCGCCGAACCGGTACGGCCCGGGGCTCTCGGTGGACACCGCGCCGGCCCGCTGGACCCACTGCCAGCCCCGGTGGACGGCGCGGCCCGCGGCTCGCCGGCCGACGGCCCGGGCCGCGGTGTACAGGGAACGCGTGATCGGCATGCGCTCACGTTACCGGTCCGTACGACGCCCCCGGCGTCGAGGCGGCCAAGGTCACACGGCCACCGCAGGACGGCCGCGAGGGTGCACCCGTGCGGCCCGGTCGCGGCCCCCGGCACCCACCGGCACCCGCCGGAAGCCGCCGACGGACCGCCCAATCCGGCCGACCGTCCCGGCGGCCGTGTCCGAAAGCCGCCAGTACTGCGAGACTCCCCGACCATGGAGATCACCGAACACCTCGAAGCGCTGCACCGCGAGGGCACCCTGCTCGCGGACGCCGCCGCCGGCACCGACCTCTCCGCGCCCGTCCCCACCTGTCCGGACTGGCGGCTGCGCGATCTGCTGCTGCACACCGGCCAGGTGCACCGCTGGGCGACGGCGACCGTCCGCGACGGGCACCGGAGCCGGATGGACGCCGACGGCGAACGCGCCGCCTGGGGCCCGGAGCCGGACGACGCCGAGCTGGTCGACTGGTTCCGGGCCGGCCACTCCGCCCTGGTGACGACGCTCGCCGCCGCCCCGGCCGACCTGGACTGCTGGACCGTCCTGCCGACGACCGGCCCGCTGGCCTTCTGGGCCCGCCGCCAGGCGCACGAGACCGCCGTGCACCGCTTCGACGCGGACGCCGCGGCCGGGACCGAGGGCCCGGCGGTCGGCCCGGCCCTCGCGCGGGACGGGATCGACGAGCTGCTGCGCGGGTTCATGACGCTCAGCCGCGGTCGGGTGCGGAGCGACCGGCCCAGGACGGTACTGGTCCGTGCGACCGACGGCGACGGGGGCGAAGGGCCGGGCTCCTGGCTGCTGACCGTCAGCCGGGAACCGCTGACCGTCGAACTCGCCGACGACGCCCCGGCCGCCGACCTGACGCTCACCGGCCCGGCCCGTGACCTCTACCTGCTGCTCTGGAACCGGCTGCCCGCCGATGCCGGGCGCGTGGCCCGTTCCGGGGACCGGTCGCTGCTCGACCTCTGGCGCGAGACCGCCGTCATCGGCTGAGGCCGGCGGGCCCGGGACCGGTCGCCGGTCCCGGGCCCGCCACACGACGCCGCACGCCGCACGGCAACGTCAACGTCAACGGGCCCAGGGTGCCGGTCGCTTCTCCAGGAACGCGCGCATCCCCTGCTGTGCCTCGTCCGAGCCGAACAACCGCGCCGACAGCTCGACCAGTTCGTCGGCGTCCCGCTCGAAGGACCGCACCACCTCGGCGTTGGCCAGCCGCTTGGACTGGGCGAGCCCCTGCGGCGAACCGAGCCGCAGGGCGTCCAGCAGCCCCTTCAGCGCGAGGGCGACGGCCTCTCCGGAGTCGGCCGCCTGCGTGATCAGCCCGATCCGGGCCGCCTCGGCGGCGTCGAAGACCTCGCCGGTCAGGTAGTAGCGGGAGGCCGCGCGCGGGTCCAGCTTGGGGCGCAGCGGCAGCGAGATGACGGCGGGGGCCAGGCCGAGCCGGACCTCCGTGAACGCGAAGGTGGCGGCCGGACCGGCCACCGCCAGGTCGGCCGAGCCGACCAGCCCGAGGCCGCCGGCCCGGACGTGACCGTCGATGACGGCGATGACCGGCTTGGCACAGTCCACGATCGCCCGCTGGAGGTCGACCAGACCGCGTGGCCCGACGGTCGGGTCGGACCCCGTCGCCTCGGAGAGGTCCGCACCGGCGCAGAACACCTTGCCGGCGTGGGTCAGCACGACCGCGCGCACCTGCGGGTCGGCCGCCGCGGCGGCGAGGCCGGCGGTGAGCTCGGCCATCAGCCGCGTGGAGAGCGCGTTGCGGTTGTGGGGCGAGTCGAGGGTGAGGGTGGTGACGGCGTCCTCGGTGGTGACGTGGACGAGAGGCACTTCGCGGGTCATCGGTGCGGTCCTGCTTTCCGGCTGAGGGTGGGTCGGAGGGGCGCCCGCCGTCCGGTGGGGCGGCGCCCGGACGACTCTGGCACGCCCACCCTCCGCTCGACCAGAGCCACCCGTGCCCGGCGCGGGAAATCCGGTGGCGGTCCGCCCGCCCTCCGCGGTGGAGTCGCGCCCGGGCGCCCGGGCCCGATCCGGAAAGGCACTGGTGCGGTGATCACCCGTCGGCCACGATGAGCCCATGACCACCGAACCCGGGCGGAAGACCGCCCACCTCACGCACATCGCCGAGCCTCCCGGCGTGGCCCCGGGCACCGGCTACACCCAGGTCGTCACCGGTATCGGCCGGCTGGTGGCCGTCTCCGGCCAGGTCGCCTTCGACGAGGAGCGGCGGCTGGTCGGCACCGGCGACCCGAAGGCGCAGGCGCGGCAGATCTTCGAGAACATCCGCCGCTGCCTGGCCGCCGCCGGGGCGGACTTCTCCGACCTCGTCAAGCTCACCTACTTCCTCACCGACATCGGGCACCTGCCCGCCGTCCGCGAGGCCCGGGACGAGTTCTTCGGTGACATCCCGCTCCCCACCAGCTCGGCGATGCAGGTCTCGGCGCTGTTCCTGCCCGAGGTGCTGATCGAGATCGAGGCACTCGCGGTGGTGCCGGAGTAGTTCCCGGCACGGCCGCCGCATCCGGCGCCGGAGAGACCTCCGGCACCGGATGCGGCGGCGCTGCGCGGGCGGTACGGCGCGGGGGCGCACGCGCCGCACGCGCCGGCTCGGGTCACCGCGCCCGGCCGCCGCCCGAGGCCCACCGGACGGCGGGCCCCATGGCCAGGCCCGCGGCGGCGAGCAGTGCGCCGAGGGCGGCCCAGCCTGCCAGGCCGTACCCGATGACGACGGTCGAGACCACCGCCGGTCCGATCATCAGCGCGGCAGAGTTCCCCGCGTTGTAGACACCCTGGTAGGCACCGTGCGCCCGCTCGCCGGCCAGGTCGTAGCTGAGCGCCCAACTGCCGGCCTGGCTCAGCACCTCGCCGATCGCCTGGAGCGCCACGCCCACCAGCAGCACCACGGTGGCGATCGGGGCCGGCGCGCCGTGGGCGAGTGCGAGCACCAGGCACGAGGCGGCCAGGATCAGCCCGGCCCGGCCGCAGACCCGGGCGGCGGCAGCCGGGTCCTCGGTGCCCCTGGTGGCCCGCACCTGGAAGGCGATCACCAGCACGGTGTTGACGATCAGGGTGCCGGCCACGGTGATCCGCGGCGCGTCGGTCTGCTGGACGATCCAGAGCGGCACGCCCACCTCCAGCATCGCGAACTGCAGGCCGAGCACCGAGCTGAGTGCGGTCACCACCAGGAACGGTCCGTCCCGCAGTGCCGGGTTCCGGCTGCGCGTCCGCGCCCCCTCCGGCGTCCGGAGCCCCTCCTCCGCCGGCCGCTCGCGCCCCGCGCCGCCCGGCCCGGGCACGGCCAGCCGCAGGAACAGCACCGACACCACCAGGTAGGTGGCGGCGTCGGCCAGGATCGCCGTCAGATAGGCGGGCCGCGAGTCCAGGTGGAGGGCGACGGCGCCCACGCCGGTGCCGAGGCAGAGGCCGACGTTGGTCACCACCCGCAGGTAGGCGCGGCCCGCGACCCGCTTGTCGGCGGGCAGCACCTGGGCGTACAGGGCATTGCGGACGGCCGATCCGCCCCGGTCGGCGGCGGCCACCAGGCAGGCCAGGGCGACGAACGCCGGATAGCCGTCCACCAGCGTGTAGCCGGCGGTGCCCAGACCGGTGAGCGCGACCAGCACCACCAGGATCCGCTTCGCCCCCCAGCGGTCGGCGGCCCGCCCGGCGGGGACGCTCGCGACGACCCCGCAGAGCCCGGCGGCGGTGAGCGCGAGACCGAGCTGGGCGGCGCTCAGGCCGAGGACACCGGTGAAGAACAGCACGCCGACGGAGAGCGAGAGCCCGCTGCCGACGGTGTTGAGCAGGGTGATCCCGGCGAGCCGCCGGACCATCGGGTCGGGGTGCAGCAGCCGGGCGGCCCGGGACGGCCGGGGCCCGGGCTTCGCGGGCGGCCCCGGCGGTCCCGGCGGACCGCCGGTCGTGCCGGTCGTGCCGCTTCGGCCGATCCCCCCGGTCCCGCCGGTCCCGCCGCTCGCGCCGATTCCGTCGCTTTCGCCGTCCTGGCCGTTTCCGGGCAGGCCGGAGGTGGGTGCGGCGGTCGCCGCCGGTGAGGTGGTCATGCCCACGATCACACCCCGAGACGGCCCGTCCGCAGTACTGATTTAGGCTGGGCCTAAAAGCAGCCGGGGAGGGGGCCGCGTGCACCGGTTCAAGCTCGGCCTGGCCGACCTGGCCACCACCTGGTTCGCCTGCTCGCCGATCCAGGAGGCGTCGCTCAGCCTGCGGATGTGGACCCATCCCGGCGTCTACGCCTTCCAGTCGCCCGCCTTCGAGCGCCTCCGGCCCGCCTTCGAGCGGCTGGACTCCACGCTGCTGCTCTCCCTGGTCTCGCCCAACCGCTGGGTCCCGGACTTCCTGACCCCGCGCCCGGTCACCCCCTCGCCCGACTTCCGCACCGAGCTGGCCACCGTCCGGGCACTGCCGCCCGAACAGCTGCGCCCTGAGCTGGAACTGACCTTCCAGCTGGACCGCCGGCCGATGCCCGCCGTCCTGGCGGACGGACTGGCCGATCCGGCCCGGCTGCTGGCCCGGATCACCGACGCGCTGGAGGAGTACTGGGAGTGCTGCCTGGCGCCGGGCTGGTGGCCGCAGGCCCGCGCCGTGCTGGAGGCCGACCTGGTCTACCGGGCACGGGTGCTGGCCCAGCAGGGGGCCGCGGCGCTGTTCGCCGACCTGGACCGGCGGCTGCACTGGGCGGACGGCCTGCTGTCGATCAACCGGCACTGGTCGGACGGGGACGGCGAGATCACCGTGGACGGGCGCGGCCTGGTCCTGGTGCCGACGTTCTTCGCCCGGGGCGCGATCACGATGATCAGCAACGACCGTGCACCGCAGATCAGTTACCCGGCACGCGGCCAGGCCGGCATGGCCGACCCCCTACCGCCGGCCACTCCGCGCGCGCTGGAACAGCTGCTCGGCGCGCCGAAGTCGCGCCTGCTGACGCTGCTCGCGGAGCCGGCCACCACCACCGATCTCGCCTACCGGCTCGGCGTGACCGCGGGCGCGGTCAGCCAGCACCTGGCCGTGCTGCACGCGACCGGCCTGGTGACCCGGGCCCGGCACGGCCGATCAGTGCTGTACGCCCGCAGCCCGCTCGGCGACGAGCTGGCCGGCGACCCGCGCCGCCGTCCCTAGTCCCGCGCGAGGCGCGGGCGGACCCCGCCCGGGGCGCGTTCGAACCGTGCGCCGGCCCCGTCCCGACCTGGCCCGTCAACTCCCCACTGGTACAGACCTGTTGACGCATTGGTCCAGTCCTCCTACAGTTCCCATGCCCCGTCTCCCCACAAACGCGGGCATCGATCGGCCACGCACCACCCCAGCGCCACGGTCCGATCCGGCACCACCCCGCCCCACCAGGCACCACCCGCACCATCCGTACGGTTCTACGTCACCCTGTCCAACCCCCACAGTCACAGGGAGAACCATGTCCGCTCGACCCCGGGCACACCGCCCGCGCGTGCGCCACAGACTGCTGGCGCTGCTGTCCGTCCTGCTCCTCCCGCTGGCCGCGATCACCGCGCTGGCCACACCGGCCAACGCCGCCGGGAAGCTCACCGCCACCTTCACCACCGAGAACAACGGGTCCTGGTGGAAGGGCACCTACATCGTCCGCAACGACAACGCCGCCGCCGTCTCCGGCTGGACCCTGGAGTTCGACCTGCCGGCCGGCGTGACCATCCAGAACAGCTACAACGGCACCGCGACGGCCAACGGCCGCCACATCACCGCCACCAACGCGTTCTACAACGCCAACGTGCCCGCCCGCGGCACCACCGAGCCGTACAGCTTCTGGTTCGTCGCCAACGGGCCGGTCGGCACACCGACCGGCTGCCGGATCAACGGCGACAAGTGCGACGGCAGTTCGGACGTCCTGCCGTCCGCGCCCGGCACCCCGGTGGTCACCGACTCGACCGCGCGCAGCCTCGCCCTGAAGTGGCCGGCCGCCACCGGCGGGGACTTCCAGGTCGCCTCCTACGAGGTGCTGAGCGGGGCGACCGTGCTCGCCACCAGCGCCACCGCCGACGCACTGGTCACCGGACTGACCCCGGCCACCAGTTACACCCTGACCGTCCGGGCCAAGGACACCCGTGGCAACACCGGCCCGCTCAGCGCGCCCGTCACCGCCACCACCTTCGACCCGGCCACCGACCCGACCCCGCCCACCGCTCCGACCAACCTCCGCACCACCGCGGTGGGTTCGAGCGAGGTGACGCTCGCCTGGAACGCCGCCACCGACAACCTCCGGGTCGCCGCGTACGACGTCTACCAGGGCGCCACCCTGGTCCGCACGGTGACCGGCTCCACGCTGACCGCCACCGTCAGCAGCCTCTCGCCGTCGACGAACTACACCTTCACGGTGAAGGCCCGGGACGGCGCGGACAACGCCTCGCCGGCCTCGGCCCCGCTCTCCGTCACCACCTCCGACCTGGTGGGCGCCGGCAAGTACGCCCGCGTCGGCTACTTCACCCAGTGGGGCATCTACGGCCGCCAGTACTTCGTCAAGAACCTCGACACCTCGGGCAGCGCGGCCAAGCTCGACGTCATCAACTACGCCTTCGAGAACATCGATCCGGTCAACCTGACCTGCATGGCCGGTGTCACCAGGGGCACCACCGCCAACCCGCAGGACCCTGACCAGGGCACCGGCGCGGGCGACGCCGACGCCGACTACGGCCGCCCGATGAGCGCCGCCCAGTCGGTGGACGGCGTGGCCGACGACGGCTGGGGCAAGCTGCGCGGCAACTTCAACCAGCTGAAGAAGCTGAAGGCCAAGTACCCCCACCTGAAGATCGTCGTCTCGCTGGGCGGCTGGACCTACTCCAAGTACTTCTCGGACGCGGCGGCGACGGACGCCTCGCGGCAGAAGTTCGTCAAGTCCTGCGTCGACGTGTGGATCAAGGGCAACCTGCCGCTCTACAACGGCGCCGGCGGTGACGGCGTCGCGGCGGGCATCTTCGACGGCATCGACCTCGACTGGGAGTGGCCCGGCTCGCCCGACGGCCACGCCGGCAACCACTACAACGCCAACGACAAGGGCAACCTGACCCTGCTGCTCGCCGAGTTCCGCAAGCAGCTCGACGCGCTCGGCGGCTCGCACAAGCTGCTGACCGCCTTCACCCCGGCGGACCCGGTCAAGATCGACCAGGGCTGGGACCTCTCGAAGATCTTCAACTACCTGGACATCGCCAACGTCCAGGGCTACGACTTCCACGGCGCCGGCAGCGACAACTCGTGGGAGCCCAACCGGACCGGCCACCAGGGCAACCTCTACCCGGACGCCCAGGACCCGTACCCGAACCACTTCAGCGTGGACGCGGCGCTGAAGCCCTACCTGGACGCCGGCGTCAACCCGCGCAAGCTCACCATCGGCCTCGCCTTCTACGGCCGCGGCTGGCAGGGCGTCGCCGACGGCGGCGTCAAGGGTGAATGGCAGAGCGCGACCGGCGCAGCCCCCGGCCAGTTCGCCGAGGAGGCCGGGACCCGCGGGTACAACAACCTCATCACCACCTTCCCCAACCTGTCCGTCTACCACGACGAACAGTCCGTCTCGACCTACGGGTACACGGGTGCGGGCGGGCAGTGGTGGACCTTCGACGACACCTGGTCGATCGCCAAGAAGACGGCCTACCTGAAATCGAAGGGGCTGCTCGGCGCGATGATCTGGGAAATGACCGGTGACACTCCGGGCGGCACCCTCATCACGGCGATCGACAACGGGCTCAAGTAGCACCACGGCACGGCCGACGCTCCGCCGGGGAACCCCTCCCCGGCGGAGCGTCACCGCCGGTCCTCAGCGCGAGGCCAGTGCCGCCAGTCGCCGGGCCGCCCGGTAGTCCCGGAGCACCTGGGCGAACGTGGTGTGCCCCTGCGTGGTCCGGGCGAAGGCCCGCCAGGCCGGGTCGACCAGGCAGACCGCCGCGTGGAACAGGTACGGCCGGTGCTCGAACGCGTTCAGCATCTGCTTCCCCGCCCGCATCTCCACGCCCAGGCCCGCCTTGATCGCGAACGCGTAGTTCAGCGCCTCGCGCCGCACCTCGCCCGCGTTGCCCGCCTCGGCCACCTTCACCGCCCACTCCCCGGCCAGCCGGCCCGAACGCAGCGCGTACGAGATGCCCTCGCGGGTCCACGGCTCCAGCAGCCCGGCCGCGTCACCGGCCACCAGGACCCGGCCGCGCGAGAGCGGCGAGTCCTCGGCCCGGCAGCGGGTCAGGTGGCCGGACTCCACGCTCGGCGGGAAGCCCGCCAGCCCCAGCCGGCGGATGTAGGCGGCGAGGTACTGCTTGGTCCGCTCGCCGTCACCGCGTGCCGAGATCACCCCGACGGTCAGGCTGCCCGACTCGGTCTTCGGGAACACCCAGCCGTAGCTTCCCGGCAGCGGGCCCCAGTCGAGGTGGATCCGGCCCGCCCAGTCGGCCGCGACCTCCGGCGGGACGGGGATCTCCGCCTCCAGCCCGAGGTCGATCTGGTCGAAGGAGACACCCACGTGCCGGCCGATCCGGCTCGCGCTGCCGTCCGCCCCGACCACGGCGCGGGCCTCGAAGGTGCGCCCGTCGGCGGCGGTGACCAGCGCCGTCCGGTGCTCGCCGCCGCGCTGCTCCACCCCGGTGACGGTCACTCCGGTGACCAGCACGGCGCCCGCCTGCTTGGCCGCCTGGACCAGGCGCAGGTCGAACTCGTCCCGGTTGACGAGCCCGAACAGCATCCGCTTCGAACGCCGGGTGCGGGCGAACCGGCCGCGGTACGCGAAGGTGACGGCGTGCACCCGGTCCTGGAGCGGGAGCTCGAAGTCCGGCGGGAGGCTGTCCCGGGAGGGGCCGATGATGCCCCCGCCGCAGGTCTTGTACCGGGGGTGCTCGGCCTTGTCGAGCAACAGCACCCGCCGGCCCTGGGCGGCGGCGGCGTACGCGGCCGAGGAGCCGGCCGGCCCGGCACCGACGACGACGACGTCCCAGACGCCGTCCAGCCGGCCGGGCCCGTCGGCCTCGGCGCCGACCACGGCGTCGGCCTCGCCCTCGACCACGGCCTCGAACGCGGCCTCGGCCGGGGCGTCGGCGTCGAGCGGGCCTCGCTCGGCCTGCGGGCCACTGGTGTCGTGCGGGCTACTGGCATTGTGCGGGCTACGAGAATCAGGGCTTCCGGAGTCAGTCACGGACAGCAATCCTAGTGCGGCCGACCTCCCCGGTGTCGGCCGCACCGCCCCGAACGCGCGGCCGAATCCCCCACCGCACCGCTCGACGCCGCCCGTGCCGCCCCGTGCCCGCCGGACCCCGTCCCCGGCCGGTGCCGTGCCCGGTGCCGCCGCCGGCCGCCCCCGGACGGGCGACCGTTCGTGTCCGCCTATGATCGGCGCTACCCCCCGTCAACGACGTTCGCCCGCACCATCCCTCGGACGGACCAGCCCTACCCGGAGCATCACGATGCCGCAGCAGCAGCGCCTGGCCGACGCCGTCCGGTCCCTGATGGACCGCGCCCGGACCGACCTCGCCGACCTGGTCGCCTTCCCGTCCGTCGCCGACCCCCGTCAGTTCCCTGTCGAGGAGTGCGACAAGGCCGCCCACTGGGTCGCCGAGGCGTTCGCGGCCGAGGGCCTGACCGGCGTCCGGCTGCTGGACACCCCCGACGGGACCCGGTCCGTCTACGCCGAGCTTCCCGGCCCGGCCGGCGCGCCGACCGTCCTGCTCTACTCGCACTACGACGTCCAGCCGCCGCTCGACGAGGACGCCTGGATCAGCCCGGCGTTCGAGCTGACCGAGCGTGACGGCCGCTGGTACGGACGCGGCGCGGCCGACTGCAAGGGCAACATCCTGATGCACCTGACGGCCCTTCGGGCGCTGCGCCAGGTGGACGGCGGGTACCCCGTCGGGCTGAAGATCATCGTCGAGGGCTCGGAGGAGCAGGGCACCGGCGGTCTGGAGCGCTACGCCGAGGCGCACCCCGAACTGCTCGCCGCCGATGTCGTCGTCATCGGCGACACCGGCAACTTCGCCGCCGGACTGCCCACCGTCACCGCCTCGCTGCGCGGCATGACCGTGGTGGACGTCTCCGTCCGCACCCTGGCCGGCAACCTGCACTCCGGCGCGTTCGGCGGCGCCGCCCCGGACGCGCTGCAGGCCCTGGTCAAGGTGCTCGCCTCGCTGCACGACGAGCACGGCGACGTGGCGGTCGCCGGCCTGACCGGCGGCCAGACCTGGCACGGCGTGCAGTACCCGGACGAGCAGTTCCGCGCGGACGCCAAGGTGCTGGACGGCGTCGCGCTCACCGGTACCGGCACCGTCGCCGACCGGCTCTGGGCCCGCCCGGCGGTCACCGTCCTCGGCATCGACGCCCCGCCGGTGATCGGCGCCACCTCCTCCGTCCAGGCCTCCGCCAAGGCGTCCGTCAGCCTGCGCGTCCCGCCGGGCACCGACACGGCCGCCGCCCAGGAGGCGCTGGTCGCCCACCTGGAGGCCCAGGTGCCGTTCGGCGCCCGGGTCACCGTCGAGCGCCAGGGCAACGGCGCGCCGTTCAGCGCCGACACCTCCGGCCCGGCGTACGAGGCGATGGGCGAGGCGATGGCCGAGGCCTTCGGGACCCCGATGGTCACCTCCGGCGAGGGCGGCTCGATCCCGCTCTGCAACACCCTGCGCACGCTCTACCCGGAGGCGGAGATCGTGCTGATCGGCGTCGAGGAGCCCACCACCCAGATCCACGCGGTCAACGAGAGCGTCGACCCGCTGGAGCTGGAGCGGATGGCGCTCACCGAGGCGCTCTTCCTGCGCCGCTACGCCGAGCTGCGATCCGTCTGACGAGGAGCCACCGCCGGGCAGCCCCCGGGTCACCACCGGTGCACTACCGGGCCGCGCCGTCCACCACGACGGCGCGGCCCGTCCGTCCCACGCCGGACGAACACCTCGGGTGCCGCCGTGCACGCCGGGCCCGCGCGCCCCTGCCCCGGCTCACACGCCGCCCCGGCACTACCCGCGCGCCGTCCGGACCCCGGCCACCGCGGCCCGGACCAGCGCGTACCCCACCGCACCGACCGCCAGCCCGGCGCCCGCCCCGAAGCACACCTCCGGGATCACCCGACGCCGCAGCGGCACGAGCCGGTGCACCACCCCGGCCGCCGTCGCCGCGCCGAGCCCCACGACGGCGGAGCGCCGGACCCGGTCCGTCAGCACGACCGCCGGCGCGACCGGCTCCGCCGCCCGGGCCGCACGCACCGCGTACCCCGCCACCGCTGCCAGCGCCGGGACCGACGTGCCGTACTGCAGCACCGTGTACAGAGGCGGCCCACCGGCGACCGGCCGCTCCAGTGCCGGCACCAGCCGGGCACCGAGCCGGCCCCCGTGGGTGAAGGCGTCCCACCCCACGTGACTGGCCGCGCCGAGCGCCGCCGAGGCCGCGAACCAGGCGGCGTCCGACCCGCTCACGACCCGGGGTTCCCGGTCCGCCCGCCGACTCCGGCGGACCGTCAGCGCCTCGGCCGGGCCCGCCCACCGCTCCGGGAGCAGCCCGACGATCGGCCCGCGCAGCAGCCCGTGCCAGCCGGCCACCAGCACGGCCGCGACCGCGACGTCCACGGTCGGTACCGCCCACCAGCGGTGGGTCAGCCGGCCGTGCCGGTACACCCCCGGCAGCAGCGACTCGGCGAAGAACGGCACGTCCGGCGCCAGCGACCCGGCGACCAGGGCCGACGCGACCAGCGGCCCGCGCTCCCCCGCCGCCCGCAGCAGGGGCAGCACGGCGGCCGGGTGACTCAGTGTGAAGGGCATGCCCCCATCCTGCCGCCGCCCGACCGCCGTCGTGCCGTCATCGGCACACGCCGCACCGGCCGCGCCCGCCCCACGCACCGAGACCGCCCCGCCTTCCACGCCGCGGCCCAACCGCTCGGCCGCCTGCGGTGGACGGCCGACCGACGACGGACGGCCTACGCCGCGTCGGCCGTCCTGGCCAGCCCCACCCCGGCCCGGCGCCCGGCCTCCAGGTACCGCAGCTCCCCGCACCGCCTGGCGTCCAGCGCGGCGGCCAGCCGCCGGTAGCGCCCCGGCGGCAGCAGCCCGGCGGCCTCCTCCAGGCTGACGAACCGCCAGCCGCGCAGTTCCTCCTGCTGGAGCAGCAGCCCCTGCCGGCCGGCGGCGTCCAGCAGCCCGCCGTCGTAGACCAGGCGCAGCCCGCCCCGGCGCGGCCCGGTCCGCGGCTCCCAGTCGACGGCCAGCAGCCGCAGCACCGACGGGTCGAGCCGCAGGCCGAGCTCCTCGGCCGTCTCCCGGAGGGCGGCGTCGGTCGGCGCCTCGCCGCGTTCGACCACTCCGCCGGGAAACTCCCAGTCCGGCTTGTACACCGGATCGACCAGCAGTACCCGGTCCTGTTCGTCGAAGAGCAGGACCGCGGCCGCGACGGTGTCCCCGGTGGGGTCGGGACTCTGGACGATCGGGCAGCGGGCGGACCCGTCCCGGACCAGCTGGGCGAGCCGGACGGCGGTCTCGCGCGGGGTGAGGCCCGCGGTGTCGACGAGCCGCGCGTCCCGGCCGAGCCAGCGGCGGGCGGCGCGGTAGCGGGGCAGATGGTCCAGGCACCACTGCCGGATCCGCGCGCTGCGCTCCGGATCGTCCGGGCACTCCTCACGCTGCGCTATGCGTTCGCGCAGGATCGTTTCTTCAGGATCGAGAACGAGATGGTGCACCGTGATGCCGTTCGAGGCCAGCGAACCGAAGATCTCGTCCCGGTAGTCCTCCCGGAGCAACGTCATCGGGACCACCAGCGGCCCGCCCACCTCGCCGAGCAGTGCGGCGGCCGTCTCGGGCACCAGCCGGCGCCAGGCCGGCAGGTCCTGGAAGTCGGACACCGCCGCCATCCGGTCGGCCGGCAGCATCGCGCGCAGCCCGAACCCGATCAGCTCGGGATCGAACAGCGTGCTGCCGGGCAGCAGTTCCACCAACTCGCGGCAGGCACTCGACTTGCCCGCCCCGAACGTGCCATTGACCCAGACGATCACAAACGTCCCCTGCCCCTCGACCTCCCCCGGCGCCGTTCGCACCGGGCGGCGCCCCCGTCAGCCGAACCAGCGCCACCCGAGGTGGTACCCCCGCCGCGCCGGTCCCCATGCCTCCCCGACCGCCCTGCTCGCGGCCGCCGGCCGCACCGGATGACAGAGGCATGTGCCCAGGCCAGCGGCCTGGCCGCGACGCCCGTACAACCCGCGACACGCCGGAGTGCGCACCCCGGACCACCGGCGTCCGACATCCTTCCACGCGCCCCCTCCGCACCCCGTGCGCCCTGCCACAGACGCACGGGAAAGCCGCACCGGTTCCCCGCCCGTCGGTTGCCTCCCGCCGCCCGACCGCATAGAGATGAACGGTGACCGCACCCACCGCACCCGGCCGCGTCGTGGCCGTCGGTTCCGTCAACGTCGACCGGATCCTCCGCTGCCCCGCCCTGCCCGCGCCCGGCGAGACCGTCCTGGTGACCGACTCGGCCCAGGGCTTCGGGGGCAAGGGCGCCAACCAGGCCGTGGCCGCCGCCGCCATGGGCGCACCCACCCATCTGGTCGCCAAGGTCGGTGCGGACGCCGACGGCCGCGCCGCCCTGGCCGACCTGCGCGGGGCGGGCGTCGACATCGGCGCCGTGCTCGTCGACACGGACGCCCCCACCGGACAGGCCGTCGTCATGGTCGACCCGTCCGGCGAGAACAGCATCCTGGTGGTCCCCGGTGCCAACGCCCGGCTCACCGGCGCCGAGGTGACCGAGGCGCTCGCCTCGCTCGCCCTCACCCCGGCCGACGTCGTCCTCACCAGCGGCGAGGTCCCCGAGGAGTGCATCCTGGCCACCGCGGCCGTCCTTCGCGACGGCGGCCCCCGCTGGATCCACAACGCCGCCCCGGTCGGCAAGCTCCGCGACCGGCCGGGCCCTGCCGGTCGGGGAGCGCTGATCGTCGCCAACGCCGTCGAGGCCGCTCAGCTCGCGGGCGCCCGCGACCCGGGCCGGCCCCACGACGAAACCCACGACGAAACCCACGACGAGGTCCTCGGCGAGACCCACGGCGAGACCCGTGGGAAGGCCGCCGACGCGGCCCCGGCCGCCACCGCCCTGGCCGCCCTCGGCGAGGGCGCCGTGATCACCCTCGGCGCGGCCGGCGCACTGGTCGCCACCGACGGCGCGGTCCACCACGTCCCCGCCCCCGAGGCCACCGTCGTCGACACCACCGGCGCCGGCGACGTCTTCTGCGGCGCCCTGGCGGCGCGGCTCGCCGACGGCGCGTCCCTCCCGGCGGCAGCCGGCACCGCCGCCGCGGCCGGTGCCTTCGCCGTCACCGCCCCGGGCGCGCGCGGAGCCCTCCCCCGGCCGGCCGATCTCGGTCTCGCCCCCGGCCCCGGGCGCCCCTGACCTGCCCGGACTCCGCCGCCGGGCACCACCCCGGCACCCCCGCAGCCCCCCTCGGCGGCACCGCCCGCACCGCCGCCCACGACGACGCCCGGACCGTCCGGCCCGGGCGTCGTCCGTCCGCGGGACCGGCTCAGGGCCGGCCCATGTGGGTCGGGTAGTAGCCGCTGCTGATCCGGGAGACACGGATCAGGGTGCCGGGTCGCGCAGCCTCCACGTACTGGTTGTTGCCCAGGTAGATCGCCACGTGGTGGATGCCCCGCGCGGTGCCGTCGTCCGACCAGAAGAGCAGGTCGCCGCGCTGCAGCTGGCTCGCCTTCACCGGGGTGGTGGCCGCGTACTGGTCGTTGGCGACGCGCGGCAGTTCGACGCCCCCGCGCCGGAAGGACTGCTGGACGAGGCCCGAGCAGTCGTAGCCGTCCGGCCCGTTCCCCGCCGTCTTGAACGGCTTGCCGAGCTGGGCGAGCGCGAACGACACGGCCGTCTCGACGTCACCGTCGGCCGCCGGCACCGCGGAATCGGCGGAGGACTGGGTCGAGGACGACGCGCCGGAGGCCGAGGTCGCCGCGTCCGACGACCCTCCGGTCCGCGCCAGGTAGACGTCGTAGTGGGTCGTCCAGCGCCACTGGCCCTGGCTGTTCTTGAACCAGTACCGCGACCCGTCCCACCCCTGGGTGATCCCCCCGGACGTGGTCGCCGTCGTCGCGGACGGGGAGGCGGTGGCGGTGGCGGTTCCGGCCGACGCCCCCGTCCGCGCCAGGTACACGTCGTAGTGGGTCGTCCAGCGCCACTGGCCCTGGCTGTTCTTGAACCAGTACCGCGACCCGTCCCACCCCGCGTGGGCGGGCGCCGGCTCGGCGGCGGCGCTGCCCACCCCGGTACCGAGGCCGAGCACGCCCGTACCCGCCACGATCACGGCCACCATGCCTATCCCCCGGCGGACCCGCGCCGCACGGGAGGGGCGGAAGGTGCGGGCACCCTCCGCCGGCTGGGAGGCGGTGGCGGCGGCGTGCTGCCCGGTCGGCTCGTCGGCGGCACCCTGTGCGCCGGTGTTGACGGTCGTCATCCTGCTGTCTTCCTTTGCTGAGCACTGAACGCGGAACGCGGAACGCGGATCGCGGAACGCTGGACGAAGGCCGGAACGGATCCGCGGCCGACATGCCGCGGCTTCCGGCCGTGCGGCCGGAAGCTGCGGCGTGGAGCCCGGGGATTCAGTTCTGCCTGCGTGTCACGTTAGGCACGCGTCCGCTCACAGCGCGCAGTGGAGTGCGCCAAAGGAAGGGCTCACGGAAGGTGAGCGGGCGTCACCCGGCACCCGACGGGTGACCGCCCGTCACCCGTGTGCCGAGTCCGCGAGCAACTGCTTCTTCAGCACCTTTCCCATGGCGTTCCTGGGCAGTTCGGGCACCAGGACCACCCGTCGGGGCCGCTTGTGCACCGAGAGCCGCTCCGCCACAAAGGCCGTCAGCTGTTCCCCCGTCACGGGACCGGCCGGGATGACGTACGCGACGACCGCCTGGCCGAGGTCCTCGTCCGGCGCGCCGACCACGGCCGCGTCCGCCACCGCCGGGTGGTCGCGCAGGGCCGCCTCGACCTCGCCCGCGCCGATCCGGTACCCGCCGCTCTTGATCAGGTCGACGGAGGCGCGGCCGACGATCCGGTGGAAGCCGTCCGGGCCGATCACCGCGACGTCCCCGGTGCGGAACCAGCCGTCCGCCGTCCAGGCCTCGGCGTCGGCGTCCGGCCGGTTGAGGTACCCGCCGAACAGGGTCGGCCCGGCGACCTGCAGCTCGCCGACGCTCTCGCCGTCGTGCGCGACCGGGCCGCCGTCCTCGCCGACCAGCCTGGTCCGCACACCGGCCAGCGGCAGGCCGACGCTGCCGGGGCGGCGCTCGCCGTCGGCCCTCGTCGAGACGGTGATGAGCGACTCGGTCATCCCGTAGCGCTCGATCGGGGCGTGGCCGGTCAGCGCCGCCAGCCGTTCGAACACCGGGACGGGCAGCGGGGCGCTGCCGGAGACCAGCAGGCGGGCCCGGGCCAGCTGCCCGGCCGCCTCCTCGTCGGCGGCCAGCCGGGACCAGACCGTCGGCACACCGAAGTAGAGGCTCCCCCCGGCGGCCGCGTAGGCGGCGGGGGTGGGCCGCCCGGTGTGCACCAGCCGGCTGCCGCTGCGCAGTGCGCCGAGCACGCCCAGCACCAGGCCGTGCACGTGGAAGAGCGGCAGACCGTGCACCAGGGTGTCCTCGGCGGTCCACTGCCAGGCCTCGGCGAGGGCGTCGAGGTCGGCGGCGACGGCGGACCGGTGGATCACCGCGCCCTTGGGCGCACCCGTGGTGCCGGAGGTGTAGAGCACGAAGGCGGTCGCCCCCGGGCCGGGCTCGGCGTACGTGGTGGCCGAGCGCTCGGCCAGGTCGACGGGCAGCGCCGTGACCGGCGGTCCGGCGGCCGGGCCGTCCTCCCGGGGATCGTCCCCGGCGGCGTGCGCGAGCAGGACCGCACCGGAGTCGCGCAGGATGTGGGCGCGTTCCTTGGGCCCGGAGTCGGGCGGCAGCGGGACGACCGGCACGCCGGCGAGCAGCCCGCCGACCACGGCGGCCACGGTCTCGGCGGTGGGCCGGGCGAGGACCGCGAGCGCGGGGGCGCCGGCCACCCGGTCGGCGACGGCGGTGGCCGCGCCGAGCAGTTGTTCCCGGGAGAGTGTCCGCCCGTCGATCCGCAGCGCGTCGCCCGAGTCCCCGAAGCCGCCCTGAAGTGCCGTCAAGAGTGTCATGTGTCCGCCTTCGCCCCTGTTCGCGATCGGCCGCCCCGCCGCCGGCGGTCGCCGGCGCTCGTGCCGCCGACTCTACGGGCCCGTCGCCGCTCCCCCGGTCCGGGGACCACGTGCCGTGCGGGAAGTCCCGGACAACGCGCAGGGGCGCGTCCGGGAGGTCCCGGACGCGCCCCTGCGGCGACGGCTCAGCCCTTGCGGGACTGCACCTCGGCGGTGAGCTGCGGCAGCACCGCGAAGAGGTCGCCGACCACGCCGTAGTCGACCAGCTCGAAGATCGGGGCCTCGGGGTCCTTGTTGACGGCCACGATGGTCTTCGAGGTCTGCATGCCGGCCCGGTGCTGGATGGCGCCGGAGATGCCCGCCGCGATGTACAGCTGGGGCGAGACCTGCTTGCCGGTCTGGCCGACCTGGTTGCTGTGCGGGTACCAGCCGGCGTCGACGGCGGCGCGCGAGGCACCGACGGCCGCGCCCAGCGCGTCCGCCAGCTCCTCGACGACGCCGAAGCCCTCGGCGGCACCGACGCCGCGGCCGCCGGAGACGACGATGGCGGCCTCGGTCAGCTCGGGGCGGCCGGTGGAGACGCGCGGGGTGCGCGAGACGACCTTGGCGGCGTTGCCGGTGAACGCGACGGTGACGTCCTCGACGGTGCCCGCGGCC
>NZ_JAQYWZ010000640.1:0-391 GCF_036290945.1 Streptomyces sp. BE303
ATCAGGGCCTGGCTGTCATGGACGTTGGCTCCGGAGATCGCGAGCGACAGGGGCAAACCGGTACGTTCGGTGAGCAGGTGGATCTTCGACCCGTATTTGCCCCGATCGACAGGATTCGGACCCGTCAACTCCCCTTTTTCAGCGCCCTCATGTTCACCGAGTCGACCGCGCACCTCGACCAGTCCAGCTCGCCCCGTGCGCCGAGCTCGTCCAGGACGACCCGGTGGAGCTTGGCCCACACCCGGGCCCTGCTCCACTCGGTGAAGCGCCGGTGCGCGGTGGGCCCGGACGGACCGAAACAGGGCGGCAGCTGGGCCCACGTGCACCCCGACGTCGCGACGAACACGATCGCCGCCAGCACCTCGCGGTCCCCGTAGCGGCGCCGACCACC
>NZ_JAQYWZ010000641.1:0-315 GCF_036290945.1 Streptomyces sp. BE303
CATAGAGACCGTCGACGCGAAGAAGCTCATACGCAAGATGGCCCAGGCCGCCTGGGCCTGCGCCGACCCCCGCATCCAGTACGACACCACCATCAACAGCTGGCACTCCAGCCCGGAGTCCGGCCGGCTCAACGCGACCATCCCCTGCACCGCGGACAATCACCAGGACAACTCCAGCTGCAACCACGCCTCGCTGAACCAGATGAAGTACCTCCGCGACGACGACTCCATCCACGCCGACCGCTTCGCCAAGGTCGTCGAGCACGACATCACCGCGAAGGACATCTCCATCTGCAACGCCCACTACCCCACCGA
>NZ_JAQYWZ010000642.1:0-824 GCF_036290945.1 Streptomyces sp. BE303
GTCTTCGCCCTGCTGGGCCCGAACGGCGCCGGCAAGACCACCGTCGTCAAGATCCTCTCCACGCTCATCGGCGCCGACGGCGGGCAGGCCCGGATCGCGGGCCACGACCTGACGGCCGCCCCGCAGGCGGTACGCGCCGCCATCGGCGTCACCGGCCAGTTCTCCGCCGTCGACGGCCTCATCACCGGCGAGGAGAACATGCTCCTCATGGCCGACCTCCACCACCTCCCCAAGCAGGAGGGACGACGGATCGCCGCCGAACTCCTGGCCCGCTTCGACCTGGTCGACGCCGCGAAGAAGCCCGCCTCCACCTACTCCGGCGGCATGAAACGCCGCCTCGACATCGCCATGACCCTCGTCGGCAGCCCGCGGATCATCTTCCTCGACGAACCCACCACCGGCCTCGACCCCCGCTCCCGGCACACCATGTGGCGAATCATCCGCGACCTGGTCGCCGACGGCGTCACCGTCCTCCTCACCACCCAGTACCTGGAGGAGGCCGACCAGCTCGCCGACCGCATCGCCGTCCTGAACGACGGCAGGATCGCCGCCCACGGCACCGCCGAGGAACTCAAACGACTCGTCCCCGGCGGACACGTCCGACTCCGCTTCACCGACCCCACCGCCTACCGCAACGCCACCTCCGCACTGCCCGAAACCACCCGCGACGACGAGGCCCTCACCCTCCAGATCCCCAGCGACGGCAGCCAGCGCCACCTGCGCACCCTCCTCGACCACCTCGACACCGCCGGCATCGAAGCCGACGAACTCACCGTCCACACCCCCGACCTCGACGACGTCTTCTTCGCCCTCACCGGCGGCAC
>NZ_JAQYWZ010000643.1:0-335 GCF_036290945.1 Streptomyces sp. BE303
AGCTTCACGCCGACACCCTCGGACCAACCCGTCCCGTCCGCACCCTCAGAGAACGACGTGCACCGGGCGTCCGGCTGCTGACCCCGCTGACGCGAGACCTCCTCGAACAGAGCCGGCGACGCCATGACCGTCACACCACCGACCAGCGCCCAGCACGCCTCCGGCGACCCCACACCACCCGGCAACCGCAGACCCCGCCCCCCGATCACCCCCGGGACGTCGCCGGTGGCGGCCAACGGCACCGGAGCGGCGGGACCCGCGGCGTCCGCGCCGCCGACCACCTGCTCCAGAACGAACCCGGCGAGCCGCTCGGCGCTCGGGTAGTCGAACGCCAG
>NZ_JAQYWZ010000644.1:0-443 GCF_036290945.1 Streptomyces sp. BE303
CTCGGCCCCGTCGTCCAGCAGCGCGTCGGAGTCCTGACCGTTGGTTCCGGCGTCCACGCGGAGCTGCTCGACGCGGAGCGACAGCGGGTCGACCCCGGCCCGTTCGAACGCCTCCCACGACGTCTCCAGCAGCAACCGCTGCTGCGGGTCCATCGCCAGCGCCTCGCGCGGCGCGATCCCGAACAGCCCCGCGTCGAACTCACCGGCGGCGGACACGACGCCGCCGTCCCGGGTGTACGTGGTGCCGGGGTGCTCCGGGTCCGGGTGGTAGAGGGCTTCCAGGTCCCAGCCGCGGTCCGTGGTGAACCCGCCCATGGCGTCGGTCCCGGAGGCCAGCAGGTCCCAGAGGTCCTCCGGGGTGTCGGCCCCGCCCGGGAACCGGCAGGCCAACCCGACGATGACGATCGGATCGTCGGTGACCGGCGCGGCCGGAGCGGCCGGTA
>NZ_JAQYWZ010000645.1:0-345 GCF_036290945.1 Streptomyces sp. BE303
TCAGCGCGGGCTGGCTGCCGACGGCCGGTGCAAGTCGTTCGGTGCGGACGCGGACGGGACGGGTTGGTCCGAGGGTGTCGGCATGCTGCTGGTCGAGCGGTTGTCGTCGGCGCGGGCTGCGGGTCGTCGGGTGCTGGCGGAGGTGCGGGGTACGGCGGTGAACCAGGACGGTGCGTCGAACGGTCTGACGGCGCCGAACGGTCCGTCGCAGCAGCGGGTGATCCGGGCCGCGTTGGCGTACGGGTGCAGGGCCCCGGTGGCCCTCGGGGCGGGCTTGGCTCCGGACACCCCCACGACGCACGGCCAGACCCAAGTGACCAAGGCGATGCCGGCCTCCTCCGGTAA
>NZ_JAQYWZ010000646.1:0-425 GCF_036290945.1 Streptomyces sp. BE303
GGTGAGCAGGTGGATCTTCGACCCGTATTTGCCCCGATCGACAGGATTCGGACCCGTCAACTCCCCTTTTTCAGCGCCCTCATGTTCACCGAGTCGACCGCGCACCTCGACCAGTCCAGCTCGCCCCGTGCGCCGAGCTCCTCCAGGACCACCCGGTGGAGCTTGGCCCACACCCGGGCCCTGCTCCACTCGGTGAAGCGCCGGTGCGCGGTGGGCCCTGACGGACCGAAACAGGGCGGCAGCTGGGCCCACGTGCACCCCGACGTCGCGACGAACACGATCTCCGCCAGCACCTCGCGGTCCCCGTAGCGGGGCCGCCCCCCCCCCCGCGGGCGGGGCGGCGCCCCCCGCCCCCCCCACAGGACACACACCCCCCCCACCCCCCGCCCCCCACCCCCCCCCCGCGGCACCCCCCCCCCCCCCAA
>NZ_JAQYWZ010000647.1:0-10030 GCF_036290945.1 Streptomyces sp. BE303
AGGAGTTGGGTGAGGGACCAGTCGACGTGGGGGGCGAGGGCCTGTTCGCACTGGTTCATCTTCTCGGCGAAGACGGGTGCGGTGTCGAGGAGTTCGACGGCCATGCCGGCCCACTGCGAGCCCTGCCCCGGGAAGACGAAGACCCGACGGCCGCCGGCGTCCGCGACGCCCCGCACGAGGTGCTGGTCCTGGCCGCCGGCGGCCAGCGCCGCCAGCGCGCCCGCCCGGTCGCCGCCGAGCAGCACCGCCCGGTGTTCGAAGGCACCCCGCCCGGTCGCCAGCGAGTGGCCGACGTCCACCGGATCGCCACCGGTGGCGCGCAGCTGCCCGCCGAGCCGGCCGGCCAGCGCGGCCAGCGCCTCCGCGCTCCTGGCCGACACCGGCCAGGGCAGTTCGGCGGGTGCGCGCTCCCGCGGCGGGGCGACGGCCTCCTCGGGGGCCTGCTCCAGGACGGCGTGCGCGTTGGTGCCGCTGAAACCGAACGACGAGACGGCGATCCGGCGCGGGCGCCCGTCCTCGGTCTCCCACGGGCGCGCCTCGGTCAGCAGCTCGACCGCGCCCGCCGACCAGTCGACGTGCGGGGTCCGCTCGTCCGCGTGCAGGGTCCTGGGCAGGACGGCGTGACGCAGCGCCAGCACGCTCTTGATCACCCCGGCGACGCCCGAGGCGGCCTGAGTGTGGCCGATGTTGGACTTCAGCGAACCCAGCCACAGCGGCCGGTCCCCGGGCCGCTCCCGCCCGTAGGTCGCCAGCAGCGCGTCCGCCTCGATCGGGTCGCCCAGCGTGGTGCCGGTGCCGTGCGCCTCCACCGCGTCCACCTCGGCGGCCGACAGCCCGGAGTTCGCCAGCGCCTGACGGATCACCCGCTGCTGGGCCAGCCCGTTGGGCGCCGACAGGCCGTTGCTGGCACCGTCCTGGTTGACCGCCGAACCGCGCAGCACCGCGAGCACCGGGTGGCCGTTGCGGCGCGCGTCGGAGAGCCGCTCCAGCAGCACCACGCCCACGCCCTCGGCCAGACCCATGCCGTCCGCGCTCGCGCCGAAGGCCTTGCAGCGCCCGTCGGCGGCCAGCCCGCGCTGGCGCGAGAAACCGACGAACACGCCCGGGGTGGCCATCACGGCCACGCCGCCGGCCAGCGCCAGCGAGCAGTCGCCGCTGCGCAGCCCCTGCGCCGCCAGGTGCAGGGCGACCAGCGAGGAGGAGCACGCGGTGTCGACGGTGATCGCCGGACCCTCCAGGCCCAGCGTGTACGAGACCCGCCCGGAGACGACGGAGGCCGCGGCCCCCGCCACCAGGTGGCCCTCGGTGCCCTCCGGCGCACCGGCGGCCGCGATCGAGGTGTAGTCCTGGTAGTTGACGCCGACGAAGACCCCGGTCCGGCTCTCCCGCAGCCCGGCCGGGTCGAGACCGGCCCGCTCCAGCGCCTCCCAGGAGCTCTCCAGCAGCAGCCGCTGCTGCGGGTCCATGGCGACCGCCTCGCGCGGGCTGATCCCGAAGAACGCCGGATCGAAGTCGCCCGCGTCGTACAGGAAGCCGCCCTCCTTGACGTACGAGTGGCCGGCCCGGTCCGGGTCCGGGTCGTACAGGTCGGCGGGCCAGCCGCGGTCGGTGGGCAGCGCGCCGATCGCCTCGCCGCCGTCCAGCAGCAGCTGCCACAGCTTCTCCGGCTCGTCGATCCCGCCGGGGAAGCGGCAGCTCATCGAGACGATGGCGATCGGTTCGTCCGGGTCGCCCGCGGTGCCGGCCGACGCGGGCTCCGGCCGCGCCCGGTCGAGCAGCAGTTCGCCGCGCAGCGCGGTGGCCAGGGCCTGTGCCGAGGAGTGGTCGAAGACCACGGTGGTGCGCAGCCGCAGGCCGGTGGCCGCGTTCAGGCGGTTGCGCAGCTCGACGGCGATCAGCGAGTCGAAGCCCAGCTCGCGGAAGGCGCGGGTGGGCGTGACGGCGTCCACCGAGTCGTGCCCGAGCACGTCGGCGGCGTGCCGGCGGACCAGCTCCAGCAGGATCCGGTCCACCTCGGCGTCGGACTGCCCGCGCAGGGCGCGGCGCAGCGCGGCGCCCGCCTCGCCGTCCTCGCCCCGCTCGGCCTCGGCTGCCTCCGCCAGCGCCCTGACCTCGGGGATCTCGGCGATCAGCGGGCTGGGCCGCACCGAGGTGAAGACCGGCACGAACCGCGCCCAGTCGACATCGGCGACCAGGACGGTCGTCTCGTCGTCGTCCAGCACCCGCTGCAGACCCGCGAGCGCGAGCCGGGGGTCCAGGAACGGGATGCCCCGCTCCATCAGCTGGCGCTCCAGCTCGGTGGTGGCCAGCCCGCCGCCGGCCGCGCTCCAGATGCCCCAGACGATCGAGGTGGCCGCCAGGCCCCGGCCGCGCCGGTGCTCGGCCAGCGCGTCCAGGTAGGCGTTGGCCGCCGCGTAGGCGCCGTGGTCCGCGCTGCCCCACGCGCCGGAGACCGAGGAGAACAGCACGAAGGCGTCCAGCTCGGTGTCCCGGAAGATCTCGTCGAGGTGGGCCGCGCCCAGGGCCTTGGCCTCCAGGGTGGCCGCCAGTTCCTGGGGCCCGAGCTCCCGGACGGTGCCGAGCTGCACGGCGGCGGCGGTGTGCAGTACGGCGCGCACCGGGTCGCCGGCCGCGGCCAGCCCGTCCACCAGCGCGCGCAGCGCGGTGAGGTCGGCCAGGTCGCAGGCGGCCAGGGTGACCCGGCAGCCCAGCACGCCCAGCTCGCGGGCCAGCTCGGCGGCGCCGGGTGCCCGTTCGCCGCGCCGGCTGACCAGCACCAGGTGCTCGGCGCCGGTCCGGGCCAGCTGCCGGGCCACCTGGGCGCCCAGGCCGCCGGTGCCGCCGGTGATCAGCACGGTGCCGCTCGGGCGCCAGTCGCGCCGGGCCGTGGCCTGGGCGGCCCGCACCAGCCGGCGGGCGAACACCCCGTCCGGGCGCAGCGCCACCTGGTCCTCGGCGCCGTCGCCCGCCAGCAGCGCGAGCAGCCGCCCGAGCGCCTGCTCGTCGTCCCGCGCCCGCTCGTCGGCCGCCGCCCGCGCGTCGTCCCGTGCCGACGGCCCGTCGAGGGGCGGCAGGTCCACGAGGCCGCCCCAGAGCGCCGGGTGCTCCAGCGCCACCACCCGGCCCAGGCCCCAGACCTGGGCCCGCAGCGGGTGGCTCGGCCGCTCGCTTCCGCCGGTGGCGACCGCGCCCCGGGTCAGGCACCACAGCGGTGCCCCGGCGTCCAGCTCCAGCAGGGCCTGCACCAGCGTGGTGGTCGCCGCCAGACCGGCCGGGAGCGCGGGCAGTCCGGGCACCACCCGGTCGTCCAGCCCGAGCAGGCTGACCACCCCGGTCGGCCGGGGGCGACCCTCCAGCGCCGCGCGCAGCCGCTCGGCCAGCGTGTCCCGGTCGACCGAGGGATCGTCGACGACGACCGGGAGCACCTCGGCGCCGGCCGCGGTCAGCAGGGCGGCCAGCCGCTCGCCTGCCGGGTCCGCGTCGGGCGCCCCGGCGCCGCTGACCAGCAGCCAGGTGCCCTGCGGCGCGGTGGCCGCGGGCTCGGGCAGGCGGCGCCAGGCGAGCCGGTAGCGCCAGCCGTCCAGCACGGTCCGGTCGTGGCGGTGGCGCCGCCAGCCGGCCAGCGGTGCCAGCACCTCGCGCCAGCCGTCCGCGCTCACGCCCAGGGTCGCCGCCACCGCGTCGGCGTCCTCGCGGTCCACGGCGGCCCAGAAGTCGGTGTCGGCCGGGTCGGCGGCCGCCACCGGCGAGGCCGAGGTGTCCAGCCAGAACGGGCGGTTCTGGAACGCGTAGGTGGGCAGTTCCACCGGGCCGCCCGGGTGCGCGTCGAAGAGCGGCGAGAAGTCCACCGGCACGCCGTTCACCTGCGCCTGGGCCAGCGCGAACAGGAGGCGCGCGAGCCCGCCCTCGTCACGGCGCAGCGTGCCGAGCACCACGCTGTCGGTGTGCCCGACGTCCTCCAGCACGTCCTGCATCGGCACGGCCAGCACCGGGTGCGGGCTGATCTCCACCAGCGCCGCGCCGTCGTGGCCGAGCGCCGAACGCAGGGCCGCGTCGAAGTCCACGGTCTCGCGCAGGTTGCGGAACCAGTAGCCGGCGTCCAACCGGGCGGCGTCCAGCCGCCCGCCGGTGACGGCGGAGTGGAACGGCACCCGGCCCTCCAGCGGCCGTACGTCGGCCAGCGCCGCCAACAGTTCCTCGCGCACGCTCTCCACGTGCGCCGAGTGGCTCGCCACGTCGACGGCCACCCGCCGGGTCCGGATCCCCTCGGCCTCGCACGCGGCCAGCAACTCGGCCAGCTCGGCCGGGTCGCCGGAGACCACCACCGAGGTCGGGCTGTTGACGGCGGCCACGGACAGCCGGCCCTCCCAGCGGCGCAGCCGCTCGCGCACCCGCGCGGCCGGCAGGTTCACCGTGGCCATCGCGCCGGTGCCGGACAGCGGCCGCTGGAGCCGGCTGCGCAGTGCGACGATCTTGGCGCCGTCCGCCAGACTCAGCGCGCCCGCCACCACGGCGGCGGCGATCTCGCCCTGGCTGTGGCCGACCACGGCGGCCGGTTCGACGCCGTACGAGCGCCACAGCGCGGCCAGCGAGACCATCACCGCCCACAGCGTCGGCTGCACCACGTCGATCCGCTCCAGCGGCGGCGCGCCCGGCTCGTCGCGCAGCACCTCGACGAGCGACCAGCCCACGTGCGGTTCCAGGGCCTCGGCGCAGTCGGCCACCGAGCGGGCGAAGACCGGGGATTCGACGAGCAGCTCACGGGCCATGCCCAGCCACTGCGAGCCCTGGCCGGGGAAGACGAACACCGTCCGGTCCCGCCCGTCGCCGAACGCGCGGGCGGACACCGCGCCCGGCGCGGAGGCGTCCTCGGCCAGGGCGGTCAGCCCGCGCAGCAGGTCGCCGGGCTCCGCGCCCACCACCGCCGCGCGGTGCTCGAAGGCCGACCGGGTGGTGGCCAGCGCGCGGCCGACGTCCACCGGACGCAGCTCGGGGCGGGCCGAGAGGTGCGCGGCCAGTCGGGCCGCCTGGGCCCGCAGCGCCTCCGGGCTCTGCCCGGAGACCAGCCACGGCACCGCCGCCGGCCGGCCGGCGGGCGCGGCCTGCGCGGGCTCCGCCGCCGGGGCCTCCTCCAGCACCACGTGCGCGTTGGTGCCGCTCATCCCGAAGGAGGAGACGCCGGCCCGGCGCGGGCGCCCTTCCGGCCGCCAGTCCCGTGCCTCGGTCAGCAGCTCCACGTCCCCCGCCGACCAGTCGACGTGCGGGGTGGGCGCGTCCACGTGGAGGGTGCGCGGCAGCACCCCGTGCCGCATCGCCAGCACCATCTTGATCACGCCCGCCACACCGGCCGCGGCCTGGGTGTGGCCGATGTTGGACTTCAGCGAGCCCAGCCACAGCGGCCGGTCCGCCGGGCGCCCCTGCCCGTAGGTGGCCAGCAGCGAGTCCGCCTCGATCGGGTCGCCGAGCGTGGTGCCGGTGCCGTGCCCCTCGACCACGTCGACGTCGGCGCCGGACAGACCGGCGTCTGCCAGCGCGGCCTGGATGACCCGCTGCTGGGAGGGGCCGTTGGGGGCGGTCAGGCCGTTGCTGGCGCCGTCCTGGTTGATGGCCGAGCCGCGCAGCACGGCGAGCACCGGGTGGCCGTTGCGCCGCGCCTCGGAGAGCCGTTCGACCAGCAGTACGCCGACGCCCTCGCCCCAGCCGGTGCCGTCCGCGGCCGCCGCGACCGGCTTGCACCGGCCGTCCGCCGCCATCCCGCCCTGGCGGGCGATCTCCAGGAAGGCGCCGGGCAGGGCCATCACGTTGGCGCCGCCGACCAGGGCCAGCGAGCACTCGCCGGACCGCAGGGCCTGGGCGGCCAGGTGCAGGGCGACCAGCGAGGCCGAGCAGGCGGTGTCCACGCTCAGCGACGGGCCCTCCAGACCCATCGCGTACGAGACCCGGCCGGAGAGCACGCTGATCGCGTTGCCGGTCATCAGGAAGCCCTTGACGGCCTCCGGGGCGCTCTGCCCCAGCGTGCCGTACCCCTGGTCCACGGCGGTCACGTAGACGCCGGTGGAGCTGCCGCGCAGCGCGTGCGGGTCGATGCCGGCCCGCTCCACGGCCTCCCAGCAGGCGAGCAGCAGCAGCCGCTGCTGCGGGTCCATGGCGACCGCCTCGCGCGGGCTGATCCCGAAGAACGCCGGGTCGAAGCCGCCCGCGTCGTCCAGGAACGCGCCGCGCGCCGGGGAACCGCCGGCCGCGAGCGCGCCCAGGTCCCAGCCCCGGTCGCCGGGCAGGCCGGTCATCGCGTCCCGGTCGGCGGCCAGCAGCTCCCAGAGGTCCTCCGGGGTGCTCACCCCGCCGCCGAAGCGGCAGCTCATCGAGACGATGGCGATCGGCTCGTGGCTCTTGGCCTCGGCCTCGCGCAGCCGCTCCCGGGTCTGCTGGAGGTCGATGGTCACGCGGTTGAGGTAGTCGCGCAGCTTCTGGTCGCTCACGGGGTTTCCTGCACCTTCGTCTTGAGGAGGGGGGAGTCCTGCGCGGGGGCGTGTGCGCGCGCCGTCGGGCGCGGAGGCCTCACTGCCCCTCCAACTGCTGGTCGAGATAGGCGAAGATCTCGTCGTCGGTCGCGGCGACGATGGCGTCGGCGCTCGCTGCCCCGGCCGGCGGGCGCTCCGCCGTGCGCGCCAGCACCTCGCGCAGCCGGCGCGCCAGTTCCTCGCGGACCGGGGCCTCGGGGTCGAGCGTCGCGAGCATGGCCTCCCACTGCTCCAGACCGGCGAGCAGGGCGTCCGGGTCCGCGGCGGTCGTGGCGGGGGAGCGCTCGGCGGCCTTCGCCGCCAGCCGGCGGGCCAGCGCCTCCGGCGTCGGGTAGTCGAAGACCATGGCGGCCGGCAGCCGGACCCCGGTCGCGGTCACGAGGCGGTTGCGCAGCTCGACGCCGGTCAGCGAGTCGAAACCGATCTCCTTGAACGGGCGGGCCGGCCGGATCCGCTCCGGCGAGGAGTGCCCGAGGACGGCGGCGGCGTGACCGCGCACCAGATCGAGCAGCAGCCGGTGCGACTCGGCGGCGCTCAGCGTCGCGAGCTGCTCCAGCAGACCGCTCGCGGCCTGCCCGTCCGGCCTGGCCACCGCGGCCCGCGGCCTGGAACGGCGGACCAGCCCGCTCCACAGCGCGGGCCCGTCCGCGCGCAGCGCCGTCCGGTCGACCCGGGCCGCCAGCAGGTAGTGGTGCGGGCCGGCCAGCGCCAGGTCCAGCAGCGCCAGGCCCTCGGCGGAGGAGAGCGCGCCCACCCCGCCCCGGGCCATCCGGCGCAGCTCGGCGCCGCCGATCCGCTCGGTCAGCGCACTGCGCTCCTCCCACAGGCCCCAGCCGACGGACAGCCCCGGCCGCCCCTCGGCCCCGCGCCGGACCGCCAGGCCGTCCAGGACGGCGTTCGCCGCCGCGTAGTTGGCCTGCCCGGGGGTGCCGAGCAGGCCGGCGCCGGAGGAGAACAGCACGAAGGCCGCCAGGTCCTCGTCGGCGGTCAGCTCGTGCAGCGCGATCGCCGCGTCCGCCTTGGGCCGCAGGACCCGGGACAGCTGCTCGTCCGTCAGCGACTCGGCGAGCCCGTCGTCCAGCAGGCCGGCCGCGTGCACCACGGCCGTCAGCGGACGGTCCCCGGGCACGCCCGCCAGCAGCCCGGCCAGCGCGCCGCGGTCCGCGACGTCGCAGGCCGCCACCGTGGCCCGCGCGCCCAGTTCGGCCAGTTCGGCCACCAGCGCCCCGGCATCCTCGGCCTGCGGCCCGCGCCGGCTCGCCAGCAGCAGGTGGCGCACGCCGTGCCCGGTCACCAGGTGCCGGGCCACCAGGCGGCCCAGCGTGCCGGTGCCGCCGGTGATCAGCACCGTGCCCTCGGGGTCGAGCGGGGTGGGCAGCAGCAGCACGTTCTTGCCCACGTGCCGGGCCTGGCTCAGGTGCCGCAGGGCCTGCGGCGCCTCGCGGACGTCCCAGCAGGTCAGCGGCAGGGGGGTGAGTACGCCGCGGTCGAACAGCGCCAGGATCTCGGTCAGCATCTCGCCGATCCGCTCGGGGCCGGCCTCCATCAGGTCGAAGGCCCGGTAGCCGACCCCCGGATGGTCGGCCGCGATCCGCTCGGCCGACCGGATGTCGGTCTTGCCGAGCTCCAGGAACCGCCCGCCGCCCGGCAGCAGCCGCAGCGAGGCGTTCACGAACTCCCGCGCCAGGCAGTTCAGAACCACGTCCACCCCGCGTCCCAGCGTGGCCGCGAGGAACCGGTCGGCGAACTCCAGCGTGCGCGAGGAGGCGAGCCGTCCGTCCGGCAGACCGGCCTCGCGCAGCACCCCCCACTTGTGCTCGCTCGCCGTGCCGAAGACCTCGGCCCCGGCGTGCCGGGCCAGCTGGACGGCCGCCAGGCCCACTCCGCCGCTCGCCGCGTGGACCAGCACCGACTCCCCGTGGCGCAGGCCGCCGAGGTCGAACAGGCCGTAGTAGGCGGTCAGGTAGACGACCGGCACGGAGGCGGCCTGCGCGAACGACCAGCCGTCCGGGATCCGCGCCACCGTGCGCCGGTCCGCCACCGCCCGGGGGCCGAAGGCCGAGCCGAAGATCCCGAGCACCCGGTCACCCGGCGCCAGGTCGGTGACCTCGGCGCCGACCTCCAGCACCACGCCCGCGCCCTCGCTGCCCAGGCCCTGCTGGTCCGGGGTCAGTCCGAGGGTCACCGCGACGTCCCGGAAGTTCATGCCCGCCGCGCGGACCGCGATCCGTACCTCGCCGGCGCCCAGCGGCGCGGGCACGTACGGCAGCAGCGCCACGCCCTCCGGGGTGCCGTCACCGGTGGCCTCCAGCCGCCAGAGCGGCTCGTCCGGCGGGAGTGTCAGCAGCTCCGGGCGCGCCGCGGCGGCCAGCCTCGGCACCAGGAACTCCGAGCCGCGCAGGGCGAGCTGGTTCTCGCCCTCGGGCGGCAGCGAGCTCGGCAGGATGCCGGAGTGCTCGGTGTCGAGCAGGACGAAGCGGTCCGGGTGCTCGTTCTGCACACTGCGCAGCAGGCCCCAGACCGCCGCCTGGGCCAGGTCCACCGGCCGGTCGCCGGGGCGGGTGCGCACCGCGCCGACGGTGCGCAGCACCAGCCGGGAGTCGGCGAACCGCTCCTCGGCCAGCCAGTTCCGGACCAGCGCGAGGGCGCCTGCGACCGCGCGGTGCAGCCGGGCCGCCGGATCGGGCCCGTCGGTGCTCCCGGTGGCGTCGGCACCGCCGCCCGTACCGCCGTGGTCCGTACCGCTGTCGTCCGCGCCGATGCCGTCACCGGTCGGGCAGTCGGCGAACAGCACGGGCGGAACGGGCTCCTCGCCGCCGGTCGGGTCGAACGCGTCGAGCGGGACCCAGGAGCCGACCGGCCCGCCGCCGACGGCCTGCCAGTCGAGCCGGAACAGCCGGTCCCCGTCGGCCGCCGGTGCGAACGCGCCGGCTCCCACCGGGCGCAGCACCAGCGAGTCCACCGTCAGGACCGGGCGGCCCGCCAGGTCGTACGCGTCGAGCCGCACCGCCTCCGGGCCGTCCGCCGACACGCGGACCCGCAGCGAGGTCGCGCCGCTCGCGTGGGCGCTCACCCCGGTCCAGCTGAACGGCAGCCGGGCCTGCCCGTCCTGACCGGTCAGCAGCGCGCTGGCCTGCAGCGCCGCGTCCAGCAGGGCCGGGTGCGCGGTGCAGCCGGCGGCGTCGGCGTGCTGGCGCGGGTCCAGCGCGATCTCCGCGAACACCTCGTCGTCGCGTCGCCAGGCGGCGGTCAGGCCCCGGAAGGCGGGGCCGTAGCCGTAGCCGGCCTCGGCGAACCGGTCGTAGAGGCCGTCCAGGTCCACCGCCTCGGCCCGCGGGGGCGGCCAGCCGACCAGGTCCGCCCCTGTGGCCGGTGGTGGGGTGGTGAGGGTGCCGGTGGCGTGGAGGGTCCAGGTGGTGGTGTGTTCGGGGCGGGAGGAGATGGTGAGGGTGCGGTGGTGGGTGGTGTCGGGGGTGGTGGTGCGGATCTGGAGGTGGTGGGGGGTGGGG
>NZ_JAQYWZ010000648.1:0-482 GCF_036290945.1 Streptomyces sp. BE303
AGGGGCCGTGGCCGCGTCCGGCCCGGGAAGGGGTTCGTGACGCGGCCCGCCGCCACGCGCTTGCCCACCCCGCGTGGGGCCACCGGAAGGTCTGGGCGATGTGCCGGTGGGACGGCCACCAGGTCTCACAGGCCACCGTGCTGCGGCTGCTGCGCGACGAGGGCCTGCTGCTGGAGGGGAACTACCAGCGCGAGCGCCGACAGCTCGCCGCCCGGCGCGAGGCCGTGTTCGCGACCGAGCCGACCGGCCCGAACCAGGTCTGGCAGCTGGACTTCTCCGAGTTCGAGACGACCGGCGGCGGCACCTGGCGGCTCGCGGGCTGCCGGGACTACTGGTCGAAGTACGAGCTGGGCTGGCACGTGGCCCCGACCGCGAACCAGCACGACGCCATCGCCGCCATCGAGCTCGCCCTCGCCGAAGCCGAACGGCTCGCCGGAGCCCAGCTGGTCGACCTGGCCCGGCGCGCGACCGACGGCACCGTG
>NZ_JAQYWZ010000649.1:0-561 GCF_036290945.1 Streptomyces sp. BE303
CCTCCAGATCCCCAGCGACGGCAGCCAGCGCCACCTGCGCACCCTCCTCGACCACCTCGACACCGCCGGCATCGAAGCCGACGAACTCACCGTCCACACCCCCGACCTCGACGACGTCTTCTTCGCCCTCACCGGCGGCACGACCCCGCCGAACCAGCCCGAGGAGGCTGTCCGATGAGCTCGTTCTCCCTCGCCGCCCGCGACTCCTCGACCATGCTGCGCCGCAACCTCCTGCACGCCCGGCGCTACCCGTCCCTCACCCTGAACCTGCTGCTCACGCCGATCGTGCTGCTGCTGCTCTTCGTCTACGTCTTCGGCGACGTGATGAGCGCGGGTCTCGGCGGAGGCGCCGACCGCGCCGCCTACATCGCGTACCTCGTCCCGGGCATCCTGCTGATGACCATCGGCGGCACCACGGTGGGGACGGCGGTGTCCGTCTCCAACGACATGACCGAGGGCATCATCGCCCGCTTCCGCACGATGGCGATCCACCGCCCGTCGGTGCTCGTCGGACACGTCGTCGGCAGCGTGCTGCAGTCGGTCGCCAGCGTGGTCCTCGTC
>NZ_JAQYWZ010000650.1:0-403 GCF_036290945.1 Streptomyces sp. BE303
ACGTCCTCGGACCCGTCGTCCAGCAGCGCGACGTAGTCCTGACCGTTGGTTCCGGCGAACACGCCGACCTGCTCGCCGCGGAGCGACTGCGGGTCGACCCCGGCCCGTTCGAACGCCTCCCACGACGTCTCCAGCAGCAACCGCTGCTGCGGGTCCCTCGCCAGCGCCTCGCGCGGCGAGATCCCGAACAGCCCCGCGTCGAACTCACCGGCGGCGGACACGAAGCCGCCGTCCCGGGTGTACGTGGTGCCGGGGTGCTCCGTGTCCGGGTGGTAGAGGGCTTCCAGGTCCCAGCCGCGGTCCGTGGGGAACCCGCCCATGGCGTCGGTCCCGGAGGCCAGCAGGTCCCAGAGGTCCTCCGGGGTGTCGGCCCCGCCCGGGAACCGGCAGGCCAACCCGACGA
>NZ_JAQYWZ010000651.1:0-567 GCF_036290945.1 Streptomyces sp. BE303
CCTCCAGATCCCCAGCGACGGCAGCCAGCGCCACCTGCGCACCCTCCTCGACCACCTCGACACCGCCGGCATCGAAGCCGACGAACTCACCGTCCACACCCCCGACCTCGACGACGTCTTCTTCGCCCTCACCGGCGGCACCGACATCCCCCACCAGGCCAAGGAGAACGCCCGATGAGCTCCCTCACCCTCGCCCTGCGCGACTCCTCGACCATGCTGCGCCGCAACCTCCTGCACGCCCGGCGCTACCCGTCCCTCACCCTGAACCTGCTGCTCACACCGATCATGCTGCTGCTGCTCTTCGTCTACGTCTTCGGCGACACGATGAGCGCGGGCCTCGGAGGCGGCGGCGGCCCGGACCGCTCCGCGTACATCGCCTACCTCGTCCCGGGCCTCCTGCTGATGACCATCGGCAGCACCGTGGTCGGGACGGCGGTGTCCGTCTCCAACGACATGACCGAGGGCATCATCGCCCGCTTCCGCACGATGGCGATCCACCGCCCGTCGGTGCTCGTCGGACACGTCGTCGGCAGCGTGCTGCAGTCGGTCGCCAGCGTGGTCCTCGTC
>NZ_JAQYWZ010000652.1:0-330 GCF_036290945.1 Streptomyces sp. BE303
CCGGCTTCCAGGTGACGCGGTATCGCCAGCCGTCGATGAGCGACCGTTCCTGGCCGCGCGCCCGCCAGGTCGACAGCGCGGGCAGCACGGTGGCGGCGGCATCGGTATCGACACCCAACTCCGCTGCGAACGCCGGGAGAGCGCCCCTCTCGACGCCGTTCCAGACGCCCGCCTCCGCAGGTTCCGCCGCACGGCCGGGCGCTGCTGCTTGCAGCCAGTACCGCTGGTGCTGGAAGGCGTAGGTCGGCAGCTCGGCCGGTCGGACGCCCGTGAACAGCGGCGACCAGTCGACCGGGACACCGTTGACGTGCAGGGTCGCGAGCGCCGTCA
>NZ_JAQYWZ010000653.1:0-2579 GCF_036290945.1 Streptomyces sp. BE303
CGAACGGGTCCGCGACCGGCGCCCCGCCCAACCCGGCGGCCACCCCGGTCGCGGGGCGCCCCCGCCGCCGCACCGCCCCGCCCCCCGCGGCCCGCCCCCCCCCCCCGCCCCCAGGCGGCCCCCCCCCCGCGCCGCGCCCGGCCGCCCCCCCCCCCGCCCCCACCGCCGCTCCCGCCCCGAGCTCCCCCGGCGCCGCCGACTCCCCGGGGGCCCCGGCCTCCGCACCGCCCAAGCCGGCCCCGCCCACGGACGCGGGCCTGCCGAGCAAGCCGGCCGCCGACGTCTCCGCCCAACTGGTCGCCGCGCTGGACGCGATCGACCCGGCGATCGTGGGCGGCAAGCCGGAACAGGCCGTCGACAGGGCTCGCGCCCAGTGCCAGTCGATGTACCAGTTCCCCAAGGACAGGGCCAAGCTGGTCGAGCTCGCCGACCAGCGGTTCACCACACCCGACCGTCCTCAGGGTTTCGGCGCCGAGAAGGCGGAGAAGATCCTCGACGCACTGCGCTCCACCCTCTGCCCGCCGGCCTGAGCCGGTCCGGCAGACCCTGGACGGCCCGGTGTCCTGAGCGCCGGGCCGCCGTGGCCGCGCGCGTCGACCAGCGCGCGGCCACGGCACCCGCATGCCCGGCGCCCGCACGCCCGCCGTCAGCGGGCGGCCTGCGCCACCACCTGTGCGTCCGGCGCCGGCGCGCCCGGACGACGGACGGGGCCGCAGAGCGCCGGCCGTGAACCGCACCCGGCGCCGCCCACCGCCGCGCCGGCCGTTGCCGTGACCACACCGGCGGACGGCGGCACGAACCACCCGGCCTGCCGCCGGCCCCGGCCCGCCGGCAGGCCGGATCACGGCCACGAGGTGGGCGCACATGCTCCGCCGACGAACTGTTAGGAGTCTTGACAGACGAGTGGTCTAGTCCAACCATAAGCATGTCGATCCGACCGGGATGCACTGTGGGGGTGTGACCACCGGCGGCTGAGGCACTGCCATGCCCTGCCATGCTCCACCCCCAGACCCGCTGCGGCGTCCGCGCGTTCGCGCACCGCCGGCCGTCCGTGCCGCGTGTCCACGGGGTGCGCATGCCCGCTCCGCCGCCCCCGCCGCACGGTTCGCATCTCCCGCTCCACAGTGCCCCGCTCCACGGCCCCCACCGTTCGACCGTTCCGCCGCGAAACTCCGCACACTTCACCAACGTCCGGCCCCACCAAGTCTGTTGGAGAACCAATGCGTCTACGCAGAACGATTCAGGCCGCCCTGACGGCCTGTGTCACCCTGGCCGCCTCGGCCGGAATCGTCGCCGCCGGGGCGACCACCGCGGGAGCGGCCCCCACGGCAGCGACCACCTCGTCGGTCTCCGCCTCGGCCGCCGCCACCCCGCTGCCCACCCGGGTGTTCGCCCCCTACTTCGAGGCCTGGACCGGCGAGAGCCCGGCCACCCTGGCCGCCCAGTCCGGTGCCAAGCACCTGACGATGGCGTTCCTGCAGACCGCGACCAAGGGCTCGTGCACGCCGTACTGGAACGGCGACACCTCGCTGCCGGTCGCCCAGTCCTCGTTCGGCGCCGACATCGCCACCATCCGCGCCAACGGCGGCGACGTCATCCCGTCCTTCGGCGGCTACACCGCCGACACCACCGGCACCGAGCTGGCCGACAGCTGCACCGACGTCAACCAGATCGCCGCCGCGTACCAGAAGCTGATCACCACGTACGAGATCAGCCGGATCGACCTCGACATCGAGGTCGACTCGCTGGACAACACCGCGGGCATCGACCGCCGCAACAAGGCGATCAAGGTGGTGCAGGACTGGGCCGCCGCCAACGGCCGGCAGATCCAGTTCTCCTACACCCTGCCGACCACGCCGACCGGCCTGGCCGCCAGCGGCCTCGCGGTGCTGCGGAACGCGGTCACCAACAACGCCCGGATCGACGTCGTCAACCTGATGACCTTCGACTACTACGACAACGCCCAGCACGACATGGCCGCCGACACCCAGACCGCGGCGACCGGCCTCTACAACCAGCTGGCCCGGCTGTACCCGACCAAGACGCCCGCCCAGCTGTGGGGCTCCATCGGCGTCACCGAGATGATCGGCGTCGACGACTTCGGTCCGGCCGAGACCTTCACGCTCGCCAACGCGACCACCGTCTACAACTGGGCGGTCTCGAAGGGCATCAACACCCTGTCGTTCTGGGCGCTGCAGCGCGACAACGGCAGCTGCCCGGGCGCCACCGCCCGTGACAACTGCTCCGGGATCAGCCAGAACACCTGGGACTTCACCAAGATCTTCAAGGCGTTCACCAGCAACACCCAGCCGACGAACGACTTCTCGGTCGGCGTGAGCCCCGACTCGGGTTCGGTGGTGGCCGGTTCGTCGACCAGCGCGAACATCACCACCGCCGTCACCACCGGTTCGGCGCAGAGCGTCAGCCTCACCGTCTCGGGTGCCCCGGCCGGCGTCAACGCCACCGCCACCCCCGGCAGCGTCACCGCCGGCTCCCCCGCCACGCTCAACATCACCACGGCGGGCACCACCACACCCGGCACCTACCCGCTCACCGTCACCGGCACCGCCGCCTCCGGC
>NZ_JAQYWZ010000654.1:0-61348 GCF_036290945.1 Streptomyces sp. BE303
ATGCCGATGCGCTGGCGCTGGCCGCCGGAGAACTGGTGCGGGTACCGGTTGATGTACTCCGGGTTCAGGCCCACCACGTCCAGCAGGTCCTGGACGGCCTTGCGGCGGTCGCCCTTCGGGGCCACCTCCGGGTGGATCTCGAAGGGCTCACCGATGATGTCGCCGACCGTCATGCGCGGGTTCAGCGAGGTGTACGGGTCCTGGAACACCATCTGGATGTTCCGCCGCACCGCCTTCAGCCCGGCCCCGGAGAGCCGGGAGATCTCCTCGCCCTTGAACCGGACCGATCCCGCGGTGGTGGGCTCCAGGTTCATCAGCACCTTGGCCAGCGTCGACTTGCCGCAGCCCGACTCGCCGACGATGCCCAGTGTCTCGCCCTGCCGCAGGTCGAAGGAGACCCCGTCGACCGCCTTCACCGCGCCGACCTGCTTCTTGAACAGCACCCCCCTGGTCAGCGGGAAGTGCTTGACCAGGTCGCGGACCTCCAGGATCGGCTCGCCGCGCGCCACCTTCTGGGCGAAGGCGGCCTCCACGGGCGCAGCGCTCACCCCGGTCACCCTCGTCGCCCCGGCCCCCGTCCCACCGGAGCCCGTCGCCCCGGCGCCCGTCCCACCGGCGCCCGTCCCGTCAGCGGTCATGGAGGGTCTCCTTCCAGAAGAAGCAGGCACTGCCCCGCCCGGCCAGCTCGGTGCCGTCGTCCTCGGTGACCGGGAACAGCTCCGGCACCTCCCGCCGGCAGATGTCCTGCGCCCGCGGACAGCGCGGGTTGAACGCGCAACCCGGCGGGATCCGCAGGAGGTTGGGCGGCAGGCCCTTGATCGCGTAGAGCTCCTGGCCCTTCTGGTCCAGGCGCGGGATCGAGTCCAGCAGACCCCTGGTGTACGGGTGGGCCGGGCGCGCGTACAGGTCGTGCACCGGCGCCGTCTCGACGATCCGGCCCGCGTACATCACGGCGATCTTGTCGGCCACGTCGGCGACCACGCCGAGGTCGTGGGTGATCAGGATCAGACCCATGTGGTACTCGGCCTGGAGCTCCGCGAGCAGGTCCATCACCTGGGCCTGGACGGTGACGTCCAGGGCCGTGGTGGGCTCGTCCGCGATGATCAGGTCGGGCTCCAGCGCCAGCGCCATGGCGATCATGATGCGCTGGCGCATGCCGCCCGAGAACTGGTGCGGGTAGTCGCCGACCCGGTCCCTGGCGGCGGGGATGCGCACCCGGTCCATCAGCTCGATGGCCTTCTCCTTGGCCTCCTTGCGCGAGGCGCCGTGGTGGGCGCGGAACATCTCGCCGAGCTGGAAGCCCACCGTGAGCACCGGGTTCAGCGAGGAGAGCGCGTCCTGGAAGATCATCGCGATCTTCTGCCCGCGGATCTTCCGCCGTTCCTCCCTGCCCATGGTGAGCATGTCCTGTCCGCGGAACCGGATCTCGCCGCGGGGGATGCGGGCCGGCGGCATGTCGAGGATGCCCATGATCGCCTGCGCGGTCACCGACTTGCCCGAACCGGACTCGCCGAGCACCGCCAGGGTCTCCCCCGCCCGCACGCTGTAGTTGACCCCGTTGACCGCCTTGGCCACCCCGTCCCGGGTGACGAACTCGACGTGCAGGTCGCGGACGTCGAGCAGCGGCCCCTCGTAGGGCTTCTCGTGCTGGGATTTGCCGGTATCGACTGCTGTGGTCACGATGCGTCCCCTCGCTCAGCGAAGCTTCGGGTCGAGGGCGTCGCGCACCGCGTCGCCCAGCATGATGAAGGCCAGCACGGTGACGGAGAGTGCCGCGGCCGGGAAGAACATCACGTACGGGGCGGTCCGGATCACCTTCTGGGCGGAGGAGATGTCGATGCCCCAGGAGATGGTCGGATCCTGCAGGCCGATGCCGAGGAAGCTCAGCGTCGCCTCGGTGGCGATGTACCCGCCCAGGGCGATGGTGGCCACCACGATCACCGGGGCGACCGCGTTCGGCAGGATGTGCCGGAGCATCAGCCGGCCGGTGCCGGCGCCGAGCGCCCGGCCGGCCACCACGAAGTCGGACTGCTTGACCGTCAGCACCGCACCGCGCATGACGCGCGCGATCTGCGTCCAGCCGAGGAAGGCGAGCGCGATCACCACGCTCCACACCGTGCGGTGGGAGAAGGAGTTCAGCAGGACCAGCGCGCCGAGCAGCAGCGGGATGCCGAAGAAGATGTCGATGATCCGGGAGATCACCGCGTCCACGCCGCCGCCGAAGTAGCCGGCCACCATCCCGGCCAGTCCGCCGAGCACGGTCACCGCGGCGGTCACGCAGATGCCGACGGTGATCGACGCCCGGGCGCCGTACACCACCCGGGCGTAGATGGACCGGCCCTGGCCGTCGTAGCCGAACCAGCCGGCGCCGAAGAAGTCCGTCCAGTCCGGCCGCTTGAGGTAGTCGTTGACCAGGTCGGCCTTGCGCGGGTCGGCGTCGGTGAACGCCCAGGGGAAGATCGCCATCACGACCAGCAGCAGGATCAGCACCGCCGAGATCAGGAAGATCGGCCGCCGCCGGAGGTCCCGCCAGGCATCGCCCCAGAGGCTGCGGGCCTCCTCCCGCTTGACCGGGTCGGGCTCCACCAGGGTCTCCAGCTCGACCGCCATGCCCTGCTCACCGGCGTAGTCCAGGTGGTCCATCCCCGGCTTGGGGTGCGGTTCGTACGAGCTCTCGTCGTGGATGTCAGGCATAGCGGATCCTCGGGTCCAGGACCGCGTAGAGCAGGTCGACGATGAGGGAGGCGACCAGGTAGACGATCACCAGGACGGTCACGATGCCGACCACGGTGGGTCCCTCCTTCTGGTTGATCGCCCGGTACAGGACGTTGCCGATGCCCTGGACGTTGAAGATGCCCTCCGTGACGATCGCGCCGCCCATCAGCGCGCCCAGGTCGGTGCCGAGGAAGGTGACCACCGGGATGAGCGAGTTGCGCAGCAGGTGACGGGAGATGATGGTGCGCCGGGGCAGGCCCTTGGCGACCGCCGTGCGGAGGTAGTCGGCCCGCAGGTTCTCGCCGATCGAGGTCCGGGTGAGCCGCGCGACGAAGGCCAGTGAGAGCGAGCCCAGGACGATCGCCGGCAGGATCAGTTGGGAGAGGTCCGTCGAGTCCTGCACCGTCGGGGTGACCCAGCCCAGATTGGTCGCGAAGATCGTCTGGGCGATGTAGGCCAGCACGAAGACCGGGATCGAGATCACCAGCAGGGTGAGGACCAGCACCAGGGTGTCCTGGAGGCTGCCGCGCTTCAGACCGGAGACCAGGCCCAGGCAGAGGCCGAGGATCATCTCGAAGAGGAAGGCCATCACGGCCAGCCGGATGGTGACCGGGAAGGCGTCCGCCATGATCTCGGTGACCGGCCGGCCGGTGAAGCTGGTGCCGAAGTCCCCCTGGAAGAGGTTCCCCATGTAGTGCAGGTACTGCTTCCAGAGCGGCTGGTCCAGGTAGTACTTGTGCTTGAGGTTGGCCACCACGGCGGGGTCGGCGGCCTTGTCGCCGAACAGCGCCGAGACCGGGTCGCCCGGCAGGGTGTAGACCATCAGGAAGATCAGCAGCGTGGTGCCGAAGAACACCGGGATCATCTGCAGTACCCGACGCAGCACATAACTGCCCATCCGAGCCTCCTTCCTAGCTATCTGACCGAGTGCCCGGGCCCCGCCCTCCGTGCGGGGAGGGCGGGGCCGGCGCAGGGGGGCTGATCAGCCCTTGACCTCGACCTGGGTCCAGGCGGGGTTGCCGAAGGAGTCGAACTCGACGTTCTGCACCTTGGTGGAGTAGCCCGAGTTGGTGCGGTAGTACCAGAGCGGGACCGCCGGCATGTCGCCCGCCAGCACGGCCTCGGCCTGCTGGTAGCCGGTCACCGTGTCGGCCACGCTGGGAGCCTGGTCGGCCTGGTTCGCCAGCTGGTCGAACTGCGGGCTGCTGTAGCCGAAGTCGTTGGAGGCGGCGCCGGTGCGGTAGACGTCCGCGAGGAAGTTGGCGTTCAGCGGGTAGTCCTGCACCCAGCCGGTACGGAACGCACCGTTGATCTGGTGGCCGGTGATCGCCGCGCGGGCGGTCTTGAAGTCGGGCTTCGGGTCGCCCACGCAGTCCACGCCGGTGCTCTGCCGGATCGAGTTGCAGACCGCGTCGACCCACTCCTTGTGGCCGCCGTCCGCGTTGTAGGTGATCGTCAGCCTGTTGCCGGGCACGCCGCCGCCCTCGGCGATCAGCTGCTTCGCCTTGGCCGGGTCGAACGTGCAGTTGGCACCGCACTGGCCGTCCTTGTAGCCCTCGACGCCCTCGGCGACCCAGGCGGTGGCCGCCTTGCGCGAGCCCTGCAGCACCGTCTTGGTGATGGTCTCGCGGTCGATCGCCATCGACAGGCCCTGGCGGACCTTGGCCTTCTCCGGCGGGGCCCAGTCCGGCTGGTACAGGGTGAAGCCGATGTTCTGGATGGCGCCCTGCGGCGCGTCGATCGCCCGGTCGCCGAGGTCGCTCTTGTAGGTGGCCAGCGCCGACGGGGGCACCTGGTCGATCACGTCCAGGTTGTTGGACTGGAGGTCCGCGTAGGCGGCCTCCGCGGTGCTGTACATCTTGAAGACGATGCCGCCGTTCTTCGGCTTGTCGACGCCCTGGTAGTCCGGGAACGCCTTGGTGACCACCTGCTGGTTGTGGTCCCAGCTGACGAACTGGTAGGCGCCGTTGCCGACCGGCTTCTGGCCGTACCCGGCCGGGTCGTTGAAGAAGGCGTCGGGCAGCGGGGAGAAGGCGATGTAGCCGAGCTTGTACTCGAAGTAGGAGACCTTGCCGTTGAGCTTCACGGTGAAGTGCAGGTCGTCCACGACGGTCAGCCCGGACATCTTGTTCGTGGCGGGCTGGCCGCTCGTCGGGTGGACGTCCTGGTAGCCCTCGATGTCGGAGAACCAGGAGCTGTTGATCTGGTTGTTGCTGGTGGTCGCGGCCCAGTTCCACGCGTCGACGAAGTTCTTGGCGTGGACCGGGGTCCCGTCGTGGAACTTCCAGCCGTCCTTCAGGGTGATGGTGAAGGTCTGGGAGTCGCTCGTCTCGATGGTGTCGGCGACCTGCATCCGGATCTTCGCGTTGGTGGGGTCGTAGTCGACCAGGCCCTTGAACAGGTTCTGCAGGATGCGCCCACCACCCGTCTCGTTGGCGTTCGCCGGCTGCAACGGGTTCTGCGGTTCACTGCTCTGGTAGCTGAAGGTCTTGGTGCTGTCCGACGAACCGCTGCTGCTGCCGCCGCCGCTGCTGCACCCGCTGGCCACCAGGGCCACGGATGTCGCTGCGGCGAGGACCCATCGAGCACGGGTGGCTGCGGGCATGGAGGTCCCTCCTCAAGGTGTGTGACGCATCACACCCCATGAGAAGCGCGCCCGTGCGGCGGCGCGAGTCGGGTACCCCCGGACGGGTGCACCGGGGGCCGGAGGAGTTGACGGAACGCCGGAAGGGCCCGCAGCACGGGGCTGCGGGCCCTTCCGGGCGGAGTGAAGCGGGATCAGGCCGCAGCCGGCTCCCGGACCTCGGCGAAGTGGCACGCCGACTGGTGCTTGGCCGCACCGGTCAGCACCTCGGGGACCGCCAGCAGCGGGACCTCGGTGGAGCAGCGCTCCTCGGCCTTCCAGCAGCGGGTGCGGAACCGGCAGCCGGACGGCGGGTTGGCCGGCGAGGGGATGTCACCGGTCAGGATGATCCGGTCGCGGGACTCGCGCGCCGTCGGGTCCGGCACCGGCACCGCGGAGAGCAGCGCCTGGGTGTACGGGTGCGTGGCGTTCTCGTAGATCTCCTCGTCCGAGCCGATCTCGACCATCTTGCCCAGGTACATCACGCCGACGCGGTCGGAGATGTGCCGGACGATCGAGAGGTCGTGCGCGATGAACATGTACGAGAGCTCGAACTCGCTCTGGAGCTGCTCCAGCAGGTTGATCACCTGCGCCTGGACGGAGACGTCCAGGGCGGAGACCGGCTCGTCGCAGATGATGATCTCGGGCTTGAGCGCGAGGCCGCGGGCGATGCCGATGCGCTGGCGCTGGCCGCCGGAGAACTGGTGCGGGTACCGGTTGATGTACTCCGGGTTCAGGCCCACCACGTCCAGCAGGTCCTGGACGGCCTTGCGGCGGTCGCCCTTCGGGGCCACCTCGGGGTGGATCTCGAACGGCTCACCGATGATGTCGCCGACCGTCATGCGCGGGTTCAGCGAGGTGTACGGGTCCTGGAACACCATCTGGATGTTCCGGCGGACGGCCTTGAGGCCCGCGCCGGACAGCTTGGAGATGTCCTCGCCCTTGAACAGCACCTGACCGGAGGTGGCCCGCTCCAGGTTCATCAGCACCTTGGCCAGCGTGGACTTGCCACAGCCGGACTCGCCGACGATGCCGAGGGTCTCGCCCCTCGCCAGCTCGAAGGAGACGCCGTCGACGGCCTTGACCGCGCCGACCTGCTTCTTGAAGAGGATGCCCTGGGTCAGCGGGTAGTGCTTGACCAGGTCCTTGACCTCCAGGATGGGCTCAGCCATGGAGGGTCTCCTTCCAGAGGTGGCACGCGCTGCGGCGGCCGGTGAGCTCCTTGCCGTCCTTGTCGGTCACCTGGTGCAGCTTCGGGATCTCCGAGCGGCACAGGTCGGTGGCGACGTCACAGCGGGGGTTGAACGCGCAGCCGGCCGGGACCTTGAGCAGGTTCGGGGGCAGGCCCTTGATCGCGTACAGCTCCTGGCCCTTCTGGTCCAGGCGCGGGATGGAGCGGAGCAGGCCCTTGGTGTACGGGTGCGCCGGGTTGGCGTACAGCTCGTGCACCGGCGCCGTCTCGACGATCCGGCCCGCGTACATCACGGCGATCTTGTCCGCGACGTCGGCGACCACGCCGAGGTCGTGGGTGATCAGGATCAGGCCCATGTTGTACTCGGCCTGGAGCTCCGCGAGCAGGTCCATCACCTGGGCCTGGACGGTGACGTCCAGGGCGGTGGTGGGCTCGTCCGCGATGATCAGGTCGGGCTCCATGGAGAGCGCCATGGCGATCATGATGCGCTGGCGCATACCGCCGGAGAACTGGTGCGGGTAGTCGCCGACGCGCTGCCGGGCGGCGGGGATGCGCACCCGCTCCATCAGCTCGATGGCCTTCTCCCGGGCCTCCTTCTTGGAGGAGCCGCGGTGCACCCGGAACATCTCGCCGAGCTGGGCGCCGACGGTCATCACGGGGTTCAGCGAGGAGAGCGCGTCCTGGAAGATCATCGCGATCTTCTGGCCGCGGATCTGCCGGCGGTCCTCCTCCTTCATGGCGAGCATGTCCTGCCCGCGGAAGAGGATCTGGCCCTGGCTGATCTTGCCGGGCGGCATGTCGAGGATGCCCATGATGGTCTGGGCGGTCACGGACTTGCCGGAGCCGGACTCGCCGAGCACCGCCAGGGTCTCACCGGCGGCCACGGAGTAGTTGACGCCGTTCACGGCCTTGGCGACGCCGTCCCGGGTGTGGAACTCCACGTGGAGGTCCTTGACCTCCAGCAGCGGGGTGCCAACCTCCAGGCGGCCGGTCTTCTGGTTCTTCTCGATCACGGTGGTCATCGGGTCGTCACCTCTTCTCTCAGCGGAGCTTCGGGTCGAGGGCGTCGCGGACCGCGTCGCCGAGCATGATGAAGGCCAGGACGGTGACGCTCAGTACCGCGGACGGGAAGAGCAGCACGTGGGGCGCGTCGAGGAAGCGGACCGACGCGTCGCTGATCATCAGGCCCCAGGAGATCTCCGGCGGCTGGACGCCGATGCCCAGGTAGGACAGGGCCGCCTCGGCGCCGATGTAGACACCCAGGCTGATCGCGGAGACGACGATGACCGGCGCGATGGCGTTCGGCACGATGTGCCGGAAGGTGATCCGGCCGGAGCCGGCGCCGAGGGCGCGGGCCGCCATCACGTAGTCGTTGTTCTTGTTCGACAGCACCGAGGCACGCATGATGCGGAAGATCTGCGGCCAGCCGAGCACGGTCATCACGACCGAGACCGTCCAGGCGTTGCCCTTGCCGAGCATCGACATGATCAGCATGCCGCCGAGCAGCAGCGGGATCGAGAAGAAGATCTCGGTGAAGCGCGAGAGGAAGCTGTCGACGATCCCGCCCTTCCACCCGGCCAGCAGGCCGAGGAGGGCGCCCACCAGGGTGACCATGGTGGTGGTCAGGACGCCGACGATGATCGAGTTGCGCGCGCCCCACACCGTGCGGGTGTAGATGTCGCAGCCCTGGACGTCGAAGCCGAACCAGTGGTCGCCGCTCGGACGCTTCAGCGAGTCGGCCAGGTCGCAGGCCCCCGAGTCGAACGGGCTGCCGTCCGTGAACCACTGCGGCACGACGGCCAGCAGGAGCAGGAACGACACCAGCGCGGCGCCGATGATGAAGACCGGGTTGCGGCGAAGGTCGCTCATCGCGTCCGACCAGAGACTGGCGACGCGCTCCGGCTTCTGCTTCTTCTCCGGGGAGGACTTCGGGGAGTTGTCCTCGGAGGGGGCCTCGGCGCCCTTGGTGATGGTCTCACTCATAGCGGATCCTCGGGTCGAGCACGGCGTACAGCAGGTCCACGAGCAGGGTGGTGACGAGGTAGATCATCACCAGCAGCGTGACGACGCCGACGATGATCGTGCCCTGCTTCTGGTACACGGCCTGGGCGAGCAGACCGCCGATGCCGTGGATGTTGAAGATCTTCTCCGTGATGACCGCGCCGCCCATCAGACCACCGAGGTCGGCACCGAGGAAGGTGACGATCGGGATGAGCGCGTTGCGCAGGGCGTGCCGGCCGATCACCCGACGCCGCTTCAGACCCTTGGCGACCGCGGTGCGCACGTAGTCGGCGCGCATGGTCTCCATGAGGCTGGTGCGGGTCAGTCGGGCCACGTAGGCGAGCGAGGTCGACGCCAGCACGAAGGCCGGCAGCAGGTACGCCCGCAGACCGTCCTCCTCGTTGAAGGAGACGGAGAAGATCTCGAGACCGTAGTCGTTCTTGAGCTTGACGCCGAGCACGAGCTGGAGCACGAAACCGGTGACGAAGACCGGGATCGAGATCACGAACAGCGTGCTGATCAGGACCAGTTGGTCCAGGAACTTGCCCTTGCGCAGGGCCGCCATGACGCCCGCCAGCACACCGATGATCGCCTCGATGACGAAGGCCACGATGGCGAGGTTCACGGTGAAGGGGAACGCCTCGCTGATCATGTCGCTCACCGAACGACCGGTCAGGCTCTCGCCCAGGTTGCCCTGGAACACGCCGGAGATGTAGTTCCAGTACTGGAGCAGGAACGGGTCGTTCAGGTGGTACTTCTGGCGGATCATCTCCGCCACGAGCGGGTCGGCCTTCTTCTCGCCGGCCAGCGCCTGCACCGGGTCACCGGGCAGGCTGAAGCACAGCCAGTAGATCAGGAACGTCGCACCGATCAGGACAGGGATTGCCTGTATAAGTCGGCGGATGACATAGCGGCCCATCAGACCTCCATACTTTCGGACAAGGAAGGGAGGCGGGAGGACCCGGACTGTAGTCCGGTCCGCCCGCCCCCGTTCGTCTGATTAACCGGATCAGCCGGCGAGCTCGACCTCGTCCAGGTTCATGCGACCCTGGGCGTCGGTGTCGAAGTTCTTGATCTTCTTGCTGTACGCGGCGGAGGACATGTAGGTGTACACCGGGATGTACGGCAGGTCCTGGACCAGGATGTCGTCAGCCTGCTGGTACAGCTTCTGACCCTCCTCCGGGCTCTTCGCCTGGTCGGCCTGGTCCAGCAGCGCCTCGAACTTCTCGTTGACGTAGCCGCCGTAGTTCGAGCCGTTGTCGATCGCGACCTTGGAGAAGATCGGACGGAGGTAGTTCTCGATCGACGGGTAGTCCATCGACCACGCCATGCGGAAGCCGCCGGAGTACTGCTTGTCGCCCAGCGCGTCCAGGATCTTGCCGAACTTCTCGAACGGCTTGAGGGTGACCTCGACGCCCAGGTTCTTCTTCAGCTGGTTGGCGACGGCCTCGATCCACTCCTTGTGGCCACCGTCGGCGTTGTAGCCGAGCTCCAGGGTGTTGTTCGGGACACCGTTGGCCGCGGTGAAGATCTCCTTGGCCTTGGCCGGGTCGTACTTCGCCGCGTCGCCCATGGCGCCCTTGCGGTAGCCCGGGATCAGCGGGTTGACGAAGTCGTCGGCCGGGACGCGGGTGCCCGAGAAGATCGTCTTGGTGATCGCCTCGCGGTCGATCGCCATCGAGATCGCCTTGCGGATCTCCGGCTTGCCGTAGGTCTCCGGGTTGGTGGCGATCGGGAAGCCGATGTAGCCGACGCCGGACTCCGGCTTGTAGATGTAGCGGTCGCCGAACTCGCCCTTGACCGTGCCCATGGCCGAGATCGGGAGCTTGTCGGTGGCCTGGATGTTGTCGGCGCGCAGGTCGTTGTACGCCGTCTCCAGCTTGTCGTAGATCTTGAAGGTGACGCCCTGGAGCTTCGCCTTGCCGTCAGCGGCCGGGAAGCCCTCGAAGCGCTTGACCTTGATCTGCTGGTTGTGCTCCCACTTGCCGTCCATCTGGAACGGGCCGTTGCCGATGGGGGCCTCTTCGAAGGTCTTCTTGTCAGCGAAGAAGGCCTTCGGCAGCGGGTAGAACGCGTTGTAGCCCAGCATGGTCTTGAACTGGGAGAACGGCGCGGTCAGGGAGACCGTGAAGGTCTTGTCGTCGACGACCGTCAGGCCCTTGAGCTTGTCGGTGGCCGGCTTCTTGTCCTTGCCCGGGGCCAGGTCGGCGGAGCCGTCGATCTTGGCGAAGAACGGGAGGCCCTCGGCCGCGTTGTCCTGGTTGGCGCCCCAGTTCCAGGCGTCCACGAAGGACTGCGCGGTGACCTTCTCACCGTTGTGGAAGGTGTAGCCGTCCTTCAGCTTGATCGTCCAGACCTTGCTGTCGGGGGACTCGATCGACTCCGCGACGCGCAGCTTCGGCTCGTTGGTCTTGTTGTCGTACTCGACCAGGCCGGCGAAGAGGGCGTTCAGGACCTCGGCACCCTCGGACTCCGCGGTGTTCTGCGGAATCAGGCCGTGCTGCGGCTCACCGAGCTGAACGGCGATCGTGCCGCCGCCCGAGGCAGCCTTGTCGCTGCTCTTCGAGCTGGTGCTGCAAGCGGTCGCCGCAAGGGCGATCGCGGTCGCCGCGACGAGCCACTTGGTCTGGGTTGCACCACGCATGGGGGGATGCCTCCTGAATTCGACTTTCCAACGAGGAGAGCACCGCGGTTGGTCGGGACCGGATCCGCTGTGCCGTCCGCGCTCGTGGTTTCGGCGCGCACCCCTGCGCGTTAACCCTTGACCCGAGCCTGACTGCACCCACTATGTGTCACGCACGGACACGAAAGTGACCACTACCGATCTCAATTAGGTCACATGAACGGTCGGTAAGTTTCGAAAATCGGACATATGAGACATACTCAGACAGGCATTAAACGGACAGTCGTCATGAATGACGGACTGTCACGTTCGCTCAGCGGACACCTTGCCGTGGTAAGCGCTATTCCGTTTATACGCGCGTCGACAGCATGGAGTAGTTGAAAAAGTTCGCCCCCCTCTCCATCGGAAAGGGGGGCGACGGTTTCCGGCCAAAGCACGGCCGGAAGGCCTCAGAAGGCGGTGATCAGACCTTCTTGGCGCGCGAGGCGGTACGACCACGGTCCTTCTGGTCCAGCACGACCTTACGGATGCGAACAGTCTCCGGGGTCACCTCGATGCACTCGTCCTCGCGGCAGAACTCCAGCGACTGCTCCAGGGAGAGCTTCCGCGGCGGGACGATCGACTCGGCAACATCGGCGTTCGACGACCGCATGTTGGTGAGCTTCTTCTCCTTGGTGATGTTGACGTCCATGTCGTCGGCGCGCGAGTTCTCGCCGACGATCATGCCCTCGTACACCTCGGTGCCCGGGTCGCAGAAGAGCACGCCGCGCTCCTGCAGGTTGGTCATCGCGAAGGCGGTCACCACACCGGCCCGGTCGGCGACCAGCGAACCGTTGTTGCGGGTCGTCAGGGTGCCGAACCACGGCTCGTGGCCCTCGTGGATCGAGTGCGCGATACCGGTGCCGCGGGTGTTGGTGAGGAACTCGGTCCGGAAGCCGATCAGGCCGCGGGACGGCACCACGAACTCCATCCGGACCCAGCCCGAACCGTGGTTGGACATGTTGTCCATCCGGCCCTTGCGGATGCCCATGAGCTGGGTGACGGCACCCATGTGCTCCTCGGGGACGTCCACGGTGAGGCGCTCGACCGGCTCGTGCGTCTTGCCGTTGACCTGCTTGGTGACCACCTGCGGCTTGCCGACGGTCAGCTCGAAGCCCTCGCGACGCATGGTCTCGATCAGGATGGCCAGCGCCAGCTCACCACGGCCCTGCACCTCCCAGGCGTCCGGGCGCTCGGTCTCCAGGACGCGCAGCGAGACGTTACCGATCAGCTCGCGGTCCAGGCGGTCCTTGACCTGGCGGGCGGTGACCTTGCGGTCGACCCGGCCGCTGGACTTGGCGTCCGCGCCCTTGCCGCTGCCGCCACGGCCGACCAGCGGCGAGGTGTTGGTGCCGATGGTCATCGAGATGGCCGGCTCGTCCACCGTGATCAGCGGCAGCGCGATCGGGTTCTCCGGGTCGGCGAGGGTCTCGCCGATCATGATGTCGGAGATACCGGCGACGGCACAGATGTCGCCCGGACCGGCCACCTCGGCCGGCTTGCGGGTGAGCGCCTCGGTCATCAGCAGCTCGGAGATGCGGACGCTCGAAATGGTGCCGTCGCGCTTGATCCAGGCCACGGTCTGGCCCTTGCGCAGCTCACCCTGCTCGACGCGGAGCAGGGCGATGCGGCCGAGGAAGTTGTCCGCGTCGAGGTTGGTGACGTGGGCCTGGAGCGGCGCGTCCTCCTCGAACGTCGGAGCCGGGACGTGCTCCAGGATGGTGGAGAAGAACGGCTCCAGGCTGTCGCTGTCCGCGGGGACGGTCCCGTTGTCCGGCTTGGTCAGGGAGGCCACGCCGTCACGCGCACAGGCGTAGACGATCGGGAACTCGATCTGGTCCTCGTCGGCGTCCAGGTCCAGGAACAGGTCGTAGGTCTCGTTGATGACCTCGTCGATCCGGGCGTCCGGGCGGTCCGTCTTGTTGATGCAGAGGATGACGGGGAGCCGCGCGGTGAGCGCCTTGCGGAGCACGAAGCGGGTCTGCGGAAGCGGACCCTCGGAGGCGTCGACCAGGAGGACGACCGCGTCCACCATCGAGAGACCTCGCTCGACCTCGCCACCGAAGTCGGCGTGGCCCGGGGTGTCGATGATGTTGATGGTGATCGGAGCGCCACCATCCTTCGGGTGGTACTTGACCGCGGTGTTCTTCGCGAGAATGGTGATGCCCTTCTCGCGCTCCAGGTCGTTGGAGTCCATCATGCGGTCGTCCAACTGCTGGTGGGCAGCGAAGGCGCCGGCCTGCTTGAGCATGGCGTCGACCAGGGTGGTCTTGCCGTGGTCGACGTGGGCGACGATGGCGACGTTACGGATGTCGTTGCGCGTGGGCATGCCTAGCAGATTCTCCCGGAATCGTGGGTTTCGGCGCCCGGCTGCGTGACGCGCACTTGCGACCACTGTTGGTCGCCGCCGCCCGTTCCGCCTGCTACTACCGGTCCACCCGCCGGGCAGGACATGCCACGGCTTCCTCCTATGGTACGGGGAACCGCCCAGCTCGGCCGAAACGAGCAGGTCGGGCGGGATCAAGATCACAACTCGGACACCGGCTCTTCACCCTGTGGACGTCCGGCGGCACGTTCCGGACCCGTCCGCCGACCCGTCCACCGACCCCTCCGGCGGTCCCTCCGGCGGTCCCCTCCGCCGCGCCCGGCGACGCTCCACGGACCGGTCCGGTCGCACGGCGATCGGGTGACCGCGTCCGTCCGCCCTGCCCGCCGGGACCCGGCCCCTGTCTCACGGCTCCTGCCGGACGCACGAGACCCGGGAGAGCGGGCCTGACGGAGGGACTGACGGAGGGACTGACGGAGGGCCTGACCGCGACCTAGCCGGCCGACCACCCCACGTCCTGGAAGCGCGGCCGGCCGAAGCCCCAGACCCCCGCACCCGCGAGCCCCGCCCGGACGGCCGTCAGCTCGGGGCGCTGGAACAGCGGCACCGAGTGGCCCAGCTGCCAGATCCGGACGTCCGCCTCCTGGAGGAGGGCCTGGCGGGCGGCGGGGTCCGGTTCGGCGCCGGCACGCTCGAAGAGGCGGTCGATCTCCTCGGTGCCCGCGCGGGCGAAGTTGGTACCGGCCCGGAGGGCTCCGTCGGGGCCCGGCCGGGGCTTGGCGTAGACGGGCTGCTGCTCGCCGGCCGGGTCCGGCCCGGCCGGCCAGGAGAAGAGGGCGAGGTCGTAGTCCCCGGCGGCCAGGTGGTCGCGGACGAAGGTGTCCGCCGGCGCCTCCGTCACCCGGACCGCGATCCCGGCCGCGCCGAGGTCCGCCACCACCGCGTCCGCGGTGCGCCGGGCGGTGGCGGAACCGGCCGGGGCCAGGAGGGTGAGGGCGAGCTCACGGCCGTTCCGGGCCCGGGTGGCGCCGGCGGCGGGGCGCTTCCACCCGGCCGTGTCCAGCATCCGCCCGGCGTCGGTGGCGCCGAGCGCGTCGGCGTTGTCGCGGTAGCCGTCCTGGTCGCCGGTGAGCAGGTGGTGGCCGTGCGGGGCGGCCGGCAGCCCGAGCGGGGTGAGTGCGGCGTCGGCGGCGTGCCGGCGGTCGACCGCACGGGCGACCGCACGCCGCAGGACCGGGTCTGTGAGGAGGTCGCGGGCCGCGTTGAGGGTGAGCTGGGTGAGGGCGGCGCCGGCGGCGCGGTGCAGGATGACGCCGGGCAGGGTCTCCGCCCGGTGGAGCGCCTGGGCGGCCCCGCCCCCGGCCGGGGCGCCGGCCCCGCCGGCCGCGTGGTCGACGGCGGCCGTCAACGGGGCGATGTCCACCCGGTTCTGTTCGAGCGCGTCGGCACGTTGTTCGGCCGGGACGGCGAGGAAGTCGATCCGGTCGGCCTTGGCCGGCTCGCCCCACCAGTACGGGTTGCGGACGAGGGCGGCCCGTCCGCCGGCCGGGTCGTACCCGGAGACCAGGAACGGCCCGGCGGTCGGGTGGGCGGTGCCACCGGGCAGCGGGCGGCCGAAGGCGGCGGCGGTGGCGGTCTCGGCGGCCGGGTAGAGCGGGCCGAACAGGGCGCGCCACTGCGCGCAGGGCTGCCGGAAGGTGACCTTGACCTCCTGCGGGCCGGCGCCCTGGACGATCGAGTCGATCGTGCCGTAGCCGGCGGGGCGGGCGGAGGTATAGGCCGGGTCGAGGCCGGAGAGCGCGGCCCGCTGGGCGATGAAGTCGGCGGCGGAGAGCGGGGTGCCGTCGCTCCAGACCGCCCGCGGGTTGAGGCGGTAGGTCACCACCTGCGGCAGCTGCCCGGGCGGCGTGGACTCGGCGGCGGCCAGGTAGTCGGGGTCGGCCTCCCAGCCGCCGTGCGCACCGGGCCGGAACAGCGCGGGGTAGAGGGCGTGCGCGAGCAGCGCGGAGTCGGCGGTGGCGGCCGGCTGGTAGACGTTCAGGGTGGCGGGGACGGCGTCCACCGCCCAGCGCAGGGTACCGCCGTCCCGCACGGTGGAGCGGTCGACCGGGAGGACGTCCCCGGTCACGGTGGCCGGCGCGGGCGGTGCGGGGACGGGCGTCGGGGCGGTGCCGGCCGGGAACGGGCCGCCGGAGCAGCCGGCCGAGGCGGCGAGGGCGAGCAGCAGCGCGGCGGCTGCGGCGGGGAGGCGGGCGCGCATGGCGGCCATGGAACGCCGCCGCTCCGGGCCGGGCCGCGCCGACACGGCGGCTGCCCGGGGACTGCACCCGGTCGGCCGAGCCTCCGCCGCCCGTGCCGCGACGGCGCGCGGGGGCGGCGTGCGGGGGCGGCGGCCCCGGTGGGCCCGCGGCCCGGGCCCGTCTACAGCCCGAGCTCGAACCAGACGATCTTGCCCTTGGGCGTCCGCCGGCTGCCCCAGCGTTCGGCGAGCAGGCTGACCAGCTGGAGTCCCCGCCCGCCCTCGTCGGTCTCCTGGGCGCGCCGCTGCCTGGGCTGGGCGTAGCCGTCGTCCCAGACCTCGCACACCATGGTCCGGTCGCGCAGCAGACGGAGCCGGATCTCGCCCCGGCCGTGCCGCAGGGCGTTGGTGACCAGCTCGCTGACCAGCAGCTCGGTGGTGTCGACCAGCTCGTCGAGGCCGCGGGCCAGCAACCAGCTGCAGGCGAGTTCGCGGGCCTTGGCGACGGAGGTCGGCTCGGGCGGCAGGAACCAGTTGCCGACGGCGTCCTCGGGGAAGGCGTGCACCCTGGCCATGAGCAGGGCGATGTCGTCCTCCCCGTGGTGCGGGTTGAGCTCGCCGAGGACGTGGTCGCAGAGGTCCTCCAGGCCCTTGCCCTCGGCGGAGAGCGCGACGCGGAAGGCGCGGAGCCCCTCGTCGAGCTGGTGCTTGCGGCTCTCCACCAGGCCGTCGGTGTAGAGGCCGAGCACGGCGCCGTCCGGGAGGGTCAGCTCGACCTCCTCGAAGGGCTCGCCGCCGACGCCGAGCGGCAGGCCGGGCGGGACGTCCAGCATCCGGGCCGGTTCGCCGGGGCCGAGCAGGACGGGCGGCAGGTGGCCGGCGTTGGCGAAGGTGCAGCGCCGGGTGACGGCGTCGTACACCGCGTAGACGCAGGTCGCCAGGTAGACCTCGCGGGCCTCCTCGTCGGCGGTCGAGGTGAGTCGCCCGTACGGGGCGGGCACGACGGCCGGCGCGGTGTCGTCGCCGAGGCCGCGGGCGATCTCGTCGAGGGCGGTGAGCACCTCGGCGGGGTCGAGGTCGAGCATGGCCAGGGTGCGGACGGCAGTGCGCAGCTGCCCCATCGCGACGGCGGCCCGCAGGCCGCGGCCCATCACGTCGCCGATGACCAGCGCGGTGCGGTTGCCGGGCAGCGGGATGACGTCGAACCAGTCGCCGCCGACCTCGGTGTTGTTGTTGCTGGGCAGGTAGCGGCAGGCGATCTCCAGGCCACTGGCGGCCGGGTTGCCCGGGGGCAGCAGGCTGCGCTGGAGGATCAGCGCGCGCTCGTGCTCGCGGCGGTAGAGCCGCGCGTTGTCGATGCAGACCGCGGCCCGGGCGACCAGTTCCTCGGCGATGGCGACGTCGCGGGCGTCGAACGGCTCGCTGCCGATCGCGCGGGAGAGCTGGACGAGGCCGAGCACCTGGTCGCGGGCGACCAGCGGGACGATCAGGGTGGAGCGGAGCAGCGGGTCGGGCCCGGGCTCGGGGACGACGCTGCGGCCGGTGCGCAGGGCCCGGGCGTGCGGGGAGCGGCGCGGGTAGCAGAGGGTGCCGCCGGCCTCCGCGATGGGCAGGCCGGTGACCGAGCCGAGCACCGAGGAGGCGCCGCCGACCACGCTGGAGACGGCGACCCGGCGCAGTTCGCCGCTGCCGTCGGTGAGCACGCCGTCGCCGTACCGGCCGGCGCTGGGGACGGTCTCGCCGGAGAGCAGCGCGGTGTAGAGGTCCACGGTGGCGAGGTCGCAGAACGGCGGGACGACGACGTCCAGCAGCTCCTTGGCGGTGGTCTCCAGGTCGAGGGTGGAGCCGATGTGGGCGCTGGCCTCGTTGAGCAGGGCGAGGTTGCGGCGGACGCCGTCGGCCTCGCGCTCGGCGACGTGCCGGCTGGTGACGTCGGAGACCTGTCCGGCGACGCCGGTCGGCTGGCCGGCCGCGCCGTTGAGGCGGTAGAGCGAGACGGCCCAGAGCCGGTTGCCCTCGCGGGTCGGGACGGTGGAGTGGAAGCGCAGGTCGAAGACGGGCTCGCCGCTGGCGAGGACCTTGCGCAGGGCGGCGGTGAGCCGGTCGGCCTCGGAGCCGGGGAAGAGGTCGTGCGGGGTGAGCCCCTCCAGGTCGGTGGGGGCGAGGCCCATCCCGGAGGCGAAGGCGTCGTTGACCCGCTGGAGCCGGAGCCGGTCGTCGAAGAGGATGAACCCGGTCGGAGTCTGGCCGAAAACCGCCTCGGAGGCGGCGAGGTCGGTCTCGATCCGGCGGAGCCGGCCGAGGTCGACGGCGAGACAGGTGGCGCCGGCGGTGGGCAGCGCGCTGTCGGGCATCAGGTAGAGCTCGGCGAGGCCCTCGCCGCCGTTGGCGTCGCGGTACGGGGTGGTGCCGACCCACTCCTCGCCGGCCAGGGTCCGTTCGAGCCGGGCCCGGCCGCGCTGCCAGAGCTCGCGCGGGACGAAGGTGGTGACCGGGTCGGCGCCGACCGCCTCGGAGGCGGGGACCCCGAAGAACTCGGCGGCGCGCTCGCTCCACTGGCTGATCCGGCCGTCGGGGCCGATCGCGAAGGTGGCGACCCGGATGTAGTCGTAGATCGATCCCGGGTCCCCGGCGCCCCAGCGGTGTGCCTCGGCCACCCGGTGGGCGGCGGGCCCGACGGTCGGGGCCGCCGCGCGCGCGACCGAGCGGGGCACGGCGGGCGCGGACACGTGTTGGGCACCGGCCTGCCCGGGTACAGCGGCATGACCGCTGCTGCTCGGCGCGTTACGCGCCGGGGTGCTGTTCAACGGACCGACCCCTCCAAACCCGCGACCGTCCGGATGTCGAGAAGACCGAGTATTCATCATCGAGGGGTACGTTCACACGCCCTCAACATCACAACATCAGATCGGGCGAAGGTTTTTGTCCTACCGCCCGCGCAACCACAATGCCACGCTCGCGCCCCCTGCCGGAGCGCGCGCTCCCCCTGGCCGCCTCCCGGCATATGCAGCACCGTTCTCCTCGCCGTCCGCTCGCCCGCCCGGCGGGCCTACTCGGCTGCCGACTCGTGGGGCTCACTACCCGGCAGCGCCTGCTCGAACCAGACCACCTTGCCCATCCCCTCGGCCCGGGCCCCCCAGCGCAGCGCCAGCCGGCGGACCAGCTCCAGCCCCCGGCCGCCCTCGTCGGCCTCGGCCGCGTGCCGCTCGCGCGGCGGATCGGGCAACGGGTCGGAGATCTCCACCAGCAGCGTCTCCCCGAGCGTCAGCCGCACGCCGATCGGTGCGCTCGCGTACCGGACCGCGTTCGTGACCAGCTCGCTGACCAGGAGCTCGGCCGTGTCGGTGAGCTCCTCGACGCTCCACTCGACCAGCGTCGCGCGGACCAGCCGGCGGGCCCGGGAGACGGCGGTCGGCTCGGCGGGCAGCGTCCAGCCCGCCGTCGGGGTGCCGGCCTGCCCGTGGCCGAGCCGGGCCAGCAGCAGCGCCACGTCGTCCGGCTCGCGGCCCTGCTCCATGGTGTCCAGCACCGCCTCACAGGCGGCCTGGATCGACGCGTACGGCGCCTCCAGGACGGTGAGCAGCCGGCCCAGGCCCACGTCCAGGTCCTTGTCCCGGGACTCCACCAGCCCGTCGGTGCAGAGCGCCAGCAGGCTCCCCTCCGGGATCTTCAGTTCGACCGACTCGAACGGGACTCCGCCGACCCCGAGCGGGGCTCCGGACGGCAGCTCCAGGATCCGCCCGACGCCGCCGAGCAGCGGGCCGCCGGTCCGGGTCGGTTCGTCGGTCCCCTCCGCCGGCACCACCAGCACCGGCGGGATGTGGCCGGCCTTGGCGACGGTCATGGTGGCGGTCGCCGGGTCGAACACCGCGTACACGCAGGTGGCCAGCAGCGCCTCGTCCGGCCCTTGGGCCAGGTCGTCGGCCAGCTCGTGGACGTGCCGCAGCAGCACGTCCGGCGGCAGGTCCAGGGCGGCCAGCACGCGGACGGCGGTGCGCAGCCGACCCATCGTCGCGGCCGCCCGGAGTCCGTGGCCCATCACGTCGCCGACCACCAGCGCGGTGCGGTCGCCGGGCAGCGGGATGACGTCGAACCAGTCGCCGCCGACCTCGGTGCCGCTGCTGCCCGGCACGTAGCGGTAGGCGACCTCGACGCCGGTCGGCTGGGGGACCTGCTGCGGGAGCAGCGTGCGCTGCAGGGTCAGCGCGGCGGTGCGCTCACGGGCGTAGAGCCGGGCGTTGTCCAGCGAGGAGCCGGCCCGGTCGGCCAGCTCCACGGTGAACGCCAGGTCGTCCCGGTCGAAGCCCTCCCGGTAGCCGGCCCGGCTGACGAGCAGCAGGCCGATCACGATGCCCCGGGCGCGCAACGGCACCACCAGCATCGAGTGCACGCCCAGGTCGTGCGCCGCCTGCATCTTCGGGTCGCCCGGGTACGTGACGTCGCTCAGCTGGTCGGCGCCGGAGAGCAGCTCGGGAACGCCGGTGCGCAGCACCCGGCCGCAGGCCGAGTCCTCGGCGAAGGTGATCCGGGCACCGCGCCGGAGCATCGTCTCCACCTCCGGACCGTCCTGGACGGAGGCGGTGCCCAGCTGGAGGAGCGAGGTGCGGCGGTCGTGCCCGTGCCGGGGCAGGTCGTCACCGTGCGCGACCGCCTGGAGCAGGATCACCGCGGCGTGGTCGGTCAGCCGGGGGACGACCGCGCCGGCCAGCTCCTGGGCGATCCGGGAGGCGTCCAGCAGGTCACCGACCCGGGAGCCGAACTCGTTGAGCAGTGAGAGCCGGCGGCGGGCGTGCTCGACCTTGGCCACCGCCCGGTAACGTTCCGTCACGTCCATCACCGTGCCGGAGATGCCGAGCACCCGGCCGGCCCGGTCGGTCATCCGGCTGTAGGAGATCGAGCGGTAGCCGGAGCGTGCGGTGATCGGGGAGGCGAGGGTGACGTCGATGACCGGCTCGCCGGTGGCCAGCACCTGGCGCTGGATCGCGGTGATCTCGTCGGCCGCCCGCTCGGGGAGGGTCTCCCCCGTGGTCCGGCCGACGTGGTCCTCCGGCACGACGCCGTTCATCTCGGCGAGGGTCTGGTTGACGGCGGTGTAGCGCAGGTCGGTGTCGAGGATCGCGATGCCCAGCGGGGACTGCTCGAACAGCGCGTCACGGACGGCGAGGTCGCGCTCCACCGCCCGGACGGCGGCCGCCTCGGCCAGGTTGACCTGGAGGAACGGGGTGCCGTCGCCGTCGACGAGCAGCGAGATCCGGGCGTCGACCAGCACCGGATCGCCCTCCCGGTCGCGCAGCTCGGCCAGACCGGACCAGCGGCCGTGGCGCAGGGTGTCCTGGATCGCGGCCCGGATCCGGACCACCTGGTCGGCGTCCGGGATCAGCTCGTCGATCCGGCGGCCGACCAGCAGCTCGTTCGGCCAGCCGAGCAGTTCCTCGGCGGCCGGACTCCAGAGCACCACGCGGCCGGCGGTGTCGAGGATCGCGATGGCGACCTTGACCACGTCGAAGAGGGTGCCCTCGGGATGGCCGGCCGTACCGGGACCGGGGCGCCCCCCGAGTGCCGTCCGGGGGCCTGCGGTGCCGCTTCCCGGCCCGCCCGGGGCGTCTCCCCGGCCGCCTCCCCCGGCACCTGCCGGAGGCTGCGCCTGGGTGTTCCGCGGTCCGCCGGGGAACGGCCGGCCGGGTCTGCTCCGGACACCGCCCGGCGGCGCCGCGTCGGGCACCACCAGGGACGGTGCGGGCTGCGTCGGCACCGGCCCCTCGGGCGGACCGCCGCCCTCGCTCCGGCCACGCCCGGCCGACGGGTACGCGGCCCGGTTCTCGCCGCGCACGTCCGCCCGGCTCGCGCCGCGGCGCAGCCGGGCCCGGGCGGCGGCGCTCCCCCCGGCGCCCGCCCGTCGCGCTCCCCCGCCACCGTTACCGGTATTCGACACCGACGGGGCCTCCGGCTCTGGTCGGGATCGGCGTCGCCGGCTGGGGGCGGCTCACCGATGGTGACGAATAGTGCCGAAAAGTGACATACCCAGCAGAACCAAGGCTATCCCGGTCAGCGCGTCGACTTTTCCGATTGCCCGGCCCACCGCCCCACGCGTCGCGCGGGAGCCGCCCCGTCCGCGTCCCCGCTCCGGGACGGGGACGCGGACGGGGACGGCCTGCGGGGACGGCAGGGGGCGCCCCGGGGGGCGGCGCCGGCGAGGCGGTCCGCAGCTCGTCCGGAGGCGGTGAGGGCGGGCGGGAGCATGGGCGGGCACGCGTCCGGACGGGGCGCCGGGGTTCAGGTCACCGGCTTCGGGGCGCGGGGGTTCAGGGCGCGCGGTTCAGGGCGCCAGGCGGCGGGCGACGTCCGGGAGCACGGCGCGGTCGTGATCGAGCCAGTCGACGTCCGACAGCTCGGCCGGTCCGAGCCAGCGGAGCTCGTCGTGGTCCTCCAGCGGGCGCGGATCCCCGGAGAGCAGCTCGGCGGCCCAGAACCGCAGCTCCAGGCCCGGCCGGACCAGCCACGAGCCCGGCAGCCGGGTGACCGCCCGGGCGCGTACGCCCAGTTCCTCCATCAGCTCGCGTTCGAGCGCCTGGCTCTCGGTCTCACCGGGCTCGGCCTTGCCGCCGGGGAACTCCCAGCGGCCGGCCACCTCGGCGGGCGCGCTCCGGCGGGCGGCGAGCACCCGGCCCCGGTGGATCAGCGCGCCGCCGACGACGATCCGGTTCTCTGCCGTGTCGCCCGCGGCCGGCCGGTCGTTGGGCTTGTCCATGGCCGAAGACCCTAGCCGCCCGCCCGCCGTGCTACTCGTCCGGTCCCCGCGTCCGCGACGCACCGGCGGGCTCGGCCTCGACCCAGTACAGCTGCTTGTGACCGCGCGCCTCGAACTCGGCCGCCAGGCGATCGGCCGCCTCCCGCTCGACGCCCCCGGCGACCACGAAGCGGTTGCCGTTGTCGTCCTGCCGCATCACCCGAAAGGTGTCCATGGCGGCCAGCGTAGGCCGGGCCCCGGCCCGCGTGGGGGTCGGGCCGGGGCGGGCCTCCTCGGGACGCTACGCCGGGTTCGCTTCCGGCAGGTACGGGCGCGGTTAACGGCCGGTAAGCCGGGCGCCGCCGGGGCCGCGGCGACCGGCGGACCACCCCCGCGACCGGTCGCCGGGGCCCGCGGCGTCAGACCTGGTACTTGGCGATGTGCTCCCCGGTCTGCAGGCCCAGCTCGCGCCGGATCTCCACGGTGCCCTTGTCGCTCCTCGCGAGCAGCGCGTCGGCGCGCCGCACCTCGCGCTGCAGCGTGGTGTCGTCGACGGACCTGCCCGCCGCGTCCCAGATGTTGGCGGCCTCCAGCTGTACCGCCGCCAGCTCGGCCAGCTTCGGCTTCACGCCCGCCGGCCAGACCGCCGTGGGGCTGACGACGTCCGCGGCCTCCTTGCGCGACGCCGCGGCCATCTGCACGGCCCACGTCCGGTAGGCGGCCGGCTGGAGGGAGACCTCCGCGGGCGGCCGCTTCGCGTACACCCGCTCGTAGGCCCGGGCGGCTTCGAGGTAGGCGAGCTGGGCCGGGTTCAGACTGCCCCGGTCGGTGCGGACGGTGCCGAGGTGCTCGGCGCGGGCGTCCTCCAGGACGCAGATGACCTCGTGGTCGCCCGCCTGCCAGTTGTCCCGGCCCGGGTAGTACTCGGACGGGTTCATGCCCTCGGGCACCGCCCAGAAGTCGAGGGCGTACGCGTCGCGGACCGGCCGGCAGAGCTCGATCGCGCGGTCGCGCACGGCGGTCTCGCCCGGGTACTCGGAGCTCCCCTCGTCGGGCATCGGGACGATCCCGGCCACCTCGCCCTGGTGCGGGGCCGAGCAGGGCTTCTTGAGCACCCAGTAGACGACGCCCGGGGAGCCCTCCGCCGCGTCGGACCCGGGATCCGCCCGGGTGAAGCAGTCACCGGTACGCAGCGACCCCCAGGACACCGCGCCGGCCGGCCGTGACGGCTGGTCCCTCTCGCGTTCCTCGGCCTGGATCCCGAGGACGGCGAACCCGATGAACGCGACCAGGGTGACGATCACACCGAACACGCCGAGGACCAGGCCGGTGACCGCCATGCCCCGGCCGCGCTGGTTCCGCTTCGATATCCGGACCAGCGCGACGATCGCGAGGACGAGGGCGGGCGGCCAGAGGCAGAACAGGCCGGTGACCAGGGCGGCGACGGCGAAACCGCTGGTGCCCGTGGGGGCCGGCGTATAGGCGAACCCGGGCTGGTACCCGGAGATCGCGCCGGGCGGGACGGCCCCCCAGCCGGACGGCTGCGGGGTGGCGGGCGGCAGGTCCGTACCGGGGGCGGCCGGAGCGGCCGGCGTGGTCGCGCGGGCGCCGTTTCCCGGGGCGGCCCACGGGTCGGCGGGGGCGACCGGAGCCGCCCAGGGGTCGGCGGAGGCGGCGGGGGCGGCAGCGGCCGGAGCCGCCCCCGGGTCGGCGGGGACCGTCTCCTGCGCCGGCGGGCCGGCGGCGGCCAGGGGCTTCATCAGTTCGACCCGCGGGTCCGCGGGCCGAGCCGCGGGCGGGGCCACCGGTTCGGCCGCCGGTTCGGCCACCGCGTCATCCACCGCCTCGGCCGGGAGCCCGGCCGCAGGCGAGACCGCGGTCTCGGGCCCGGCTGGGACCGCACGCTCGGGCCCGACCGCGGGCTCGGGCTCGGGCTCGGGCTCGGGCTCGGGCTCGACCGCCGGTCCGGCAGCCGCGCCGGCCGTCGGCTTGGTCAGCTCAACCCGCAGGTCCGCGGGCGGCGGAACGTCGTCGGGCTCGGGCTTGGACACGTACGACTCCCCCGGCCCGCAGGTCACGGGCCCTACTCGGCAGTTCGGTCGGAAGAGCCCACGGGGCGAACCGCCGCGATCGGAGAATCGCCGCAGTCACGGCGGATCCGTGGGAACAGGCGCGCGACTCTACCCGATCTTGAGGAACGGCCACCCGTGCGCGTCCCGCCCGCCGCCCCTGTCCCTCGGGCCGGCCGCCCGGGGGCTCACCCCCGGGCCAGGACCTCTCCGTGCAGCATCGCGAACCAGCCGTCCTCGGAGGCCACCCACTCCCGCCACCCGGCCGAGATCCGCTCCAGCTCGGCCTGCTCCGCGTACCCGTCGGCCACCGCCGTCCGCGCGATGCCGGAGGACACGACCCGGTCGGCCCACAGTCCGCCCCACCACTCGCGCTGCTCGGGCGTCGCGTACGTCCAGGTGCCGGACGTCGCGGCGACGTCGGTGAACCCCGCCTGCCTAGCCCAGGACAGCAGCCGCCGACCGGCGTCCGGCTCGCCGCCGTTGGCGCGGGCGATCCGCCGGTACAGGTCCAGCCAGCGGTCCAGTTCGGGCGACTCCGGGTACCAGGTCATGGTCGCGTAGTCGACGTCCCGGACCGCGACCACGCCGTCCTCGGCGACGACCCGGCGCATCTCCCGCAGCGCTCCCACCGGATCGGTGACGTGCTGCAGCACCTGGTGCGCGTGGACGACGTCGAACTCCCCGTCCGCGTAGGGCAGTCGGTGGACGTCTGCGACCTCGAAGACGACGTTGGCCGACCCGCGTCCGGCGACGTGCCGGGCGGCCTCCTCCAGCACCTCGGCGGAGGTGTCCACGGCCACCACCCGGCCCTTGGGGCCGACCAGTTCGGCCAGGTCGGCGGTGATCGTGCCGGGCCCGCATCCGACGTCCAGCACGACCTGACCGGGCCGCAGTTCGGGCTGCAGGTAGGCGGCGGAGTTGGCGACGGTCCGGGAGCGGTGCGAGCGCAGCACGGGCTCCTGGTGGCCATGGGTGTAGACGGCGGGCTTCGGTGCGGTCACGGTGACGTCCCCTTCGGGTGCGATCGGCTCCTCGACGCCTCCGACGCTACTCCTCGTCCCGCATGACGAGAAGAATCGTCTCACATCGCGAACGCCTCGCGGCACACGGAGGCCCCCGCCCGCACGCGGCGAACGGGGGCCCGATCGGGCTGCGGAGCAGGTCAGTTGAGGGCGAACCAGGTGGTCCGGGACTTCTTCCACTCCGGGTGGGAGAGGTCCTTCGCCTCGGTGCCGTCGCCGTACAGGTCGGCCGAGCCGTCGTCGGTGATCAGCTGTGCCCGGGCGCCGGGGACGGTGAGGTCCGGGACGTCCACCACGGCCTCCCAGCCGCCCGCGTCGGTGGTCGGCAGGTCGAGCAGCTTGACCGGCTGCGAGCCGGGCTGCCCGTCCCAGCGGTAGAGCGCGTACGGGTCGGAGTTGTCGTCCGCCGCCCAGGATCCGGCCACGATCAGGTACTGGCCCAGGGCGTTGCGCCGCAGGTCTCGGACGGCCAGCCCGCCGAGGTTCAGCTCGATCGGCTCGCCGAACGTCGCGTGCACCGAACCCCCGGGCAGCGAGGAGAAGTTGGTGACCGGCACGATCAGCGCCCGGCCGCCGGTGACCGCCGGGGTGAGCGGCGCGCGGAAGCCCACGTAGGCCGTGGTGCTGCTGCCCGGCGCGAACTCCAGCCCCTCCACGTTGAACCCGTCGATCTGCTTGGGCACCTCGCCGGACGCCGCGCCCGCCGCGAAGCCGTAGCGGTCGCCGTGGGCACGGTCCCAGGCGATCAGGTCGGCCCGCAGGCCCTTGTACGAACCGGCGAGCGCCAGCTGGGTGCCGGCACCCGAGCCGGTGACGGCGGTGGCGAAGACGGTGTGCCGGTCCGCCTTGATCTCGCCGTCCTTGTTGTTGCCCAGCGAGCCGGTCCAGTAGATCGTGTTGCCGACCCGGGTGGCGCCCTCGATGTCGATCTCCTTGGAGACGCCGAGCGCCGAGCCGAAGTCCCAGGTGCGGACCGGCGCACCGGAGGCGTTCCGGTCGTACAGCCGCAGCACGTTCGACTCGTCGTCGGCCACCACCACGTACCCGCCGCCCGCGTCCACCGCCGCCGAGGCGTCGCTGGAGCCGGTCAGGTAACGGCTCTCGGACGCGAACTGCACCGTCGGCGAGGCCGCGTAGTGCAGCGTCTTCGACGCGGTCTTGCCTCCCAGGCCGGTCACCTTCACGGTCAGGTCGGTGTAGCCGACGCCCCGCGCGGCGACCGCGAGAGTACGGGCCGCGCCGGTGCCGGCGACGGTGACGTCGCCGGTCCGGGCCACGGTGCTGCGGGTGCTCGCGGTGGCGGCCACGGTCAGGGCGGAGGCCGCGGCGCCGCTCTGGGCCACCGTCACGGTGACGGTCGGGTCGCCGGCGGCTCCGACCGCGCCGGACAGGTAGGCGGCGGAGAGCGTGATCGTCGGCGTGCCGTAGGACGCGGCGGAGACGGGCCCGGCCGGCAGGGCGAGCAGCGGCAGCCCGGCCGCGGCGACGGCGAGCGGCAGCAGGCGGCGGGAGGAACCGGACGGACGGCTGGAGCGGGACGGACGGGACACGGTGACAGCCCTTCGACGTGGGGCGGTGCGAGGTCCGGACCAGGGTGGGGCCCTTCGGCGAACGGCGCCCCGACAGCAGCGGGCCACCGGGCGAACACCGCCCCTCGCGCGGACCCTCCCGCCCGCCGGGGCCGTACCGTGGACGGGCACCCGACAGAACGGTTCCACGATGCCCGCCCCGCGCCCCTTCGTCCTGCTGAGTGCCGCGATGTCACTCGACGGGTACCTCGACGACGCCTCCCCCGAGCGGCTGCTGCTCTCCGGCCCGGCCGACTTCGACCGGGTCGACGCGGAGCGCGCCGCGTGCGACGCGATCCTCGTCGGCGGCAACACCCTGCGGGCGGACAACCCCCGGCTGCTGGTCAACGACCCGGACCGGCGGGCCGCCCGGCGCGCGGGCGGCCGCCCCGAGTACCCGCTGAAGGTGACGCTCAGCGCGAGCGGGCGGCTGGACCGGTCGCTCCGGTTCTGGCACACCGGCGGCGAGCGGCTCGCCTACACCACGGACCGGGGCGCCACCGCCCTGCGCCCGGAGCTGGCCGGGCTGGCCGAGGTCGTGGCACTCGGTCCGACGGTGGAGCTGGGCACGGTGCTGGACGACCTCGGCGCGCGCGGGGTCCGCCGGCTGATGGTCGAGGGCGGCAGCGGGGTGCACACCCAGTTCCTGGCCCAGGGCCTGGCCGACGAGCTCCACCTGGTGGTCGCGCCCCTGCTGGTCGGTGACACGGACGCCCCGCGGTTCGTCGGCCCGGCGGCGTTCCCCGGCGGATCGGCGCACCGGATGCGACTGCTGGAGGCCCGTACGGTGGGCGACGTCGTCCTGCTCAGGTACGCCCCGAAGGAGTCCGCCCCGTGACCGACCCCCGCCCGTCCGCCGACCTCGTCTTCCTCCGCCGGGCGGTCGAGCTCTCCCGCCGCTGCCCGCCCTCCGCCACCGCGTTCTCGGTCGGCGCGGTGGTCGTCGGAGCCGACGGCACGGTGCTGGCCGAGGGCTGGAGCCGCGAGACGGACCCGCACGACCACGCCGAGGAGGCCGCGCTCGGCAAGCTCCCGGCCGGCGACCCCCGGCTCCGCGGCGCGACCGTCTACAGCTCGCTGGAGCCCTGCGGGCAGCGCGCCTCCCGCCCCGTGCCCTGCGCCCGGCGGCTGATCGCGGCCGGGGTCCCGCGAGTGGTGGTGGCCTGGCGCGAGCCGTCCACCTTCGTCGCCGACACCCGGGGCGCGGCGCTGCTGGAGGCCGCGGGGATCGAGGTCGTGGAGCTGTCCGAGCTGGCCGAAGAGACACGGGCGGTCAACGCCCACCTGGTGAGCTAAGCTTTTGTATCCTTATTAAACAATCAGCTCACCTTTCTCGGTCCTGACCGATCCGCCCCGCGAGGAGCCGCCCCATGCCCGCCGCCCCCGTCTCCTTCACCACCCGCGCCCTCCTGCTCGACATGGACGGCACCCTGGTCAACTCCGACGCCGTGGTCGAACGCTGCTGGCACCGCTGGGCCGACGGGCAGGGTCTGGACCCGGCCGAGGTCCTCGCCGTCGCCCACGGCCGCCAGGGCCACGCCACCATGGCCGCCCTGCTGCCCAACCGCCCGGTCGAGCTCAACCTCGCCGACAACAACCGGATGCTCGCCGAGGAGAAGGCCGACACCGACGGCGTCGTCGCGATCCCCGGCGCCCCCGCCTTCCTCGCCGCCCTGGCCGGCCTCCCGCACGCCCTCGTCACCTCGGCCGACGAACCGCTCGCCGCCGTCCGGATGGCCGCCGCCGGCCTGCCGCTCCCGGCCGTCCGGGTCACCGCCGAATCGGTCGGCGCCAGCAAGCCCGACCCGGAGGGCTTCCTCAAGGGCGCCGCCGCCCTGGGCTTCGCCCCCGCCGACTGCCTCGCCTTCGAGGACTCCGGGGCCGGCATCGCCGCCGCCCGGGCCGCCGGCGTCCCCGTCGTCGGCATCGGCCCGCGCGCCGGCGCCCACGGCCCCGCCGCCCACGCGGCCACCCTGGAGACGGTCACCGTCACCCCCGGCCCGGACGGCACGATCACCGTCACCGTGGGCTGACGAGGGCCCCGGCACGGGGCCCGTCCGCAAACGGGCGAGGGGTCGGCCCCCGAGGCCGGCCCCTCGCGACCTCGGAGGTCACCACGCCGCCGACACGCCGCCACCCCGGGGAAGTCGACACCGGGTCGGCGCGGGAACCAGCCAGGGGCCCGCCCCCGAGAGAGCGGACCCCGTCCGACCTGCGCAGTCGACAGGTCAAGCTAGCTCAGAGCAGTGCGCTCACACGTTGAAGCGGAACTTCCACCACAACGCTGCGACCTGCGGAAACGTTGATCCTGGCGGTCCAAGTCAGCACGGAATCAGCACGGTGGGACGACCTTCACCAGAGGACGATCAGTAGTGATAGCGAGCAGCGAGGATGATGATCTCCTCACCCGTGACCAGGTAGACGAGGCGATGCTCGTCGTCGATCCGCCGTGACCAGGCGCCAGCCAGGTGGTACTTCAGCGGCTCGGGCTTGCCGATCCCGGCGAAGGGATCACGGCGAGCGTCCTCAATGAGCTTGTTGATCCGGGCGAGCATCTTGCGGTCGCTCTTGCGCCAGGACGTGTAGTCCTCCCAGCCCTGATCCTCGAAGACGAGCCTCACGCGTCGCCCTGCCCCGCATCCGCCGCATCGGGGTCGATCAGTTCGCGCTCGGCGAGGTTGATGCGACCGAGAGCGTTTTCGTACGCCTTGAGCAGGCGCCGGGCATTGGCGGGCGAGCGCAGCAGATAGGAGCCCTCGCGCAGGGCGGCGTAGTCCTCGGCGGATACGAGGACGGCATTCCCGTGCTTGGAGACGATCTCGATGGCCTCGTGATCGTCATTGACTTTCTTGATGAGCGGGAAGAGATCCTTGCGGGCCTCGCTCGCAGTGATGGACATGGCAGGAAACCCTTCGAGAGTGGTACCAAATAACGTACCACTCACGGCGATCGCCAGTGGGGCATTCAGCGCGATACCGACCCGGAGAAGTCAGCACCAGGTCAGCACGGGAACAAGTCAGGGGCCCACCCCCGAGAGAGTGGACCCCATCCGACCTGCACAGTTGACAGGTCATCTAACGCAAAGTATGCGAATCGTCACACGTTGAAGCGGAACTCCACGACGTCGCCGTCCTGCATGAGGTATTCCTTGCCCTCGATGCGGGCCTTGCCCTTGGCGCGGGCCTCGGCGATGGAGCCGGTCTCGACCAGGTCGGCGAAGGAGATGATCTCCGCCTTGATGAAGCCCTTCTGGAAGTCGGTGTGGATCACACCGGCCGCCTCGGGGGCGGTGGCGCCCTTCTTGATGGTCCAGGCGCGGGCTTCCTTGGGACCGGCGGTGAGGTAGGTCTGCAGGCCGAGGGTGTCGAAGCCGACCCGGGCGAGGGTGGCCAGGCCGGGCTCCTCCTGGCCCATGGACTGGAGGAGCTCCAGGGCCTCGGCGTCGTCCAGCTCGATCAGCTCGGACTCGATCTTGGCGCTGAGGAAGATGGCCTCGGCCGGGGCGACCAGCGCGCGCTGGGCGTTCTTGAAGTCCTCGTCGGCCAGCTCGTCCTCGTCCACGTTGAAGACGTAGAGGAAGGGCTTGGCCGTCAGCAGGTGCAGCTCGCGGATCGGGGTGGTGTCGAAGCCGGCCTCGAAGAGGGTCTTGCCGGTCTCCAGGATCGCCTGGGCGGCCTCGGCGGCGGCCAGGACGGGGGCGGTCTCCTTCTTGAGGCGCGCCTCCTTCTGGAGCCGGGGCAGGACCTTCTCGACGGTCTGGAGGTCGGCCAGGATCAGCTCGGTGTGGATGGTCTCGATGTCGTCCTTGGGCGACACCTTGCCGTCCACGTGCACGACGTCCGGGTCGGTGAAGGCGCGCACGACCTGGCAGATCGCGTCGGACTCACGGATGTTCGCGAGGAACTTGTTGCCGAGGCCCTCGCCCTCGCTGGCGCCGCGGACGATGCCCGCGATGTCGACGAAGTCGACGGTGGCCGGGAGGATGCGCTGCGAGCCGAAGATCTCGGCGAGCTTGGTCAGCCGCTCGTCCGGGACGCCGACGACGCCGACGTTCGGCTCGATGGTGGCGAACGGGTAGTTGGCCGCCAGCACGTCGTTCTTGGTCAGGGCGTTGAACAGGGTCGACTTGCCGACGTTCGGCAGGCCGACGATTCCGATCGTGAGCGACATGAAGCGCAGTCCCGTGGGCTTGGAGGAGTTGGGCCGGCCCCGGACGGGCCGATCCCCCAGTCTACGGGCAGCGGGTCAGGCGTCGGCCGCCGCCGGCGAGGGCCCCGGCGGGGACGTCGAACCGCACGCGGTGGAGTTGTTCGAAGCCGAATCCGCCGCCCGTACGAACCCCCGGTGAAGTTGAGCGACGATCACATCAGTACTCCGTCCGGAGACACGGAACAAGGCCCGGAGACCCATTACACAGTGTGGCGATGATCGGACCGTACGTTGGGTGGGTGGAGCAGCGCATCCGTACCCAGCCGCCAGGGCCCAGACGCCGACCGCCGAACGGCGCGGCCGGGGCCGCCGTCCCCGGGCCCGGGCGGGCCCCCGAGACCGCCGACGGGCCCGCCGGGAAGCCGGACGGGAGGGGCGGCGGGAAGCCCTCGGCGAAGGGCACCGGGAGGGCCGCCGGGAAGGCCGCGCTCTCCTCCCGGCTACGCCCCGTGTCCGGCCCCCCGGGGCGCGCCCGGATCGCCGGCCGGCTCTACGGACGGCGGCGGACCGGCCGGCCGACCCGGCTGACGGCCGTCGGCACCGGGGTGGCCGCGCTGGTGACGACCGTCGCGGTCGCCGGCCTGGACCGGCTGGCCTTCGGCGGTCTCGGCGTCCTGTTCGGCCTCGGCTACCTGGCGATCTGCTTCCAGCTGGCCGTCCGGGTCCGGTTCGCCGACCTGCTGGCCGCCCCGATCAGCGGCCCGATCGCCTTCGCCGTCGCGATGCTGCTGTTCGGTCCCGTCACCTCGTCCGGCGTGACGGCCCAGGTGGTGGCGCTGGCGACCAACCTGGCCACCCGGGCCGGCTGGCTGTTCTCCGGCACCGGCCTGGCCGCGGTGATCGTGCTCGCCCGGTTCGTGGCCCAGCACCGGATCCACCGCGCGCGCTGAGGAGTGGGAAGCCGATTCCCACCGGTTTCCCACTTCTCGGCCCGCCTCCCGCACGGTCCCCGGCACGAGCTCCCGGCCCGCCTTCACGGCCCGCCTTCACGGCCCGCCTTCACGGCGCGGGCGGCCGGTTCGCGCGGCGGCCGGTCCGGACGGTCAGGCGGAGGCCCGCGCCGCCGCCATGGCCGCGCCGACGATCCCGGCGTCGTTGCGCAGCTCCGCCGGGACGACCCGCGCCTCGCGCCCGCGCAGCAGCGGCAGGAACTTCTCGTGCTTGCGGCTCACCCCGCCGCCGATCACGATCAGCTGCGGCGAGAACAGCATCTCCACCACGTCCAGGTACTCGTCGACCCGCCCGGCCCACTGCTCCCAGTTCAGCCCGTGCCGCTCCTTGGCGGCCGAGGAGGCGCGCCGCTCGGCGTCCTTGCCGCGCACCTCCAGGTGGCCGAGTTCGGTGTTGGGCACCAGGGCGCCGTCCACGAAGAGGGCGCTGCCGATGCCGGTGCCGAAGGTCAGGACCAGCACCACGCCCTCCTGGTCGCGGCCGGCGCCGTGCGTGGTCTCGGCGAGACCGGCCGCGTCGGCGTCGTTGAGCACCACCGCGGGCAGGTCGAGCGCCTCGCGGAAGAGGCCGGCGGCGTCCACGCCGATCCAGCCCTTGTCGACGTTGGCGGCGGTCCTGGTCTGTCCGTTGACGACCACCCCGGGGAAGGTCAGGCCGACCGGTCCCCGGTGGTCGAAGTGTCTGACCACCTCGCGGACGGCGGCGACCACCGCCTCGGGCGCCGAGGGCTGCGGGGTGAGGACCTTGTGCCGCTCCTCGGTGAGCACCCCCCGGCCGAGGTCGACCGGGGCCCCCTTGATGCCCGATCCGCCGATGTCCACACCGAATACCGCCGTCATGTCCGACTGCCCTCCGCCGAAGTTGTCCACAGACCTGTGCATGGTTGTGCACAAAACTACGAGAGGCCCACCCGCCCCGCACAGCAAAGACCCGGTACCCGTCCGGGTACCGGGTCTCCCGGGCGTGCTGCGGTCGGTCAGAGCTTGCCCGCGGCCTCCGCGCGCAGGTCGCGGCGGAGCTCCTTGGGCAGCGAGAAGATCAGGTGCTCCTCGGCGGTCTTGACGGTGGAGACGTCGTCGTAACCGCGCGCGGCCAGGTACTCCAGGACGCCGTCGACCAGGATCTCCGGCACCGAGGCGCCGCTGGTCAGGCCGACCGTGGTGACGCCGTCCAGCCAGGACTCCTGGATCTCCTCGGCGAAGTCCACCAGGTGGGCGGCCTTGGCGCCGTACTCCAGCCCGACCTCCACCAGACGGACGGAGTTGGAGGAGTTCTTGGAGCCGACCACGATCAGCAGGTCGGTCTCGGGGGCCATCTGCTTGACGGCCACCTGGCGGTTCTGGGTGGCGTAGCAGATGTCGTCGCTGGGCGGGCTGACCAGCAGCGGGAAGCGCCGCTTCAGCTCGCCGACGGTGGCCATGGTCTCGTCCACCGAGAGCGTGGTCTGGGAGAGCCAGACGACCTTGGACTCGTCGCGGACCTGGACCTGGGCGACGTCCTCGGCGCCGTCCACCAGGTGGATCCGGTCCGGGGCCTCCCCCATGGTGCCGACGACCTCCTCGTGACCCTCGTGGCCCACCAGCAGGATGTCGTAGCCCTCGTCGGCGAAGCGCACGGCCTCCTTGTGCACCTTGGTGACCAGCGGGCAGGTCGCGTCGACGGTGGCGAGCTTGCCGGCCCGGGCCTCGTCGTGGACGGAGGGTGCGACGCCGTGTGCCGAGAACACCACGATCGAGCCCTCGGGCACCTCCTCCGTCTCGTCGACGAAGATCGCGCCCTTCTTCTCCAGGGTCTGCACCACGTACTTGTTGTGGACGATCTGCTTGCGCACGTAGATGGGTGCCCCGTACTGCTCCAGGGCCTTCTCGACGGCGATCACGGCGCGGTCGACGCCCGCGCAGTAGCCCCGGGGGGCGGCGAGCAGGACACGGCGCTGCGCGGTGTTGGACGACATGGCTCCATCGTACGGGCGGAGCCGTGCCGCGCCGACGTGAGCCGCCTTCCGGCCGGAATCGGTCACGGGTGCTCAAATGTGGAAGCTATGAGCGAGCGAGTCGAGTCCGGCGGGCTGCGGCGCAGCCTGAGCGTCCGCGATCTGATGGTCTACGGGCTGCTGTTCATCGCCCCGATGGCCCCGGTCGGCGTGTTCGGGGTGCTGGACGCCAAGAGTCACGGCGCGGTCGCCGCCGTCTACCTGGTGGCGACCGTCGCGATGGGTTTCACCGCCTTCTCGTACGCCCAGATGGTGCGGGCGGTGCCGCAGACCGGATCGGTGTTCGCCTACGCACGGGCCGGGCTCGGCGAGGGGCCGGGGTTCATCGCCGGCTGGATGGCGATGCTCGACTACCTGCTGATCCCCGCGGTCGCGTACCTCTTCTCCGGCATCGCGCTGAACTCGCTGGTCCCGGACGTCTCGCGCTGGGTGTGGACGGCGCTGGCGGTGGTGGTCACCACCGCGCTGAACCTCGCCGGGGTGCGGACCGCGGCGGTGGTCGGCTTCGCGGTGCTGGCCATGGAGATCGCCGTGCTGGCGGTCTTCGTGGTCGCGGCGGTGGTGGTCCTCGTCCGGGACGGCGCGCAGCGCGGCTGGGCGACGCCGTTCACCGCGGTCGGCGACTTCTCGGCGGCGGCCGTGCTCTCGGCCGTCTCGGTGGCCGTCCTCTCGTACCTCGGCTTCGACGCGATCGCGACCTTCGTGGAGGAGGCGGTCGGTGCCTCGGCGGCGGTGGCCAGAGCGGTGCTGTGGTGCCTGGTGGTGTCCGGGGTGCTGTTCGTGACGCAGACCTACCTGGCGGCGCTGCTGGAGCCGCTCGCCCCGCAGCAGCTGGCGGCGGACCCCGCGGCCCAGGGGTCGGCGTTCTACGACACGGTGGAGAGCGGGGTCGGGCACTGGCTGCACGTCTTGGTCGCGGCGAGCAAGGCGATCGGCGCGGCCTTCGCGGCGCTCGCCGGGCAGGCCGCGGCCGCCCGGCTGGTCTACGCGATGGGCCGGGGCGGGCGGCTGCCGCGCTTCCTGGGCGTCGTCGACCCGAAGACCGCGGTGCCGCGCCGGGCGCTGCTGGTGGCGGCGGCGATCACCCTGGCGGCGGCGGTCTGGGCGGCCGGGCGCGACGACGGGCTGGACCGGCTGACCTCGGTGGTGGACGTCGGGGCGCTCACCGCGTTCGCGCTGCTGCACGCCTCGGTGGTGGGCTGGTACGCGGTCAAGCACCACTCGCGGGACTGGCTGCGGCACGTCGTGGTGCCGGTGCTGGGCGTGGTGGTGATCGGGGCGGTGGTGTTCGAGGCTTCGGGGACGGCCCAGGTGGTGGGGCTGGTCTGGCTGGCCGTGGGATTCATGGTCCTCGTCGTCCAGGGCGCCTCCGGCGCGGGCATCCGCCGCTGAGTCCCGCGCCCGGCCGGGGGCGCGGCGTCCCGGCGCGGCGTCCCGGCGCGGTGTCCCGGCGGGGGCGCGGTGTCGGCGGCGGTCCGGGCGGCCGGACGCGACGACGGGGTGCGGTGTCGCCGGGCGCCGCTAGCCTCGTACGCATGGCCAACCCCAGTTCCCCCGAAGCACCGATCCCGGTCGGCAAGGTCTCCGCGCTGATCGGGAGCTGGATCGACCGGCTCGGCGCGGTCTGGGTGGAGGGGCAGATCACCCAGCTCAGCCGGCGCCCGGGCGCGGGCGTGGTGTTCCTGACGCTGCGCGACCCGCAGGCGGACGTCTCGCTCACCGTGACGTGCTTCCGCTCCGTCTTCGACCAGGTCGCGGACGCCGTGCAGGAGGGGTCGCGGGTGATCGTGCACGCCAAGCCGGAGTGGTACGCCGCGCGCGGACAGCTCTCGCTGCGGGCGGCGGAGATCCGGTTGGTCGGGCTGGGCGAGCTGCTGGCCCGGTTGGAGCAGCTGAAGCGACGGCTGGCCGGCGAGGGCCTGTTCGCGGCGGACCGGAAGAAGCCGCTGCCGTTCCTCCCGCAGTGCGTCGGGCTGGTCACCGGCCGGGGCTCGGCGGCCGAGCGGGACGTCCTGGAGAACGCCCGGCGACGCTGGCCGGCCGTCCGCTTCGAGGTCCGCAACGTGCCGGTGCAGGGCGTCAGCGCGGTCGAGCGGGTGAGCGCGGCGGTGCGCGAGCTGGACGAGCACCCCGAGGTCGACGTGATCGTCGTGGCCCGGGGCGGCGGCAGCGTGGAGGACCTGCTGCCCTTCTCGGACGAGGGACTGGTCCGGCTGGTCGCCGCCGCCCGGACACCGGTGGTCAGCGCGATCGGGCACGAGCCGGACCAGCCGCTGCTGGACTTCGTCGCCGACCTGCGCGCGTCCACGCCGACCGATGCGGCCAAACGGGTGGTCCCCGACGTCGGCGAGGAGCTGGCCAGGATCCGGCAGCTGCGCGACCGGGCGCGGCGGCACGTGGTCGGCCGGGTGGACCGGGAGCAGCACGGGCTGGACGGCGTGCGCAGCCGCCCGGTGCTGGCCGCGCCGCACCGGATGCTGGACGGCCGCGGTCAGGAGGTGGCCGGTCTGCTGGAGCGGGCCCGGCGCACGCTCGGGCACCGGCTCGACCACGCGCAGACCGACCTCGGGCACACCCTGGCCCGGGTGGTCGCGCTCTCCCCGTCGGCCACCCTGGAGCGCGGTTACGCGGTGCTGCAGCGCGGCGACGGCACGGTGGTGACGGATCCGGCGCAGGTCGCGGCCGGCGAGGGACTGCACGCGCGGGTCGCGGGCGGCGGGTTCGACGTCACGGCGGCGGGCGGCGCCGGGGGGTAGCGGCAGGGCCGGCGGGGGACGCGGCGGGCGGGTCCCCGCGCTGTCGGCCCGGCCCCCTACGCTGGCTCCCATGGCAGATCAGGAGCAGGACGCGACGACGTCTCCGGCCGCGGCCCCCGTCGCGGACGACGCGCTGGGGTACGAGCACGCGCGGGACGCGCTGCTGGAGGTGGTCCGGCAGCTGGAGAACGGCGGCACCTCGCTGGAGGAGTCGCTGGCGCTGTGGGAGCGCGGCGAGCAGCTGGCGAAGGTCTGCCAGCGCTGGCTGGACGGCGCCCGGGCCCGGTTGGACGCCGCCCTGGCGGCCGGGGAGGACGCCCCGGAGGGCCCGCCGTCCGGGGAGTGACACAGGTCACCTGGAACCCGGGGAACAGTTGAATCTTCACTCATGTTGGGACCGAATGACCGGCGGGAGCCGGTCACGCGACACGGACCCCGTTCCTTCCTCCCCATGAGGTGCAGAAGCACATGACCACCGACGCCCTGGTTCTCGACGCCGCCGCTCAGGACCTCCTGTTCCGCGAGGCCCGCACCGCCAACACCTTCACCGACGAGCCGGTCTCCGACGAGCAGATCCAGGCCATCTACGAGCTGGTCAAGTTCGGCCCGACCGCGCTGAACCAGCAGCCGCTGCGCGTCGTCCTGGTCCGCTCCACCGAGGGTCGCGAGCGCCTGGTCCAGCACCTGTCGGACGGCAACAAGGCCAAGACCGCCGCCGCGCCGCTGACCGCGATCCTGGCCGTGGACAACGAGTTCCACGAGGAGCTGCCGACCCTGTTCCCGCACTTCCCGCAGGCGAAGGACGCCTTCTTCGGCGAGCGCCCGGTCCGCGAGGCCTCCGCCCTGATGAACGGCGCCCTGCAGGCCGGCTACTTCATCGTCGGCGTCCGCGCCGCCGGCCTGGCCGCGGGCCCGATGACCGGCTACGACGCCGAGGGCATCAACAAGGAGTTCTTCTCCGACGGCGAGCACTCGGTGCTGGCCGTGGTGAACATCGGCAAGCCGGGCGAGGACGCCTGGTACCCGCGCTCCCCGCGCCTCTCCTTCGAGCAGGTCGTCACCACCGTCTGAGCCTGACGGAGACGACGAGAAGGGCCCCGCACACCGGTGCGGGGCCCTTCTCGTCGTCCGGGGAGGCCCTGCGGCCCGCGGCCCCACCGCTCCGGGTGGAGCGGGGCCGGCGGGGCGGGGCCGGCCGGCGGGCTACTTGAGCGCCTGCGCCAGCTCCGCCAGCTCCTCGTAGGAGGCGGTACCGGTCAGGACGGTGGTGCCGCCGCCCTCCTGGACGGCGATCGCACGGGACTTGGCGCCCTGCAGCCGCTCCCAGGTCCGGCCGGCCACCTCCGCGGTGCCGTCCGGCTTGCCGCCCGCCACCGCGGAGTCGAGCACCGCGTCACGCGGGGCGTCGCTCTGCTCCACCGCCGCGTACTGGCCGGACGGGGTGACGAAGCCCAGGTGCCAGGCGTTGCCCTTGCCGCCGCCGAGCGACGCCGGGTTGTAGGACACCGACGTGGCCCGCCACTGCGCGGGAAGGCCCTCCGGGGAGAGCAGCGGGTACGGCGCGGCGCGCTTCGCCGAGGCCGCGGCCACCTTGTACTCGACCGTCCGCACCCCGTCGCCGCCCGCGTCGTGCGGAAGGAACAGGTACCCGACCCAGACCACCGCGCCGACCGCCAGCATCGACAGGACCATGTCCCGCACGGTCTGCCGGCCCCTCATGCCCTTGCTCTCTCCTGCCACCCCCACATGGTGACTCATCGACCCCCCGCGGGCACCACCCGGGGGTATCCGCGTACGGGTGAACGGGGGCCGGACCTGCCGGTCCCGTCGGCCCGTGGCGACCCGCGCCACAGACAGTCATCTCGTGGGCAGATACGATCGCAGGACCCTCACCACGGCGTTCGACCAGGCAGTAGTCGGGCGCTCACTGGCCGTCGCGTACAGAGAGGTAACGACGATGACCACGCAGTACCCGCACAACCTTCCCAGCTCCCTCGAGGTGGCGCCGGAGGCGCCCGACCGGAACCTCGCACTCGAACTCGTCCGGGTCACCGAGGCGGCCGCGATGGCCGCCGGCCGCTGGGTCGGCCGCGGCGACAAGAACGGCGCCGACGGCGCCGCCGTCAAGGCCATGCGCACCCTCGTCTCCACCGTCTCGATGAACGGCGTCGTCGTCATCGGAGAGGGCGAGAAGGACGAGGCCCCGATGCTGTACAACGGCGAGCGGGTCGGCGACGGCACCGGCGCCGAGTGCGACGTCGCGGTGGACCCGGTCGACGGGACCACCCTCACCGCGAAGGGCATGAACAACGCCGTCGCCGTGCTGGCCGTCGCCGACCGCGGCACCATGTTCGACCCGAGCGCCGTCTTCTACATGGACAAGCTCGTCACCGGGCCCGAGGCGGCCGACTTCGTCGACATCACCGCCCCGACCGCCGTCAACATCCGCCGGGTCGCCAAGGCCAAGGGCATCGCCGTCGAGGACGTGACCGTGGTCGTCCTCGACCGCCCGCGCCACCAGGGCCTGATCCGGGAGATCCGCGAGGCGGGCGCCCGGATCAAGTACATCTCCGACGGAGACGTCGCGGGCGCCATCATGGCCGCCCGCGAGGGCACCGGCGTCGACCTGCTGATGGGCGTCGGCGGCACCCCCGAGGGCATCATCGCGGCCTGCGCGATGAAGTGCATGGGCGGCGTGATCCAGGGCCGTCTCTGGCCCAAGGACGACGCCGAGCGCCAGAAGGCCGTCGACGCGGGCCACGACCTCGACCGCGTGCTCAGCACCGACGACCTGGTCAGCGGCGAGAACGTGTTCTTCGTCGCCACCGGCATCACCGACGGCGAGCTGCTGCGCGGGGTGCACTACCGCCAGGAGACCGCCACCACCAGCTCGCTGGTCATGCGTTCCAAGAGCGGCACCATCCGGGAGATCCACTCCACCCACAAGCTGTCCAAGCTGCGGGCCTACAGCGCGATCGACTTCGACCGCGCCAACTGATCCCCCGGCTCCCCGCACGCGGCGCAGCGCGACGCGGCGCGGGGAGCACCGCGCCGCGCCGCACGACACGGCTCAGCGCCCGGCGACGCGCCGGAACACGACGTCGCGCGCCCGCGGCCTCGGCGAAATCCCCCTTCGCCGAGGCCGCGGGCGTTCGCGGTCCCGACCGGGCGTCAGCCCGCGATCCGGCGGCGCGGAGCAGGCACCCGGGCCGTCTCGCACAGTTCCACGTCACGGCGGCGGCGGCGCGCCAGCACGACCCGCCGCTCGGCCGCCGTCAGACCGCCCCACACCCCGTACGGCTCCGGCTGCGCCAGCGCGTGCTCCCGGCACTCCAGGAGCACCGGGCAGCGGGCACACACCTGCTTCGCCTGCTCCTCGCGCGACAGCCGGGCGGCCGTCGGTTCCTTCGACGGTGCGAAGAACAGGCCCACCTCGTCCCGTCGGCAGGCCGCGGCGGTGTGCCACGGATTGTCCTCACCCGCCGGCTGCGGAGCCGGGCGCCGTTCCAGCAGCCGGGCCGCCGCGACCACCGGCGAAGCGGCGGCGGACGGCGGCGTGGCCGACGACGGGGCGGCGGGCGAGGTGGTGCGGGACTCGATCGGATGCAGCACGGCCGTACTCCTGACGAGGCTCTCGGACACGGGGAAGCTCGCTCCCCTGCGGGCTGCGGGCCCCCGTTCCTCACACCCCCCGGGCCGGCCTCAGGCCGCCTCCGGTACGCAGCCGTACAAGAAGCGATGTGCCAGAGGAACTACCCCACGGCGCCGCGATTCATGCACACTGCACGCAATCGACTACAGCGTGCACCCGAGGCAACGTCGAGTGCCCGGCCGGGAGTTGACTCCGGCCGGGCACACGGGACGCGGTCCGTACGCGAATCAGTCGGCGCCGAGCTGCTTGCGCACCCACTCCTTGAGCTTCTTGCCCTTGCGCGGCTTCGCCTCGCAGCCGCCGAAGACCGCGGTGCCCTTCACCCGCACCACCGGCGCGTAGGGATCGGCGGCGGTCTGCTCCTTGACGTCGAAGCCCCCGAAGATGCCGACGCCGCTGCCGTGCAGGCTGACGTTCTCCGGCACCTTGATCTCCACCCCGCCGAAGATCGCCACCACCTCGATCACCACCTCGGGCGACTCGAAGACGGCGTCGGTCAGGTCGATCTCCACCCCGCCGAAGATCGCCACCGCCCGCAGGTTCGACCCCACCCGCCAGCGGCCCTTGCGGGACGATCCGCCGAAGACCGCCAGCATCGTCGGCGCCTCCGTCCGGGCCGGCAGCCGCACCGGACCGTTCTGGCGCGGGGCGCCGCCGGCCGCGGAACCCAGCGGCGGCTCCTCGAAGGAGACCTCCGTGTGCACCGGGAGGTCCCGGGTGAGCGGCACGAGTTCGCCGAGGGTCTTGGCGGAGTAGGCCGCCTCGATCCGCTCGGCGTGCTCGTCGACGTCCAACCGCCCCTCGGCGTAGGCGTCGCGCAGCAGCTCCGCCACCCGTTCGCGGTCGGCGTCCGAGGCCCGCATCTCGGCCTGCGCCACCGGCGCGTGGCCGGCTCCGGCGGGCGGCTCCGGCGCCGGCTTGGTCATCGGTATCGGCGACTGCCCCCGCGGCACGGGCGACGCCCCCCGGTCGTCCTTCTGATCGTCCATCGACGGCGAGTTGTCCACGGGGCAAGCCTAGCCACCGGGGCAAGCCTCGTACGCACGTGCGGGTGACGCCGGTCACGCAGGCTTACCTGTCCGCGTGCTTCGTTCGCGCGGGTCCTACCCTTGAGGGTGCTTCCGCCCTTGAGGGTGCTTCGCCGACGCAGCCGGAACACTGGATACCTAAGGACCGCCCCGATGGCTCCCACGCCAGACTTCGAGTACAGCGACCTGCTCCCCCTGGGCGCTGACCCGACCCCCTACCGCAAGCTCACCTCCGAGGGTGTCTCCACCTTCGAGGCCGGCGGGCGCACCTTCCTCCAGGTCGAGCCCGAGGCCCTGCGGCTGCTCACCGCCGAGGCGATGCACGACATCTCGCACTACCTCCGCCCCGCCCACCTCGCCCAGCTGCGCCGCATCCTGGACGACCCGGAGGCCAGCCCCAACGACCGCTTCGTCGCGCTGGACCTGCTGAAGAACGTCAACATCTCGGCCGGCGGCATCCTGCCCATGTGCCAGGACACCGGCACCGCCATCGTCATGGGCAAGCGCGGCCAGAACGTGCTGACGTCCGGCGGCGACGAGGCCGCCGTCGCGCGCGGCGTCTACGACGCGTACACCAAGCTCAACCTGCGGTACTCCCAGATGGCCCCGGTCACCATGTGGGACGAGAGGAACACCGGCAACAACCTGCCGGCCCAGATCGAGCTGTACGCCGCCGACGGCGACGCCTACAAGTTCCTCTTCATGGCCAAGGGCGGCGGCTCCGCCAACAAGTCGTACCTGTACCAGGAGACCAAGGCGATCCTCAACGAGGCGAGCATGCTCGCCTTCCTGGAGCAGAAGATCCGCTCGCTGGGCACCGCGGCCTGCCCGCCGTACCACCTGGCGATCGTGATCGGCGGCACCAGCGCCGAGTTCGCGCTGAAGACCGCCAAGTACGCCTCCGCGCACTACCTCGACCAGCTGCCGACCGAGGGCGACGCGAAGACCGGGCACGGCTTCCGGGACCTGGAGCTGGAGGCCAAGGTCACCGAACTGACCCAGAGGATCGGCATCGGCGCCCAGTTCGGCGGCAAGTACTTCTGCCACGACGTGCGCGTCGTCCGCCTGCCGCGCCACGGCGCCTCGCTGCCGGTCGCGATGGCCGTCTCCTGCTCGGCGGACCGCCAGGCGCTCGGCAAGATCACCGCCGAGGGCGTCTTCCTGGAGCAGCTGGAGACCGACCCGGCCAAGTACCTGCCGGACACCACCGACGACCACCTCGACGACGACGTGGTCCGCATCGACCTCGACCAGCCGATGTCCTCGATCCGGGCCGAGCTGTCCAAGTACCCCGTGAAGACCCGGCTCTCGCTCACCGGCACGCTCGTCGTCGCCCGCGACATCGCGCACGCCAAGATCAAGGAGCGCCTGGACGCCGGCGAGGGCATGCCCAAGTACCTCCAGGACCACCCGGTGTACTACGCCGGCCCGGCCAAGACCCCCGAGGGCTTCGCCTCCGGTTCGTTCGGCCCGACGACCGCCGGCCGGATGGACTCCTACGTCGACCAGTTCCAGGCCGCCGGCGGCTCGATGGTCATGCTGGCCAAGGGCAACCGCTCCAAGCAGGTCACCGACGCCTGCGCCGAGCACGGCGGCTTCTACCTGGGCTCCATCGGCGGCCCGGCCGCCCGCCTCGCCCAGGACTGCATCAAGAAGGTCGAGGTCCTGGAGTACGCCGAGCTGGGCATGGAGGCCGTCTGGCGGATCGAGGTCGAGGACTTCCCGGCGTTCGTCGTGGTGGACGACAAGGGCAACGACTTCTTCCGGGAGACCACCGAGGGCCCCCTGATCACCAGCCTGCGGGTCCGCTCCAAGGAGTAACGGACACCCGGACCCCCGGACACCCGAACGACGCCCCGGTCGCGCACCCCGCGACCGGGGCGTCGCCGTCGGCGTGCCGCCGGTTCCGGCGGTGCCGGCGGTGCCTGTACCGCCGCCGGGGCCGCCGGGGTCACGCGTCGAAGTCGTACTCCAGCACGTAGGACGCGGCGTCGAGGATCATCTCGTTCAGCTCGACGACCTGGCCCTCGTCGGCGAAGGCCGTCCGGCAGATGAGGATCACCGGGGTGCCCGCCGACAGCTCCAGCCGCGCGGTCTCCTCCGCGCCGGGCATCCGGGACCGGACCTCCTCGCGGAAGTGCACCGGCTTGGCCCCGATCTCCGCCAGCCGCGCGTACGTGCCGCCCGGGCCGGTGTCCTCGCGGGTGATCGCCGTCCCCGCGACCAGGCCGGCCGGCAGGTAGGACGTCGACAGCAGCACCGGCTTGCCGTCCAGGACGAACCGCCGGTGCCGCACGCACATCGGCGCACCCGGGTCGACGCCCAGCACCCGCGCCACGTGGTCCGGCGCCCCCTGCTCGGTGACCGAGACCTGGTCGACGACCAGGTTCCGCCGGTCGATGTCCGCCGACCATATCGAGCGGCCGGACCCCCACTGCCCCTGCGCGAGCCTTTGGATCCCGCGCCGCCGCAGCGGCCGGAAGTCCCGGACGAACACCCCCGAGCCCCTGCGCGCCTCCACGATGCCCTCGCTCTGCAGGACGCCGAGCGCCTGACGGGCCGTCATCCGGGCCACGCTGTACGCGTCCATGAGGTCGTTCTCGCCCGGTAGCCGGTCGCCGGCGCGGTACTCGCCCGCGTCGATGGCCGCCTTCAGGGTGTCGGCGATCCGTTGGTACTTGGGCTGTTTGTCGCCACTGCTGCCGGCCATCGCCTGCTCCCTCGTCCTCGCCGGAAATCGTAGGCGCGTTCGCGGCCTCCGGTAAGCCGATCGGACCGGTCAGGCCGTTGACATCTCTAGAGATATTAGCTTCTCTAGAGATGCTGGGTAGTCGCCGAGCAGAGCCGAACCGAGCCAAGCCACGACAGCGACCAGGGGCGGCCGCACCGGCGCCGCGCCCGCACCGGAGCAAGGAGCACTGCGGTGAGCACCCGTAAGCGCAACGCCGCGGCCTACCGGCCGCGAGTGGGTGAACTCGTCCTCGACACCAGGACCGGACGCACCGGCATCTACATGGACACCATCGGCGGGGAGCACTATCTCCGCCCACCGGACGGCGGCTGCGAGTGGACCGCCGACCCCGGACACATCGGCCCGGCCGGCGCCGGGGCGTCCCTCGCGGCGCTCGGAGCGCTCGGGGCCGCCGGACACGAACGACCCTGCGGTACCGGGGCCGGGGACACCGGACCGGCGGTCCGGGGCCGGATCGGGCGGCAGGCCGAACGGACCGGCAGGACGGACGGCGAGATCCGGCCACGGGGCACCGGCAGACACGCCCCCGAACCCGACCGCGGGCGCCCGCCGGAGCGCCGGACGGGGCCGGGCGCCTCGGCCGCCGCCGCGGGCGGCTGGTGACCTCCACCGGCCGGCCCGGCACCCGCGCCGGCCGGGCCGGAGCGGTCACGGGCGGGACGGCGAGTGCCCCACCCCGTCCTGCGGGGTGGGGCACTCGGGTGCTGGTGGGCTACGGGTGACCGGTGATGATGCCGGCGGAGGCGCCGGCGGCCGTCACGACACAGCCGGTGGTCACCACGATCGTCGAGACGGCGACGACCGCGAGGCGACGGAGCCTGTTCACACGGGTTCCCCCCTGGTGAGCGGCGGGTGCGGAGCGTCCGCGCCTACGGGTGGCTGGAGATGATGCCCTGCGGCTCGCGGTCCGTGCCGTGCACGCCGTCGGCCGAAGCGTCGGGCTCCACCACGTACGCGGCCTCGTCGCCGAAGAGGTCGTCCTCCAGGTCCGCCTTCTGCGCGGCGGTCGGCTCGGTGTACTCGGCCGGGTTCGAGGTCGCGGCCACCGCGCCCTCGACGGCCTCGCCCGCCTCCACGGAGACGGCGTCCTCGGCCGGCGTCGTCGGCGCGGGGGTATCGCTCTGGTTGTTGGCCATGGGCGGCTGCCTTTCGGTCATCACATGTCTTCTGCCCCACCGGCTTGGCGCGGGCCCGCGGTCAGTATCGTAGGGTTGATTAAATGTCCGATAAACATCGTGCGGCTTACCGTGCCGTCCGGCAGAGTCGGCCCTCCGCCTAAGCTGAAGCCACCACACAACGGCGGACCGCCGAGCGCCCTACCGGGATCATCGACACCAGGCCATCGGGGGACTTCATGGAGTTTCGGGAGACGCCGCCTGCACCGGCGCTGCGCTTCCAGGTACTCGGTCCGGTCCAGGCCTGGCTCGACGGCAAGCAGCTCGCACTCGGCTCTCCCCAGCAACAGGCCGTCCTCACCACCCTCCTGCTGCACGCCGGACGCCCGGTCACCACCCAGGACCTGGTGGACGGCCTCTGGGGCGACCGGCCGCCGGCCCAGGCCATCGCGGCGCTGCGGACCTACGTGTCCCGGCTGCGCACGGTCATCGAGCCCCGCCGCGAAGTGCGCGCGCCCGCCGAGCTGCTGATCTCGATCGCCGACGGCTACGCCCTGCACATCCCGGGCCGGGCCCTCGACCTGACCGTCTTCGAGCAGCTCGCCACCGAGGCCGCGACCGCCCGCGCCGGCGGCGACCTCGACAAGGCCCACCACCTCCTGGTCCGCGCGCTCGGCCTGTTCGCCGGCCGCCCGCTCACCGGCGTCCCCGGCCCGTACGCGGACGCGCAGCGGCTCCGGCTCGCCGAGCGGCAGATCGCCGTCGCCGAGGACCGGTGCACGATCGCGCTCGACATCGGCCTGCACGCCGAGGTGGTCGGCGAGTTGAACTCGCTCACCGCCGAACACCCGCTCCGGGAGCGGCTGCGCGAACTGCTGATGCTCGCTCTCTACCGGTGCGGACGGCAGGCCGAGGCGCTCGGCGTCTACACCGACACCCGCAAGCTGCTGATCGACGAACTCGGCGTCGAGCCGGGCTCGGGGCTCTCCGCGATGCACGCCCGCATCCTCGCGGCCGACCCGGCGCTGACCCTGCCGGCCGTCACCGCACCCGTGCCCGCCGCCCGCGAGGACGGCCCGGCCGCACAACCCGCCCCGGCCCAACTGCCGGCGGACGTCTCCGACTTCAGCGGACGCTCGGAGATGGTCGCCGACCTCTCCACCGTCCTCATGAACGCCACCGGCCAGGCCGTGGTCGTCACCTCGCTGGCCGGCATCGGCGGCGTCGGCAAGACCACCCTCGCCGTGCACGTCGCCCACCGGGTCCGCGCCGAGTTCCCGGACGGGCAGCTGTACGTCGACCTCCGGGGCGCGGGCGCCTCGCCCGCCGATCCGGCCGTGGTGCTCGGCGACTTCCTGCACGCCCTCGGCGTCACCGAGAACCCCGACTCGCTGGAGCAGCGCGCGGCCCTCTACCGGTCGCTGCTCGCCAGCCGGCGGATGCTGATCCTGCTCGACAACGCCCAGGACGCCGAGCAGATCCGACCGCTCATCCCGGGCGTCTCCGGGTGCGCCGTGCTCGCCACCAGCCGTTCCCGGCTGGCCGGCATCCCCGGCGCGCACCTCGTGGACGTCGAGGAGCTGACGCCCGAGGAGGCGCTGGCGCTCTTCTCCGCGATCGTCGGCGACCAGCGCGTCGCCGCCGAACCCGACGCGGCCATGGCGGTCGTGACCGCCTGCGGATTCCTTCCGCTCGCCGTCCGCATCGCCGCCGCCCGGCTCGCCAGCCGGCCCCGGTGGAGCGTCTCGGACCTCGCCCGCCGCTTAGCCGACCAACGGCGCCGCCTGGACGAACTCCAACTGGGCAACCTCGCCGTGGAAACCACCATCGGCCTCGGCTACGGGCAACTGTCCGCCGCCGAGGCCCGCGCCTTCCGGCTGCTCTCGGTCGTGGACTCGCCCGACCTGCCGCTGGCGGCGGTGACGGCGCTGCTCGGCGTCGAGGAGACCGAGGCGGAGGACCTCGCCGAGGCCCTCGTCGAGGCCAACATGCTGGAGACCTTCTCGCCGGGCCGCTACCGGTACCACGACCTGCTCCGGCTGTACGCACAGCGGCAGAACGAGCGGGCGGACGACACCGGGGAGCAGCAGGCCGCCCTCCGGCGCCTGCTCGACCTGCTGCTCGCGACCGTCCGCAACGCGGCGCAGGCCGTCGAGCCCGACGACCAGCTGCCCGAACCGCTGAACCCGCCCGCGTCGATCGGCATCCCGCTGATCACCAGCGACTTCGCCCAGGAGTGGCTGCGGACCGAGACCGCCCTGCTGCTCAGCTCGGTCGAGGCCGCCGTCCAGGGACCGAGCGAACTGCTGCGACCCGCCGTCGACCTGCTGATCGTCCTGAACAGCCTGGTCGAGGACCCCACGCACGGCTCCCGGGTGCGCCACATGCTGGAAGCCGCCGACCGGAACGCCACCTCGCACGCGGACTCCGCCGCCCTCGCCCGGGTGCACTTCGCCTTCGGCACGCTGCAGTCGATCACCAACGACTTCCAGAGCGCCGAGCAGTCCCTGCGCAAGAGCCTGGACCTCCAGGACGCCGAGGACATGACCGTCCTGCGCTCCGCCGCCGCCAACGACCTGGGGATCATCCTCAGCCTGGCCAACCGGCCCGCCGAGGCGCTGCCGTTCTTCGAACTGGCGCTCGCCATCAGCCGCGTGGTCGGCGCACCGATCGGCGAGGCCCGGCTGCTCGGCAACATGGCCCGGGCCCAGCTCGGTCTCGGCATGCTCGAAACGGCCGTCCGCTCCGTCACGGACGCCGTCGGCACCGCCCGCGCGTCCAAGAACGGCCCCTGCCTGGCCGACACGCTGTACCAACTCGGTGTCGTCCTCTCCTCCGCCGACGACCCGGCCACCGCCGCCGAGCACCTGCGCGAGTCGCACCGGCTCTACCAGTCCCAGCAGAACCGGCTGCGCGAGGGCTACACCCTCGCCCGCCTCTCCTCGTCCCTCCTCGCCGCCGGCCAGCAGGCCGAGGCGGCCGAGACGGCGGAGGAGTCCCTCGCCATCGGGCACGAGATGGACTCCGCCTACTGCCAGGGCCTCGCCAACGCCGCGCTGGGCGGGGCGCTGCTCGGCCTCGCCCAGCCCGCCCGTGGACTGGCGTGCCTGCGGGAGGCCCACGCCGTCTTCACGCGGCTCGGTGTGCCCGAGGCCTCCCCCGTGGCGGACCTCATCTCCCAGCAGCACACCGAGCCCCTCTCTCCCCCCGCGCCGTAGGTCTCCAATCCCCCGATCGCCCCCCTGGAGACCTTCCCGTAGGCGTTCGGCGCTCCCGCAGCCCCCCGGCTGCGGGAGCGCCTTCAACGCTTCCCCGGCGCTGACACCACTGTGCACCGGACCGATTGACGTTCGATAAACGCCCGGAAGTCCGCTCACGGATCGACGAAGTCCCAGGTCGGCGCGGTCGTACGGCCGAACTGCCCGGCGCGCGGGGTCGCACCGCACCACCCCGGCCCGCGACCCTGCGCTCCCGGGGCGGGGGGCAGCTCCGGCCAACCACCACGAGTTGGCCGAAAACGGACCCCATGGCGGAGTGATCACGCATATTCTCGGATGCCAGTACACACACGAGTGCACTTCTCCGGTGGAGCATCCGGAAAAGGCAGCGCGGCGACGCTCCCACGGTGCAGAGTGTCCCTGTGCAAAGAGTCTGTGCAAAGTGTCAGAGGGCAGTCAACGTGACAGTGTGACGCGGGGAGCGTGACGTACCGCCACCGGCAGCAGGCCGGCGGGGCAGCGCGGGCGCCGGGAGGACGGCAGCCCGGCCTCGCGCCTCGTCCAGCCGACCGGAGGCCCGGGTGGAAAGGTGCCTCTCAATCGTGACGACCGGACAGATATCCGATCCGTTCCCCGTCGACGGGGACGCGGACGGCGACGGCGGGCCCGACGTCCTGCGCCGTCGTGCCGAACGCGCCCTGCAGGCTGTCGCCTTCGACACCATCGGCTCCGGCTACGGCGAGGCGTTCCCCGCGAAGGACGGCCAGCTGGCCTGCGGCGCCCGCCTGCTGGCCCGGCTCGAACCGGGTGCCGCCGTCCTGGACGTCGGCTGCGGCAGCGGCGAACCGACCGTCCGGCAGCTGGGCGCGGCCGGCATGCGGGTCACCGGAACGGACCTGTCGGACGTCATGCTGGCCCTGGCCCGGGAGTCGCGCTTCCCGGGGCCGCACCCGCCGGTCCTCCACCGCATCGACATGTACGACCTGGCGACCGACCGCGCCGACCGGGCCTGGAACGCACCGGAGCTCGGCCCCCGCGGGCAGGGCACGTTCGACGCCGTCACCGCCTTCTTCTCCCTGATCCTCCTCCCCCAGGACGAGATCCCCACCGTGCTGACCCGGCTGCGCACCCTGCTGCGTCCCGGCGGGGTCCTCGCGCTCGGTATGGTCGAGGCCGACCTGGACCACGTTCCGCTGCCGTTCCTGGGGCGCGAGCTACGGATCAGCGGATACCTGCGGGAGGATCTCGAACGGGTCCTGGTGGCGTCCGGCTTCGCCGTCGAGGAGCAGGTGGGGCACCCGTACGCACCCGCCAGCACCTCGCTGCCGCCGGAGGAGCAGTTGTTCCTCTGCTGTCGGCGGGTCGGCTGACACGCGGTCGGGGCCGGCAGGTCGGGACGGGCGCGGTCGGGGCGGCGCGGGAGACGGGCGGGACAGGAGACGGGCGGGACGGGAACCGGCGGACCGGCCGCGAACGACGAGGATGAACGAGGGCCGAGGACCTGCGGCCCGGAACCGGGACACCCCGGAAGCGTCACACCACAGACAGACCAACAGACCGAACCGATCCCAGGACAGGCACCCGTGCGCGACCAGCTCAAATCCGAGGCCGGACAGCCGCCTGCCCTGCCCAGCCCGCGCCGGTCGCCGCCGGCCCAGCCGGATCCGGGGACCGGACCCGCGCCGGAGGCGGGGACCGGGCCGGAGGCGGGCCCCGGGACCGGATCGGACGGCCACGACCGGGTCGCCGAGCGCCTGGCCTACCTCGACTCCGCGACCCGGCGGATCAACAGCGCGCTCGACCTGGCCGCGACCCTGCGCAACGTCTGCCGCGTCCTCGTGCCGACCCTCGCCGACGCCGCCGTCGTCCACCTGCGCGACCCGCTGCCCAACGTCGAGCGCGAACCCGGCTTCCCGGAGCAGCTGCGGATCCACCACAGCCACGGCACCCGGCTGGGCCGCCGCGGCCGCCCGGCCGGCGACGACCGCCGCGACTCCCGGTACGGCTCGCACTACGGCAGCCGGTACGGCGCCCGCTCCACCGCCGACACCGGGCCGGCCACCCCGGTCACCCGCGGCGGCGCGCTCGCCCACACCCTGCTCAGCCGCCGCCCGGCCGAGCCGGTCGTCCTCGGCGCGACCGACGACTCCGGCAGCGCCCGCACCACCGAGCTGCTGCGCGAGCTGTACGGCGCGCGCGGTCTCTCCCGGCTCGGCCCCGGGACGTCCGTCCTCGCCCTGCCGCTGCGCGGACGGAAGGCCGTGCTCGGCCTGCTGGTGCTCATCCGCCGGCCTCCCGAACGGACCGGCCGGCCCTCCTTCGACGCCGCCGACACCGCGACCGCCGCCCACCTCGCCACCCAGGCCGGGCTGGCCGTCGACACCGCGCTCCGGTACGCCCGCGAATGGGAGATAGCCAACGAGCTCCAGCGCAGCATGCTGCCGTTGCGCCTCCCCCAGCCGCACGGCGTCCGGCTCGCCCAGCGCTACCTGCCCGGCGAGCGGGGCGCCCAGGTCGGCGGCGACTGGTACGACGCCGTGCCGCTGCCCGGCAACCGGGTGGCGCTGATCGTCGGCGACGTGATGGGCCACTCGCTCACCTCGGCCGCCATCATGGGCCAGCTCCGCACCAGCGCCCAGACCCTGGCCGCGCTCGACCTGCCGCCGCACGAGGTGCTGTACCACCTGGACGAACAGGCCCAACGGCTCGGCCGCGAACAGCACCTGGCCACCTGCGTCTACGCGGTGTACGACCCGATCGCCAACCGGGTGGTGCTCGCCAACGCCGGCCACGTGCCGCCGGTGCTCGTCCAGCCGGACGGGACGGCCGAACTCCTCGACCTGGAGTCGGGTGCGCCGATCGGCGTCGGCGGTGTCGACTTCTCCTCCGTCGAACTCCCCGCGCCGCCCGGCTCGGCCCTGCTGCTGTTCACCGACGGCCTGGTGGAGACCCGCAGCCGGCCCCTCAGCGACGGACTGGAACTGCTCCGGGCCCGGCTCGCCAACGCCCACCGGCACACGCCCGAGAACCTCTGCCAGGAGGCGTTGCGCATCCTGCCGCCGGGCGACCGCGGGGACGACATCGCCCTGCTGGCCGCCTGCTTCGACGGCATCCCGGCCGGGGACGTCGCGCACTGGTACCTCCAGCCGCGCAACGAGACACCTGGGCGGGCCCGCCGGCTGGTCGCGCACACCCTGCGCCGCTGGGGTCTGGAGAAGCTCACCGAGGCGACCGAGCTGATGGTCAGCGAGCTGGTCACCAACGCCGTCCAGCACGCGACCCGCCCGATCACGCTGAGCCTGGTCCGCACGTCCCGGCTGCGCTGCGAGGTCGGGGACGACAGCCCGCTGCTGCCCCGGCCGCGCCGGACCGGGCCGGAGGACGAGCGCGGACGGGGACTGCAGATAGTGGCCCGGTGCGCGGAGCGCTGGGGTGCCACCCGCCTGGGCACCGGCAAGGTCGTCTGGTTCGAGCAGCGACTGCCGTAGCCCGGGGCCGTCCGGCCGCCGCGGCGACTCCCGGCCGGGTACGCCGGGAGCCGCGCGCGCACGGGCCGTCCGGACCCGTCGGGCCCGTGCGCCGGGCGATCAGACCCGCGCGGCCGGCCTGCCGGCGTCGTCGGCCGCACCGCCGGCCGCACCGCCGTTCTCGTCACCGACGTCGCCGACGTCGCCGTTCGCACCGCCGTTCGCGGGCTTCTCCAGTCGGGCCAGCAGCTGCTCACCCTCCATGTCCACCCGCGGCACCACCTTCTCCAGGCTCTTCGGGAACCACCACGCGGCCTTGCCGAACAGCGCCATCGCGGCCGGCACCAGGGCCATCCGCACCACGAAGGCGTCCACCAGCACGCCCACGGCGAGCGCGAAGCCGATCGGCTGGACGATCGGGTCGTGGCCGAAGACGAAGGACCCGAAGACCGCGATCATGATCAGCGCGGCGGCGGTGACCACCCGGGCCCCGTTCTTCACCCCGGCCACCACGGCCTCCTGCGGGGCCGTGCCGTGCACGTGGTGCTCCTTCATCCCGGAGACCAGGAACAGCTCGTAGTCCATCGCCAGCCCGAACAGCACGCCGATCAGCAGGATCGGCACGAAGCTCACCACCGGGCCGACCTTCGGCACGTCGATCACGCCGTCCAGCCAGCCCCACTGGTAGACGGCGACGACGGCGCCGAGCGAGGCGGTGATGGAGAGCAGGAAGCCGGCCACCGCCTTGAGCGGCACCAGGACGGAACGGAAGGCCAGCGCCAGCAGCACCATCGCGATGCCCGCGATCACGGCGACGAACGGCGGGAGCGCGTCGGTCAGCTTGGCGGAGACGTCGATGTTGGCGGCCGTGGTGCCGGTGACGTCGATCCGGGCCCCGGTCGCGGCCTTGAGGCCGTCCCGCTGGTCGCGGATCTCGGTGACCAGGTCCCGGGTGTCCGCGTGGTCCGGGCCGGTCTTCGGGATGACGGTGAGCAGGGTGGTGCCGCTCGGCTCGTCGACGGCCGGCGGCAGCAGGGTCCGGACGCCGTCCAGGCCGGAGAGCTTCTCGGCGACGCCCTGCACGGCGGCGTCCGGCCGGCCGGCGCCCCCGGTGTCCACGACGACCACCAGCGGCGCGTTGAAGCCGGGCCCGAAGCTTCGGTCGATCAGGTCGTAGGCCGTGCGGGCGTCGGTGCCCCTGGCCTGGGAGCCACCGCCCGGCAGGCCGAGGGTGAGGCTCGCGGCGGGCACCGCGAGGGCGACCAGGGCGGTCAGTCCGGTGAGCAGGACGACCAGCGGGCGGCGGACCACCAGTTCCGCCCAGCGCTCGCCGAGCGTGGTCCGGTCGGGGGCCCGGAGCGCGCGCCGCCAGACCGGCAGCCGGTCGATGGCACGCCCGGCGAAGCCGAGCAGCGCGGGCAGCAGGGTGATCGCGACCAGTACCGCGACCACCACGGCGCCGGAGGCGGCGAGGCCCATCACGGTGAGGAAGGGCACGCCGGCGACGGCCAGCCCGGCCAGCGCGACGACGACGGTCAGGCCGGCGAAGACCACCGCGCTGCCGGCGGTCGCGTTGGCGCGGGCGGCGGCCTCGTCCGGCTCCAGCCCCTCGGCGAGATGGCGCCGGTGCCGGGAGACGATGAACAGGGCGTAGTCGATGCCGACCGCGAGGCCGACCATCAGGGCCAGCACCGGCGCGGTGGAGATGATCTCGAACGAGCCGGCCAGCGTCAGCAGCCCGGCGAGTGCGACCCCGACCCCGACCAGGGCGGTGACCAGCGGCAGCCCGGCCGCGACCAGCGAGCCCAGGGTCATCACCAGGACCAGTCCGGCCACCGCCAGACCGACCGCCTCGCCGCCCTCGACCTGTGCCATCCGGTTGTACGCGTCGCCGCCGAAGGCCACGGTCAGCCCGGCCGCGCGGGCCGGCTCGGCGGCCTCCCTGACCGCGTCGCGCTGCTGGTCGGTGATGTCGCCGAGCTCGCGGTCGAAGGAGACCAGGGCGAGCGCGACCCGGCCGTCCGGGGAGAGCGCACCGGTGGCGTACGGGTCGGGCGCGGCCGAGACGCCGGGGACGTCGGCGATCCGGCCGACCGCCTCGCCGACGGCCCTGGCGGTGTCCGGGGCCGCGACGCCGCCGGCGCCGTCGGTGGCGAAGACCACCTGGGCGGAGCCGTGGCCCTGCTCGGGGAAGGTGTCGGTGATCCGGTCCAGGGTGGCCTGCGCCTCGGTCCCGGGGACCTTGAACTCGTCGCTGGTCTTGCCCGCGAACGCCCCCGCGGCGCCGCCGACGGCGATCAGCAGGGCCAGCCAGACGGCGAGCACGGTGCGCCTTCGGCGGAAGCAGAGTCGGCCCAGGCGGTACAGGTACGTGGCCATGCGGGCACCTTCGATCGGGTCGGTCGAGGCAGGCGGCTGCCTGAACAGGTCTCGGACCACCGTACGCGCAAGTTTGTCGGGCGACAAAGTCGCCCGACGCGAACCTGTGACGCATTCGTCCGATCAGGTTGCCTGAACATGGCGATACCCTGGCCCAATGGCACATGTCCCCGCCTCCGAAAGGCGCCCCCAACTGATCCAGGCCGCCATCGACCTGATGGCCCGGGAGGGGATCGCCGCCGGCAGCACCCGGGCGATCGCGGCCGAGCTGGGCGTGGCGCAGGCGACGGTGCACTACACCTTCGGCACCAAGAAGGACCTCTACCGCTCCGTCGTCGAGGAGCTGACCGCGGAGTTCATCCACCAGGTCCGCGCCGCCTCCCCCGGCGACGGGTCGTTCGGCGAGCAGGTGCGGACCATGGTCTACGCACTCTGGGAGAGCGCCGTCGCCGAGGGCGGGCGGTGCGCGCTGATCACCGAGTTCACGGCGCTGTCACTGCGCGACCCGGATCTCCAGGAGATCATGCGCGCGGTCCAGCACGAGATCGAGAGCACCGCCGCCGAACTGCTCACCGCGCTCGCCGAGGCGCACGGCCAGACCCTGGCCGTGCCCGCCGACGAGATCGCGGTCCTGTTCCTGGTCGGCTTCAACGGGCTGACCGACCGCTACATGGTGCTGCGCCGGGCCGGCGAGCGGCCGGACGCCGTGGCGCTGCACACCCTCGACCTGCTGATCGCCACCACGATCGGACTCTGCCTGGGAGCACCGGCCCGCCTGCCCTGACGGGCGCCCGACGGGCCGGCTCGCGATCCGCGGCCCCCTCGGAGCATCAGAGCACCAGGCGGACCGGCAGCTCGGCCAGCACCTCGCGCAGCGAGACGGCGAACCGGTCGTACTCGGCGCTGCGGGCCGAGCCCGGCCTGGTGGCGAGCCCGATCCGCCGCCCCGGCGCCGGGGCGGCGAAGCGCACGGCGGCCAACCGGTCGGTGCGGCTCGTCTCGACGTCCAGCGCCGTGGCGGGCAGCAGGGTCACCCCGAGGCCGCCGGCGACCAGCTGGACCAGGGTGGAGAGGCCGGCCGCCCTGGTGGTGGCGCCGGCCGGGTCCGCGCCGACCTCGCGGCAGATGTCGAGGGCCTGGTCGCGCAGGCAGTGCCCCTCCTCCAGCAGCAGGACGTCCAGGTCGAGCAGGACGTCGCGCGGCACGTCGACCCGGCCGGCCAGCTCGTGGTCGGCCGGGGTGACCAGGACGAAGTCCTCGTCGAACAGCGGGATGTCCCGGGTCGGCGCGGCCCCGCCGGCCGGCAGCGCCAGCAGCAGCACGTCCAGCCGCCCGGCGGCCAGGCCCTCCAGCAGCGACGACGTCCGTTCCTCGTGGACGTGCAGCTCCAGGTCCGGGTAGCGGTCCCGGACCAGCCGCAGCACCGGCGGGAGCAGGTACGGCGCGACGGTCGGGATGACGCCCAGGTGCAGCGGCCCGGTGAACGGGCGGCGGGCGGCCTCCACCTCCTCGGTCAGCCCCTGCAGGGAGGCGAGCACCCGGCGCGAGTGTTCGAGCACGCGCTCCCCCAGCTGGGTGATAATCACCTTCCGCGTCGTACGCTCGATCAGCTGCGCGCCCAGCGACTCCTCCAACGCCGCGACCGCCGCGGACAGCGCCGGCTGACTGGTCCCGGTGGCCGCCGCGGCCTCCCGGAAGTGCCGGTGCTCGGCCACCGCGACGAAGGCCCTGAGCTGGGCGACCGTCGGTGTGCGGGGGGCGCGGGATGTGGCACTCGCCACAGCGCCCTCGGGTTTGCGGGCGGGAGCCCTGCGCCCCGTGGGGCGGGAGGGGGGCTTGGGGGTATTGATAACTCTCTCCGATCAGACACATCGAGTGTAGCTATTTCCCTGATCAGTCCACGATGTGGAATGGTAGAGACCGTTCCGCAAAACGGACAAACCCCCCTCAGTCTCACTTCAGGAGAAGCGAACGTGCTCACGATCGGTGACAAGTTCCCCGAGTTCGAACTCAACGCCTGCGTCGACCTGGACGCCGCGAACGCCTTCGCCGAGATCAACCACAAGTCCTACGAGGGCAAGTGGAAGATCGTGTTCTTCTGGCCGATGGACTTCACCTTCGTCTGTCCGACCGAGATCGCCGCGTTCGGCAAGCTGAACGACGAGTTCGCCGACCGCGACGCCCAGATCCTCGGCGTCTCCGGCGACTCGGAGTTCGTCCACCACGCCTGGCGCAAGGACCACAAGGACCTCCGCGACCTGCCGTTCCCGATGCTGGCCGACGTCAAGCACGACCTCATGCGCGCCTGCGGCGTCGAGGCCGCGGACGGCACCGCCCAGCGCGCCGTCTTCATCGTGGACCCGAACAACGAGATCCAGTTCGTCATGGTGACCGCCGGCTCCGTCGGCCGTAACCCCAAGGAGGTCCTGCGGGTGCTGGACGCCCTGCAGACCGACGAGCTGTGCCCGTGCAACTGGACCAAGGGCGAGGACACCCTCGACGCCCAGGCCCTGCTGGCCGGCTGACCCATGGCCCTCGACGACCTGAAGTCCGCCCTCCCGGACTACGCCAAGGACCTCAAGCTCAACCTGGGCTCGGTCATCGGCAACTCCGACCTCCCCGCCCAGCAGCTCTGGGGCACCGTGCTCTCCTGCGCGATGGCCACCCGCAGCGCCGCCGTGCTGCGTGAGCTGGAGCCCGAGGCCAAGGCCAACCTCTCCCCGGAGGCGTACACCGCCGCCAAGGGCGCGGCCGCGATCATGGGGATGAACAACGTCTACTACCGGACGCTGCACCTGCTCTCCGACAAGGAGTACAGCAGCATGCGGGCCGGTCTGCGGATGAACATCATCGGCACCCCGGGCGTCGAGAAGGTCGACTTCGAGCTCTGGTGCTTCGCGGTCTCCGCGATCAACGGCTGCGGCCAGTGCCTCGACTCGCACGAGGGCGTCCTCCGCAAGGCCGGCGTCGACCGCGACGTCATCCAGGCCTCGATGAAGATCGCCGCCGTGCTCCAGGCCGTCGCCGGCGTCCTCGACGCCGAGGCCGCGCTCGCGACCGTCAACGCCTGACGACGCACCCGCACCACCCCCGAACGGGCCCCCGCGCCGGACACCGCGTCCGCCCGGGGGCCCGTTCGCGTACCGGGAGGGCGGCGACTACGACGCCGGTGGTGCCGGGGCTCGGGTCGCGGCCTCGCGGGCGGCCTCCAGGGCGGTGAAGACCGCCTGGCCCGCCTCGTTGCGGCGGCGAAGGTGGGTGACCACGGTGTTGGTGACCGCGATCAGCGGGACGGCGACGATCGCACCGCCGATGCCGCCGATGATGGAGCCGGCGGCCACCCCCAGCACCACGCCGAGCGGGTGGACGCGGACCGCCCGGCCGAGGATGAGCGGCTGGAGGATGTGTCCCTCCAGCTGCTGGACGGCGATCAGCACCACCAGCACCATCAGCGCGGTCCACGGCGTGGTGGTGACCAGGGCGATCAGCACCGCGACGGTCCCGGTGACCAGCGCACCCACCAGCGGGACGAAGGCGCCCAGGAAGATGATCACGGCGAGCGGCAGCGCCATCGGCACCCCGAGCAGCTGGATGCCGATGCCGATGCAGACCGCGTCGATGAAGGCCACGCAGACGGTGCCGCGCACGTAGGCGGTGAGCGTCGCCCAGGCCTTCGGCCCGGCCCCGGCCATCGCGTACCGGGAGTGCCGGGGCAGGCCCCGCAGCGCCCAGTTCCAGATCCGCTCGCCGTCGTAGAGGAAGAAGAAGGTGGTGAAGAAGGCCAGCAGCACGGCGGTCAGCACCTCGACGGCGATCTGCGCGCCGGTCAGGCTGGCCGAGGTGATCTGCTCGGTGTTGGTGCTGATCGCCTTGGTGATCTGGTTGGCGAAGTCGGTGATCTGCTGCTCGGTCAGGTGCAACGGCCCGGTGATCAGCCAGTCCCGGAGCTGGTCGACGCCCGCCTTGACCTTGCTGGTGACGGTCTCCAGGTTGGTGGTCACCTGCCAGACCACGAACCAGCCGACCAGGCCGATTCCGGCCAGGCCGCTCATGAACACCCCACCGGCGGCCAGCGAGCGCGGGACGCCGTGCCGGCGCAGCCAGGAGACGGTGGGCTCCAGCAACGCGGAGATCAGCAGCGAGGCGAGCACCGCGAAGGCGACCAGCCGCAGCATGTCGACGATGTAGAAGACGACGTACAGCGCGGCACCGAGCAGCAGCAGCCGCCAGGTGGACTCGGCGGCCACCCGCAGGCTCCACGGCACCGCCTCGGCGGGGGTGGCGGGCCGCCCGAAGTGTCCGTGGGACCCACCGGACCCGCCGGACGCGGCCGGCGGGACCGCGGCGGCCGGTGCGGCGGCGGCAGCGACAGGCGCCGCCTCCTCCCGGGGAGCCGGCAACGGCGCCGGGAGCTCCGCGGCGGCGGGCGCCGCCAGGAGCAGGGATTCGTGGAAGTCGGCCGCCATCGCGGCCCGTCGGCGCCGCTCGATCACGGCGGCCGCGCTCGCCACCACGGCCATGCCCTTGGCCACGGCCTTGAAAGCCTTTCCGCCCCGCGCCATGCTCGTTACCACTTCTCCCCGCCGGACCCGCCGTGTCCGGCGGGACGCCGTGGGTCCCGCCACGGCCGTCAGGGATGACGCTACCCGGCCGGGGCGCGCCGAGTCCGCCGGGCGGGCGGGTTCTTCGTACCCACCGGCGGAGAACGGGCCACGGCCGGAGTGGGGATACCGGGGCGAAACCACGCAGTTCGGGTGGTTTCAGGCGTCGGGCAGCGGGGAGGAGTCGGTCGGGACCGGAGCCAACTGTCGGCGGACCGGCCGGTGCGGAGAGCTACCAGGACCCCTCTCCGCGCCCCGCGTCCGCACCCAGGACCGCACCGCCCGTGGGCGCACTGGTCAGCGCAGCCCGGGCGGCGCGGCCCGCTCGCGCCGGGGCCGGGCGCCCGGTCCGGATCGCCCCCGGGTAGGGCCCGGCGGTTCACGGTTCGCAGCGGTTCGCGGACGACGCGGCACGGCCCCCGGTCGCGCTGTCCGCGCGGCCGGGGGCCGTGGTGAAGCCGGTGGACCCGGTACTCGGCCGGTGGGCCTAGTACCAGTGGTGCGACTGCCAGAACGACCAGGCGCCACAGGGGCTGCCGTAGCGGCTGTTCATGTAGCTGAGGCCCCACTTGATCTGCGTGGCCGGGTTGGTGCGCCAGTCGGCGCCCGCCGAGGCCATCTTCGTCCCGGGCAGCGCCTGGACCAGGCCGTACGCGCCGGAGCTCTTGTTGGTGGCGGTGTAGTTCCAGCCGGACTCGCGCTTCACGATCTGGCTGAAGCACTGGAACTGGGCGTCGTTGCCGACGATCTGCTGGGCGAGCTCCTGGACGGAGCCGGGGCTGACCGAGACCGGCGGAGCCGCGTTGTCGGTGGCAGCCATCGCCGAGCGCGACTTGGAGCGGTTGGCGGCGGCCTCGTCGGCCTTCCGCTTCTCCTCGGCCGCCTTGGCGGCCTTCTCCGCGTCGGCCTTGGCCTGGGCCTCCTTGGCCTGCGCCTCGGCCTTGGCCTGGGCGTCGGCCTTGGCCTGGGCGTCGGCCGCGGCCTGCTGGCGCGCGGCCTCCTCGGCGGCCTTCTGCTCGGCGGCTGCCTTGGCGGCGGCGTCGGCGGCGGCCTGCTGGGCGGTTGCCTGCGTGCCGATGTTGTCGCTGATGGTCTGCGCCTGGGCGCCAGAGGGGACTTCGGCAAGCAGGGTCGCACCGGCGACATCGACCGTCTGCGTCGTCTTGCCCTCGCTGCCCGAGGCCATGCCCACGACGGCACCAACAGCGGTGACGGCGGTGGCGGAGGCGACAGCAACTCCCCGGACCGAGATCCGAGTCACATGGTTTCCTTCCAGCATCGCCCACGCGTGACCGTACGGGCGCAACATGCCCCTTGGCGCTGCCCTCCGGACGTGCTGGTCACGGGAGGTACTGACCCGGCGTCCGGCCGACGTGAGGCGACCGGGCGTTGAGATCGGGCGGCGTACGGCTCATCGGTGTTCAATTGTGCGTCCACTGACCGGAGTTGGTGGACCGTCCGGGCCGGACTTCCGGGCGTCCGGAAGCCATGCCATGCCGTACGCGGGGCCTGACAGAACCCTCACCATGCCGCAAGGGGCACTGTCGACGCAATTCCCTGTTGCGTGGCGGATGTCACATTCACCGTGCCGGAGTTCTCCGGACAGAAAGCACTCGATGTGATGAAAGGGACGAGACCCGCTCCGTCAGGAGCGGGTCTCGCGCCGCGAATTGACCTTTTTGTCCCGCTATGACCGGATCACCCCGATCAGGGGTGGATGTCCTCCAGCATCTCGGTCACCAGGGCCGCGATCGGCGAACGCTCCGACCGGGTCAGCGTGATGTGGGCGAAGAGCGGATGGCCCTTCAGCTTCTCCACCACGGCGACGACGCCGTCGTGGCGGCCGACCCGGAGATTGTCGCGCTGCGCGACGTCGTGGGTGAGGACCACCCGCGAGCCCTGGCCGATCCGGGAGAGCACGGTGAGCAGGACGTTGCGCTCCAGCGACTGCGCCTCGTCCACGATCACGAAGGCGTCGTGCAGGGAACGCCCCCGGATGTGGGTCAGCGGCAGGACCTCCAGCATCCCCCGGGAGATGATCTCCTCGATCACGTCCGGGGTGGTGACGGCCGAGAGCGTG
>NZ_JAQYWZ010000655.1:0-14920 GCF_036290945.1 Streptomyces sp. BE303
CCCGGCGGCCTCGCCGACGAAGTACTCCTGGTCGCCCTGCTTCTGCAGGTAGGTGATCGAGATCTTCCCGTCGACCTTGGCGACCTCGCCGCTGCCGGACGCGGCCTCCTGACCGGTCGAACACGCGGTGGTCAGACCGAGCGCGAGCAGCAGACCCGCCGCGGCGACGGTACGGCTGGTGGAACGGAACATCGAGAGCTCCTTCGAGCGGACGCCGGGGAGGGGCGAATCCGGGCGCGGCGAGGCGCAGGTAGCAGGGGGTCCAGGGTGGTGGACCACGATGTGGGGAGAGCGGATGCCGGATCGGGTTCGACTTGCGCGTGACCGGCCGGCTAATCAAACGTAATGAACCAGCAACGAACAGGTTCGAACGGGGTGGGGATATGACACCCCTGTTTCGGAATCCAGGTCAAGGGTGGTCCCGTGTCGAGACCACCTTGTGACGTGAGGCGTGCCGTCGGTGCGGGAGTTGCGGCGGAGGCGGCCACCCTCGAATCGGTTCCGCGCGTACGGACAGGGGGCTCGTTGGGTGCGGACGGGGCAGCCCCGGTGATGCCCGTCGCTCCGAACGCGTCCGGGCGGCGGTGCACGGCTCCTGGCCGGATCACGATTGGGTAACGCGCCGGGTCGCGCTGCCTGCGGCCCACTCCTTATCGGCGAAACCGAGTGAATGTGGAGCAGTCGCGATGCGCCCCAGCTCATGCGACCCGGCGCCGTGGAACCGGGTCACCGGCCGTGCGCGCCCGGCGCTCCTGCCGGCGAGGGCGCCCCGGCTCCCGGCGGCCGAACCCCCGGCGCCTCCGCCCCGGCCCGCGCCCCCGGGTGCCGGCGGCGAGCGGCCGCCCTACCGCGAACCCACCGCGGTGCGGGAGCGGACCGGAAGCGATCCCCGCCGGCGCGTGCTCGCTTCGCCGACCACCGACTCTCCAAGGACCCTCATGGCTACCCCCACCACGGCCCCTCTGGCCGACTCGGCGCTCTGCGACCTCCTCGCGCACGAGGACACCCGGCGGGACGCGGCGGAGGAACTGATGCGCAGGCACGGCCGCGTGACACTGGCCTACGCCCGCGTCCTGTGCGGGGATGGACAGGACGCCCAGGTGCTCATGGTGGAGACCTTCAACCGTGCGCTCGACGTCTTCTGCGGCCACGCATCCCCGGGCATCACCTGGATCACGTGCCTCCTGCAGGAAGCCCGGCACCTGGCCGCCCGGTGGGCCGACGGCGGGCGGTACACCGCGCTGTCGCCCGGCTTCGTCCACTGGCTGAACCAACGCCGTGGTGATGCGTCCACCAGCTGCCTTGCCGCCCTCCTCGGAGCCGAGGCCGAGTCCCTCCTCCTTCCCGCGCTCCGTCAACTCTCCGGGCATGACGGGACGCAGGTGTGGCACAGCCTGGTGGAGACACTCGCGATCGATGGTGTGCCGTCACGTCACCGCGTGCAGGCCCCGGCGGTCGGGTTGCGGCGGGAACTGCTGAACGCGTACCTGCGCATCCACAATTCCCGCGCGCGGGAGCGCCGGTGCCGACACCTCGCGGTCCGACTGGCCGACGCGATCACAGACGGCCGGGCCACTACCCCGGAACTGACGGTCCATCTGGTCGATTGCGGCCCCTGCACCCGGGCACAGTCGGATCTTCGGGCCGTCCACCACTGGGACGTCGCCGCGTTGCAGGAACGAACCTTGCTCCGCCCCTGGGCCGCCGTGCCTCGCGTGTCGGTTCACACGGCTGCAAAGCCCGTTGATCCTCCGGGCCCGCCCCCGGCGCCGGTCGGGGGCGCGCCATCGCGGGCGGTCGTCGCCGGCCAGGAGGACGCCGCCCGGTCCACCGCGTTCGCCGGACGGCCGGGCCCCCGGCGCGACGCAAACGCGCGGCATGCCCGGACTCGCAGGAAGTCGCCGGCCTGGGCGGCGGGCATGGGAACGGTGACCCTCGCCGTCGGTCTGACACTGGCGAACGCACCGGCCGAGCACGCCGAAAAGGCCGCCGTTCCGCCGACGCCGTCGGCGAACGAAAGCGCCACCGCCGGCCCACCCGCACAACCGGTCGGCTCCGCCCGGCCAAGCGCCGTGCCGACGGGCGCGCCGACGACCGACGTGCCGTTGACACCGAGTTCGGCCGGCTCCGTGTCCGGCACACCCTCCGCCGCCGTCTCACCGTCACCCTCGGTCTCGAAAGGCTCGGCTTCGCCCGGAACACTGCAGCGAGGCGACCGGGGACAACCCGTTCTGGCGCTGCAACGTCTCCTGGTCGAGGCCGGCTGCCAACGTCAGGATGCACCGCTGGTCCGAGGACGCTTCGACGACGCCACCGCAGCCGCCCTGATGAGGTTTCAACAGGAGGCACGGATCCGCGGCGAGGAAAGAACCCGGATCCTCTACGGTCCGGCGACCCGCGAAGCCCTCGAACGCAAGGCCACCCGCCCGGAGTGCCGGTAGACCGGCACCGGGACCCCGGACGGAACGTGCGCGACTTCGTAGGCCCCTACCCCTCCCCCCACTCTGCTGACATGTCCGCCCCCACACCGGACACCCGCCCATCCGTACGGGAGAACGCCGTGACCCGAAACCGCAAGCCTCGCTTCCCCGGAACCGAGGAACCGGACGCCCGCGCCGCCCGGAGCACCACCGGTCGCTCCGCGCGGGGTCGGGACCTGCTGTGCCACGGCGGCGCCGTGTTCGAGGACACCGGCGGGCAGCGTCCGGAGGGACGGCGGATCGCCCCGGCGCGCGGCTCGTCGACGGACCAGGCATGAGCCGGCCGCGGGGCCCGCGCCCGCACACCGTCCAACCCGTGAGGCTCGCGGGCCGGCCCGCAGCCCTGTGCGGCACCCCGGGCGCGGTCCACGCCCAGGGGGCCACCCAGCCCGACCTCCCGGCCGACACGCCATGGTCGGCACCGGATCCCCGGGGGCACCGGTGGCTCCTGCGACCGGATCGGCCGGCGTCCGCCCGACTGGCGAGCCTGATGCTGGCCGGCAAGGACCACCTCGCCGCGGACCGGATGCTGCTGGACCGTCTGCAGTCCGAGGACGCGCACTGCCTGGTCCGGGCCCGGCGCGGCAGGGAGTTCCTCCACCACGCCGCCGGGCACCTGGCCGAACGCGGTCTGGACCAGTTCCTCGACCTGGGCTGCGGTCTGACGACCGGCGCGCCCGGCACCGCACTCGCCCCGATCCACACCTCGGTCCTGACCGCGCGGCCGGGTGCGAGGGTCGTGTACCTGGACCGCGACCCGGTGGTGATGGCCCACGCCCGGGCGCTGCTCGACGCGCCGGCGCCCGCCCAGGTCCGGCACCTGCGCGCCGACCTCGCCACTCCCGGTGCGCTGCTCGCGAAGCTGCGGGAGCACGCGGGACTGGAATGGCGGCGACCGGTGGCAGCCGTCCTCGGCGACGTTCTGCACGAGCTGAGCGACCCGCAGGCCCGCTGCCTGCTCGCGGCGCTGCGCCGGGAACTGCCCGCCGGCAGTGTGCTCGTGCTCAGCCACCGGACGGCGGTTGCCGGCGCACCGGGTCGCGCCGCGCGCGTGGCGGCCTGCTGGGAACAGGCCGACCTGCCGTGGTATCCCCGCACCCCGGAGGCCGTCGATGCGCTTCTGGACGGCTGGGAGCGGCAGGAACTCGGGGTGGAATCCGTGGCGGGCGAGGCCGCGTCCGGCGTGTACGCGGTGGTGGCGGTCAGCAGCAGCGGCGGCCGTGGGCGGTGACGGGCATGCCCCGCGTGGTGGAGGGTCGGCCGTCGTCGAGCGCCACCCGTCGGTCACCTCCGTGCTCGCACGCCTACCCGGGAGTCGCCGGTCACCTGTCGGTCGTCGTGGCCTCAAGGACCTTTCGCGTGGCCGGGCCGTAGACCCCGGCCGGGTCGTCCCGCACACCGTGCGTTTCCTGGAACTGTTGGACAGCGGTCTGCAAGTGCAGGTCGTAGCGCCCGCGTTGGGGGTAGTCCCATCGGTCGAGCTGCGCGAGCCGGTACTGCAGTTCGACGACCTCGGGCCCGGTGTCGTTCCGGCGGAGTGTCGGTTGGTCGGCGGGGGCGGGGGTCGGCGGAGCAGGGGATGGCGGTGCCGTTCCGGGCCCGTTCCGGGGCTGGCCGGTGGGCGAGGCCGAGGGGGGAGCCGTGGGAGAGGCGGCAAGCGGCGCTGCGGGCGGGGCCGAGGCCGGAGCCGTGGACGGGGCCGATCTCGGAGCCGTGGGCGGGACTGGGTTCGCAGCCGCGGACGGGGCCGTGGCCGTGGAGGGTACGGACGGTGTGGCTGATGGCGGTGCGCCCGTAGGCCTGCGCCCGGGGGCTGATGAGGCCTCTTGCACACGGTTGGGGCTGGGGCTCGGGCTGAGGCCGGGGGGACTGGTGCTGCCCGGCTGGACCGGCCTGGCCGTTGTCTCCGGGGCGCCGTCGACACCGACTACCTCGGACCGGTTCGCGGACGGCAGCGCCGTCTCCAGGCCGTCCTGGCCTCGGGGGAGCAGGTACGCGACCACGATGGCGGCGGAGCCGACCACGGCGGCCACGGCCGCTGTAGCAGCAAGCTGCCTACGCCGTGTGCGAGGCCGTGGGGCCGCGCGGTCGGTCGTCGCGGTTCTGACCGCGGGCGGGCCCACCGGCTGGGCGCCGGACGGCAGGTCGCTCTCGTGTACCGCGCGCTGAATCCCCCATGTCCGCGTGTCGGTCGGCCCGTCATCCGGCGCGGCCTCGGGGAGGGACAGGTACGGCCGGATGCAATCCTGATCGAACGGCAGCGCTGCCGCGGCCCGTGCGGTGGTGGCCGTGGTGACACAAACGCACGGGGAGGTGTCGCCGCAGTGTGGGCAGAAGGGTGTGCTCACTGGACTCCAGTCGGGCGGTTCGACGAGCCGTCGGCGCGTGGTGTCGGGGGTGAACGGAGAACCTACTGCGCGTGGGGCCTGCAAATCCAATCGGGTTGGGACGTCTTGGGGTTGCGGCGTGCTCACGCCAGGAGGCGTGGGAGAGCGCGGCGGCCGGCGGTGACCTGGTCGAGTGAGGAACTGAGGCCGGGCGGCGTGCTCGTCTGACGAGTGGTGAACCTGCGGCGCTGCCGTCCCGTGGCCGTCCGCCGAGCGCACCGGCCCCGTGCCGTTCACGGCGAGGAACTCTCGTCGGACCGCGCCTTCGGCAGCCGCGCGGCACGGCGACGGGGCTCCCCGCCGGACGCCTCCCGCGACCCCCGGGTGGCCCGGGCGAGCCGGCCGGTCGCCGCCAGACAGATCGTGGCCAGCACGAACAGCACCAGCGGCACCGCGCGTACGTCGAAGAGTTCGATGATCCCGCCCAGTGCCGGGCCCGCCGCGACCCCGCCCACCATGGAAGCGGCGATCACCAGCGCACCCGCCCGCCGTGCCGCCGGTACCGCCCGCCTGAGCCACGGCAGCCCGGTCGGGAAGATCGGCGCGATGAACAGCCCGACGCCCGCGTACGCGTACGGGGCGAGGCCGGGCTGTACGGCGGCGAGCAGGCACAGCGCCATGCCCGCGCAGCTGACCGCGATGATGGCCGGCTCCGACCAGCGCAGGGTGAGCGGCGCCACCAGGAAGCGCCCCACCGTCATCATGAGCCAGTAGACGGACGTCGCCGAGGCGGCCAGCGTGGTGCTGTAGCCGACGGCTTCCAGGTGGGAGGGCTCCCAGCCGCCGACGCCGGCCTCCACCGCCACGTGCAGCACGTAGAGCACGACGAAGGCGGTGAGCAGCGCGACGGTCCGCCGGGCCGCGCCGGCCGACCTGCCGTCCGGGTCGGAGTCGCCCGGGTGGGAGCCGTCCGGGCCCGCGCCGGCGTCCGCGGGCGCCCGGTCACGGACTCCGCCCAGCGGGATCAGCAACAGGGCGGCCAGGACGGCGAAGGCCAGGAAGACGGCGGGATAGCGGTCGGCACCGAGGACGCCGACCAGGGCGGGGCCGGCGATCGCGCCGATGCCGAAGTGCGCGTTGAGGATGTTGAGCATGGCGGGGCTGCGCCGACCGAAGCCGGTGGCGAAGAGCTGGTTGAGGCCGTAGTCGATGCCGCCGAAGCCGAGGCCGGTGACCAGGGCCGCCGGCAGGGCGAGCGGCCAGGTCGGCGCGAGCGCGAACGCGGCGCTGCCGAGCGCCATCAATGCGTAGGAGACACCGAGCAGGGCGCGGTTGCCGATCCGCCCGAAGGCCCGGTCGAAGGCCAGCACGCCGGTGACACCGCCGACGAAGTGGGCACTCAGGGCGAGCCCGGCGCCGGAGGGGGACAGGCCGAACTCCTGCCGCAGGGCGGGCAGAGCCGGTCCGTACAGCGACTGCAGGGCTCCGATGAGGACGAAACCGACGCAGGCGGCGACGACCGCCGGGGCGCTGAACGACCGGTCGGGGCGAAGGGCCTGTCCCGGCTGGGTGGCGAGTGTGCGCACGAGGGTTCTCCGATAGGGGGGGCAGGTGAGGGGAGGGCCGCGGTGCGTGCCCCGCCCACGGCGGCGCACGCACGGCGGCGGCCCGGCACGGATCGGCGTGACGTCGGGAACGGCGGCCCGGCCGGTGGTGTCGTCGGGTCAGGTGTTGGCGAAGCGGGCCGCGATCTCGTGGGCGAAGGCCATGATCGTGCCCTGCGGACTGATACCGGTGACTCCCGGGAGGACGGCGGCGTCGCTGACGTACAGGTTGCGGTAGCCGTGCGGGCGGCCGAGGTCGTCGCACACGCCTCCGCGGTCGGCGCGTCCCATCCGGCAGGAGGCCATCCCGTGGACGGAGACCAACTGCCAGTCGCCCGGTCGGACCCGGGAGCAGAGGTCCTCCACCTCGGCCATGGTGCGCAGGGGCCGTGCCGAGGCGACCGGCGCGACGAGTTCCACGGCGCCGGCGGCCAGGAGCAGCCGCGCGGTGTCGTGGAAGGCGGTGCGCAGCGCGCGGTGGTCCTCGGGCGTCATGGCGTGCGTCAGGAGGACGCCGCCCAGGGGGGTGGAGCTGACCCGCGCGCTGCCCCGCAGGCGCAGCTGGGTGGTGTAGACGGCGGAACGGTCGATCTGCCCGAGGATCCGCTCGACCAGGTCGGGCCCGTGGCCCGCGAGAGCGGCGGCGAGGCTCCCAGGGGTCAGGTTGGACGGCATCACGAGCGTGCCGCGGTCGCTGAACTCCTGGACCTGGGCGGTGAAGATGGTGCCGTTGGCGGCGTCGACGGGTTCGGCGAAGCGGGCGACCGTCCGGAGGTTGACGTGCAGGGCGAGCTCGCGCCCGGCGACGGCAGGCAGGATCCCGCTGCGCTGCAGCAGGGCCGGTGTGCCGATCGGTCCGGCGGCGACGAACACCGCCCGGGCGCGGTGGAGGGTCCGACGGCCGCGGCCGTCGACGCAGAGGACGCCGTGGACGTTCCGGCCGTCGTGCCGGATCCGCAGCGCCCGGGTGTCGGGGACGATCTCGGCACCGAGTTCCTCGGCCCTGGGGAGGTAGGTGAGGGCCATGCTCTGCTTGGCCCCGCTGGTGCATCCGGTGGTGCAGCGGTTGCGCCGGAGGCACCCGTGAACGGCCCGGTTCGCCGACTGCCAGCGCCAGCCGAGACGGTCGGCGCCCGCGGAGAGGAGGACCGAGTCGCGGTTCCCGCCGCCCGGCTGCTGCGGGCCGGCTCCGAGGCGCTCCGTGATGCGCCGCAGGTGCGGTGCGAGGTCGGTGGCCCGGTAGCCGTCGGTGCCGCTGACCGCGGCCCACCGGTTCAGCAGCGCTGCCGGGGGATCCCACAGGAGTCCGCCGTTGACCACGGTCGTGCCGCCGACGCAGCGGCCCTCGCCGTAGGCGATGGTCGGCCGGCCGAAGATCGGGGTCAGGCCGCCCTGGCGGTAGAGCCGGCGCATGTTCTCGGCCGGCGTGGCGGCGGCCAGGTCGGCCGTGGTGACCCGGGGGCCCTCCTCGATCACGGTGACCCGTCGCCCTGCCGCCGCGAGGTCCAGGGCGACGCTGCTGCCGCCCGCACCCGAGCCGATCACCAGGATGTCGCACTCCCGGACGGCCGGGGCCCGGTTCAGAGGCGAGTGCCCTGCCCTCATCGGGTCGCCACCTCCCCGGCGCTGCGCTGCGGGGCGCCGTCCAGAGCGCCGTACAGCGCGAGCGCGGTGCTGGCCCGGATCACCTCCGCGACACCGGGCAGGCGGCCGAGGCGGGCCATCGCGGCGTGGTCGGCGGCGGCGGGCGCCCGCCGCAGGTCGTGCCCCCCGGCGCACCGGACGAGGGTGGGTACCGCCCGCAGGACGACGGAGTAGCCCAGCCGGTAGGGCAGCGGGAGAAGGGCGACGGTGTGCCTGACGTGGTCCTGGGCCGCCGCCGCGGCGGCGGGATCCCGCAGGCAGGCGTACCGGTGCGCCCAGAAGGCCGGCAGGCCGCTCGCCGTCAGGGCGTCGGTGCGGGTAGCGGTCCGGGTACCGGGCCGCGCCGGCGCGATGGATGGCTCCTCCGCCGCCGTCGGGGCCGACCGAGCGGGTTTCCACGGTGTCAGGCGCATCAGGAAGTCACCTTCTCCTTCACGAAACCCGCCAGGAGCTGGGTCGCGCCCTGGCCGAGGACCTGGTCGAGTGCGCTCAGGAAGGTGTCCACCTCCTCCGGGCCCGCCACCAGCGGGGGAGAGGCGATCAGGGCGATCTCCCGGTTGGAGCCGTAGTAGGTCAGCACGCCGTGGTCCCGGTAGAGGGCGGCGATCACCGCCGCGGTGAGCAGTTTGGCCCCGGCCTGGGGATCCTTGGCGAGGGAGCCGGGCAGCACGGACCTGATCCGGTCGGGTACCCGCGGGCCGCCGCGCAGGAACAGGCCGTGCAGCGCGCCCCGGCCGCGGGTCCCGGCCACCAGCCGGGGGTGGCGGGTGACGAGGTCGGCCAGCCCCGCGCCCAGCCGGTCCCCGATCCGCGCGGCCCGGCCGGGGAAGTCCTCGTCCACCGCGACGGCGACGGCCTCCAGCGCGGTGGCGCTCTCCTCGCCGAAGCCGTAGTAGGTGGTGCTGTGGAGGGTGGCGTCGGCGAGGCTGTCGTACGCCTTGCGGAAGACCGGTTCCCGGGTGACGTAGCCGGAGATCGAGGCCTTCCCCCCGCCGAAGGACTTGGACATCGCCAGGACGTCGGGGACCAGGCCGGGGTGGCGCATGAAGTGGAACAGCTCGCCGGTCTTTCCCCAGCCGGTGTAGACCTCGTCGAAGACCAGCACGATGTCGTGTTCCGTGCAGATCCGGCGCACCTCACGCAGGAACGGCTCGGAGCACTCGCGCAGGCTGGAGGCACTGAACGGCTCCAGGACCACGGCGTAGACGTCGCAACCGCCCTCGGATCCCCGGTGGCGGTCCAGGGCCGCCGCGAAGGAGTCGAGGTCGCCGTAGCCGAAGGAGTCGGTGCCGGGGATCCCGGGGAACGGGAAGTGGATCTCCGGGGAGGCGGTGAGACTGCCCGCGCCCAGGAGCTTGCCGTGGAAGGCGATGTCCGTGTGCAGGATCGTCCCGCGGCGTCCCGCGTGGTACTTGTACGCGAGCTTGACGGCCCCTTCGACGGCCTCCGCACCGGAGTTGGGGAAGTAGCTCACGTTCAGGTCGCCGGGCAGCAGGGCCGCGAGGTTGTGGCCGAGGGCGGCCACGTACGGGGAGAAGAAGTTCTTGTGCACCTCCATCCGGCGCTCGCGCTGGAAGCGCTCGCGGACCGCGAGGATCCGGGGGTGGTTGTGCCCGTGGTTCAGCACACCGACCCCGCCGGTGAAGTCCAGGATCCTCCGGCCGTCCTGGAGCCGGATCCACGCCCCCTCGGCGTGGTCCACCAGGTCGCGTCCGAATCCGAAGGATCCGATCAGCGCGACCTGGCTCCGGCTGACGTGCGCGCCGTACAACTCGTGGATCCGCTCGATCCCCAGGTTCTGGCAGTCGTCGAACGTGATCAGATCAGTCATGGTCCCCTCCGCGCTCTTCCCGGTGCTGCTCCGTGTCGGAGGCGACCGAGGCCCCCTCCCACTCCCACTCCTGGTCCGGCCGCTGCCGCCGCGCCCGGTCGAGGTGCTCGGCCATCAGCCGGGCCGCCTGACGGCCGCCCCGGACGGCGTAGTTGGTGCCCCGGTCCTCGGGGAACACCTGAGCCATGCCCGCGAGGTACAGCCCGGGGACCTCGGTGCGCAGCGGCGGCATGGTGCGGGTGTAGCCCGGGGTGACGACCGGCTGGGCGTACTCGGCGCGCCAGACGTGGTAGGCGTGCACCCAGCTGCGGTCGAAGCCGGGGAACATCTGCCGCAGGTACGGCAGGCTGTACTCGAAGACCTGGTGGTCGCTCATGAGGTACAGGTCCGCGTCGGCCGGCAGGTACTTGGAGAGGTAGACGACGTGACGGCCGCCGTAGCGCGCCGGGTCGTCCATGTTGGTGTGCTCGATGACACCGACGTAGGGGAACGCGGGGTCGTTGACGTTCAGCCAGTAGGTGTCGGAGAGCCTGCGGTTGTTCTCCAGGACCAGGCACACGTTGGCCAGGTACCGCACCTGCCGCAGCTGCCGGTTGAGCGCCGGGACGGCGGGGTGCGCCGCGTGGGGGCCGTCCAGCAGGCGTGCCGCCTGTTCGGGAGCGGTGGTCACCAGCACCTGGCGTGCGGGGTGGAGGCGTCCGCCGGCCTCCACGGCGCTCAAGCCGCGCTCGTCGATGTGCAGGGCCCGCGCGGCCGAGTCGGTCCGCAGGTCCACGCCGAGCTCGGTGAGCCGTTCGACGAGCGCGGTCACCAGCGTCTTGCTGCCGCCCCGGAGGTAGTACAGGGTCTCGCTGCCGGACTTGGTGCGGCTGCCGCCGCGCAGGTGCAGCTTGGTCCACATCCAGGTGGCACCGATCTGGCCGGCGTAGGGGCCGAACTTGCCTTCCAGGAGCGGGCGCCACACGACCTCGTAGACCCGGCGACCGCCCAGCGAGATCAGCCATTCCTCGGCGGTGCGGTGCTCCAGCTCCCGCCAGTTCCGCACGCGTCCGGCGCGCAGTGCCAGCAGGCCGAGGCGGATCCGATCGGTGAACGCCAGCGGGCTGAAGCGCAGGATGTCGACCGGCTTGGAGAGTTTGAAGATCGTGTTGGCGTAGTACATGCCGGTGCGGGTGAGGTGCGGCTCCACCGCGTCGGCGATCCCCAACTCCTCGCACAGACCCAGGATGTCGGTGTCGGAGGAGAACCAGTGGTGGTAGAAGCGTTCCAGGGCGCGGCCGCCGACGTCGAACGAGGCCGCGAGGCCGCCGGCCTCGCTCTCCGCCTCCAGGACGCGGACGCCGAAGCCCTTCGAGGCGAGTTCCAGTGCGGCGGCGAGGCCGGTGAACCCGCCGCCGACGATCACCACGTCGACCGGGGCCTCGGTCGGGAGGAGGTGGGGCGCCGGTTCCACCCGGGGCGCGGTGGGCGTCCGGATCGCGGGGGTCATCGGGTCGCCCCCAAGAGGAGCGCCTGCGGCGCGGCCGCCGCTTGTGGGCGGCGGATACGGTCCCTGACGACGTAGGGCGGGCGGCCCTGCACGTGCCGCAGGGTGGCGTTCACGTACTCGCCGAGGACACCGATCGCGACCGCCAGAAGGCCCACGGACCAGGCCGACCGAGCGGCGCCCGGGGCGCGCCCCGCGAGGCCGAGGCCGGCCGCGGTCGCCATCGAGGCGAGGCCGACGGCGCTCGTCGCCCTGATCGGCAGGGACGAGCCGGAGACGATCCCGCGTTGGGAGAGTTCGAGCATCTTGCGGACCGTGTACTTCGACTCGCCGCCGGCACGCGGATCCCGCCGGTACTCGACCGTGGTCTCCGGGAGCCCCGCCCAGCTGATCGCGCCGCGGAGGAAGAGTTCGTGCTCGCCCATCTCCGTCAGCAGGTCGACCACCGGCCGGTCGAGCAGCCGGAAGTCGCCGGTGTCCAGGGCCACCGGGTGGTCTGCGATCGCGTTGAGGACGCGGTAGTAGGCGAAGGCCGAGGCTTTCTTGAGGGCCCCTTCGCCCTGCCGCTCCGTACGGCGGCCCGAGACGACGGACCAGCCGCCCCACCACCGGGCCACCATCTCCGTGATGAGCTCGGGCGGGTCCTGGAGGTCGGCGTCGATGATCACGACCGCGTCCCCGGCGGCCTCCCGCAGGCCTGCCAGGCAGCCGGCCTGGTGGCCGAAGTTCCGGCTGAGCCGGAGCCCACGGACGGAATCCGAAGCGGCCACGAACTCTTCGATCAGGGACCACGTCCCGTCGGTACTTCCGTCGTCCACGTAGAGGATCTCGTAGGTCGTCCGGAGCCCGGGCCGCAGCGCGCGGGTCAGCCGGGAGTGCGTCTGCCTGAGCACCGACTCCTCGTTGTAGCAGGGCAGGACGACGGTCACGAGGGCAGAGGGAGCGCTGCGGGGGAGAACATGAATGGAAGGCATGCGTCTTCTCCTTGTGCGGATATGTGCGATTCCGCTCGAACGAGGTGGCGCTTCAATGGGCCGGTCCGACGCCGAGTGTGCTGGTCATCCGCTGATACACCATCAAAGATCAACGAATGAGGCCTACTTCGCCGCAACGCTGCGGCGGGAGGTCGATGACCTGACAGCCCGTTTCTTCACAACAGTAAACACAAATCAACGAGTCTGCCCATTGATTCTGTGTGACTTGTTCGTGTCGGGTGGAGAATCGTCGGGAATCGGCCACTCGCGCGCCGGGCCCGCCCCGGCCGCGACGCCACCGCCGGGGCGCCCTTCACCCGGCCACCTCCGCCGATGGCCCCGGCCGGCGCCCGGAGCGGGCTGCCGGTGGCCATCGGTTCACGGTGACGATCTGACCGGTAGCCGCCGCTGTACCCGGACGGCTTCCGCCCTGCGGTGACGCCCTCGTGGATCGCGTTGCCGGTTCTGCGGCGCGCACCCCCCGCACCCCCGCACCGCCCGGCCGCGGGCGGGTGTCGTACCGGCCCGGCCGCGCTGTGGTCGGGGCCCCGGCCCACCCGCGAGTCGTTGCGGGTCGGGGCGGCGAGACGGTGCAGCCGCAGGGCGGTTCGGCGGCGCGCGTGGCCACGGTCGGGTCCGAGACCCGGTGGGCCGGTCATCGACGGGCGGGCCGCGCAAGGTAACGGTTCGGCGAAGCCACGGGCCGGGGCTGCGGTCCGGCGCTCTTCCTGCGCAGATGCCGCTGTCCGGCCGAAGCCGGACGCGCGCCACAGAGCCACGGACACGGACCACCCGCACGCCCAAGGAGAACCGTGGGAGAGCCCGATTTCGCTTCTGCCCCCGCCGCCGCCCCCGGTGACGAGGCCGGCCGATCCGCTCCGGTCGACGCCGCTGTCCACAGCCGGGGCGGTGACCGCCCCGTACGGCGCCGAGCGACGACACCGCCCCGCGCGGAGCGGCCCGCGCCAGGCCCGGACGGTGCCGGGAAGCCGTTCACAGCGGTGGCCGCCGAGGCCTGGCGGACCATCGTCGGCGACAGCCCCCACTCCGACGCAGGAGTGTCCTTCCTGGCCGGCATGGAGCTGTGGGCGGCCGTCCGGGAGTCCGCGCGGCCCGCCCCGCCCGTCGTGACCGCGAGGGCGGCGGTCGACCCCGGCCCTCCCGAAGACCGGCAGCCGGTCGAACCGTCGGCCGTGTACACCCACAGGGAGGCCACCGTCCTGCGGGCCGTGCTGGCCGCGCCCAAGGCATGCCGTCGGGCAGTCCTGCAGGCGGTGCTGGAGTCGGCCGCGAGCGCGGGCGCACCGCCCTGGCCCGGCCCGACCACCGAGAACGCCGAGCGAGCCGAGGCCGCCCACCACCGGTTCAACGAGTACTTGTGCGCCAATGTGACACTGATCGCCGACCGCACCTGTCCCCGCCTTGCCGACCTCCTGGAGGCGGACGGCAACCGACCGCCGGGCGCCGGCCCCTCGGCGTTCGCGGCCGGGGGAGACCCGGCCTGCGGCATCTGCACGGATACCCCGGCCGAGCCTGCTCCCCGCGGTGCCGGTGGACCGGACGTCGCCGGACGGGTCGTGCTGCTCACCCCCGACGAGAGCCCGCACCTGCGAGAGCCCCACGTCGGTGCCGAGCCGGTCCCGCCCTCGACCGCGCCGGCAGACCCGGGGACGAGGCCGCCGGGGCGCCGCCCGAGCAGCACCGGTACCGCCGGGCGAGGACAGCTGCCCCGCCGGGCGACGCTCTGGGCGGCGGCCGCGGCGACCGCCACCGCTGTCCTCGTCGGCGTGCCGCTCACCGTCCGGAACGTGCCGACCGGAGTCGCCGGGCCCAGGTCGGACGTGGCCGCCCAGGACCTCCCGCCCGCCGACACCCCACCCGTCTCCGAACCCGTCTCCGAACCTGTGGCCGCCCCGAGCCCACCGGCCGCCCCCTCACCGTCCGCGACGCCCACCGGCCCAGGGCCCGAAGCCGTTCGGTCGGCCCCGGCCAAGCCCACCCCGGCGCGATCCTCACGCTTCACCCCACCCGCCGCGGGACCGTCTACGCCGACCGCACGCGCTACGCCCGGCCGAAGGACCTCACCCCCGGACGGTTCCCCGCCGACCCCCGGGACCTCTGCCCGACCCTCCGCCCCGTCCTCCGGCACGACCCTGCTCGGTTCCGGGACTGCCACCTCGTCCCCCGCCTCACCCTCCGCCCCGCCCGCAGCCTCACCGTCCGCCCCGCCCGCCGCTCCGTCCCCCGCCTCACCCTCCGCCCCGACCACCAGCACGGCCCCGCCCAGCTCCGGGTCTCCCACCCGGCCCGCCGCCTCACCTGCCGTCACGACCCCGCCCACCCCGGTGCCGACACCACCAGTAGCGTCCCCGAGCCTTGCTGCGACCTCTACCGTGCAACGGCGTTAGGCCGTAGAGCCCAATGCCGGTCCCACGCTTTTCGGATGATCAGACCTGTCCTTCAATTCCCACAGCGAGGCCGATCCGTTATGAACCTGACCCCGATACAGCTTTCCTGGACCGTGGCCGTGGGTGCGGTCCTGGTGTCCGTGCTCACGCTGGTGATGTTTCTGCG
>NZ_JAQYWZ010000656.1:0-88938 GCF_036290945.1 Streptomyces sp. BE303
CCGGCCGCCCGCGTTGACGGTGGCGCCGGTGACGGCGTCGCCGACCGCGACCTCGACCGGAACCGACTCGCCGGTCAGCATCGAGGCGTCCACGGCGGAGGCGCCCTCGACCACCACCCCGTCGGTGGCGATCTTCTCGCCGGGGCGGACCACGAACCGCATGCCGACGGCGAGCTGCGTCACCGGCAGGCGGACCTCGCGGCCCGACTGGAGGACGGTCACGTCCTTGGCGCCGAGGTCCAGCAGCGCGTGCAGGGCGGCTCCGGCGCGGCGCTTGGAGCGGGCCTCCAGGTAGCGGCCGAACAGGATCAGCACGGTGACGGCGGCGGCCGTCTCCAGGTAGAGCATGGAGGAGGCGTCGGCGTCGCCGACCGAGAACGAGAACTCGTGCCGCATCCCGGCCATGCCCGCGTCGCCCCAGAACAGGGCCCAGAACGACCAGCCGAAGGCGGCCAGGGTGCCGAGCGAGACCAGGGTGTCCATGCTCGCCGCGCCGTGCTTGAGGTTCGTCCAGGCGGCGCGGTGGAACGGCAGTCCGCCGTACACCACCACCGGGCCGGTGAGGGCGAACGCCAGCCACTGCCAGTTGGTGAACTGGAGCGACGGGATCATCGACAGCATGGCCACCGGCACGGTGAGCACGGCGCTGATCAGCAGCCGGTCGAGCAGTGGATCGGCCGGGGGCGGTGCGCCCGCCGCGGACGCCCCGGTCCCGGTGGTCGGGGTGGCGGGGGCGGCCACCGGCGGCGGGGGGAGCTCGGCGGTGTAGCCCGTGTTCTCGACGGTGGCGATGAGGTCGGCCACGGTCACTCCGGGCGCGTAGTCGACCCGAGCCTTCTCGGTGGCGTAGTTGACGGTGGCCTCGACGCCGTCCATCCGGTTGAGCTTCTTCTCGATCCGTGCCGCGCAGGCGGCGCAGGTCATGCCGCCGATCGACAGTTCGACGCGCTCCCGGACGTCTGCCGGGCCGTCCTGACCGGCTATGGCGGTGGCCGCGTCCGGGGATGCGGAGCCCGAGGTGGAGGTGCTCATGTGCTGATCAGCTCCTTGGGGAGGGCGCGGCGGGGGAGCGGGGTCGCCCGGCCCCGCCGCGCGGCGGGGGCTCAGACGGACCGGCCGACCAGTTCGTAACCGGCCTCGTCGACGGCGGCGCGTACCAGCTCGTCGTCCAGCGGGGAGGCCGCGGAGACGGTGACCGTGCCGGCCTTGGCGTCGGCGGACACGTCGGTCACGCCGGCCAGGGTCGAGAGCTCCTTGCTGACCGAGTTCTCACAGTGGCCGCAGCTCATGCCGGTCACGGAGTAGGTGATGGTGCTGGACATTCGGGGCCTCCGAAAGGTTCGCTACGGCCGCGAGCGTACGCCCGGGTCCTGCTTCTGATGACACCATACCCACAGGGGGTATTCCGTAGGGATACGGATAATGTGGCGTGGATCGCATTCGGGATCTTCCCGGAGTGCGGTCCGAGAGCAGAGCGTAGGCGTCCGGGCACGCTGTGCCCGAATCCGCGCCGTGACGTGGGCGGATTCGAGCGCCGTGGGCCCGGGTGTTCGAACCGTGGCGTCGTCGGGGCGCCGCCGCCGTGCGCGGCCGGCCTGTCGGGTCAGCCCCTGGTCGGGGCGGCCGGGTACTGGGCGGGGATCGGGCTGGGTCGCTCGCTGCGGACCAGCAGCCGCAGCCAGAGCAGCCCGCCGAGCGAGACCGCGACCAGGCCGGCGGTGTCGTAGAGGGTGTAGAGGTGGGCCTGCTCGCCGGTCGGGGCGGGGATGTAGCCGAGGTCGAACAGGGCGCGCTGCCAGTCGGCCGCGGTGGTCTTCGCGACCAGCCAGACCGCGATGCCGCTCATCGAGTCCCAGAGCGCGTGCAGCAGTGCGACGCCCAGGTAGGTGAGCGCGACGGGGGTGGTGAAGCGGAAGCGCCCGGCGCGCCGCTCGCGGAAGAGCACCCCGCCGAGGATCGCGGTCCAGAGGATGTGGCCGACGGGTGCCAGGACGCCGCGCAGGATCTCCGTCTCCACCAGGTTCCTGAGGGAGAGTCCCTGGATGCTGAGCACCGCGTTGAACGCGTAGCCGGCGCTCTCGAAGGCGGCGAAGCCGGCGCCGACGGTGGCGCCCAGGACCAGGCCGTAGCGCAGGCCGCTGACCCGCAGCCGTCGGCTGACCATGATCAGGGCGCCGAGTTTGACGGCCTCCTCGATCAGGCCGACGCCGACGTACATCCAGACCGACGGGGAGAGCAGGTACGTCTCCAGGACGGAGGCGCCGAGCACGCCGATGACGCCGCCGATCCCGAAGCAGGCGAAGATCCGGTCGGCGCCGAGGTCGGCGGCGTACCGCTCGTACGCCCAGACCGTCACGGTGGCGGGGACGAGGAAGCTGCCGAGCAGGACGACGGTCGGCACCAGGTTGCTGTTGCCCGTGAGGAAGGTGACGGCGACGGTGGCGATCCAGAGCAGCGCTCCGACCAGGAAGATCCTGGGCCACTGGGCGGGGCGGGCCGCCGAGCGGGCGGGGGGTGCGGAGGTGCGGGGGGTGTGGCGGTATCCGGACACCGGTGGAGGCCTCCCTTGCGTGAGCCGCTTTCGTCGCACTGTATGACAAATCGGACTCTTTGGTACGTTTTGGACGAGTGGGATGAGTGCGGTCGGGCTAGCCGGGGCCCGCCGGGCCGGGGTGCGCAGGTGGGGTTGTTGATCGTCCGTTATGTTCGATATGTGTCTCCGTACCGCCGAGCCCAGTCGCCCTCCGTCCCGACGGGCAGCGGGCTGTCCTGGGCCCGACGACGCGGCGTCCTGCTGGCGGTCGACCTCCAGGACATCCCGTTCTGGCGCCGCGCCTCGCCCGCGCTGATCGCGATCCTGCTGGTCGGGCTCACCGACCTGATCTCCGGCCGGGACCGCTACCTCGCCCCGCTGATGACGGTCGTGCCCAGCATCGCCGCCCTCACCCTGCGCCCGCTCGAACTGCTCGCCGTCTGCCTCCTCGGTCTGCTCGCCGTCTTCGGCCTCAGCCACTACGACGAGGTCGACACCCTCAACGACGCCCGCTTCCTCTGGGGCGCGATGATCAGCTACCTGCTCCTCACCCTCTTCTCCGCCCTGGTCGCCAAGATCCGCATGAACCGGGCGGCGGCGTTCGCGGCCGTCAGCTCCGTCGCCGAAGCCGCCCAGCGGGCGCTGCTCCGGCTGCCCGGCCCGGTCGTCGGACCGCTGCACCTCGCCGTCCGGTACGTCTCCGCCGCCGACGCCTCGGGGATCGGCGGTGATCTGTACTCGGTGCTGGAGACCCCGCACGGGACCCGGGTCGCCGTCGGCGACGTCCGGGGCAAGGGACTCGGGGCGGTGCAGACCGCCGCCGTCGTGCTCGGTGCCTTCCGCGAGGCCGCGTACGACGAGACCGGGCTGCGCGGCGTGGCGGCCCGGGTCGAGGCGAGCGTCGACCGGCACGTGCCGGACGGTGAGTTCACCACCGCGCTGTTCGCCGAGTTCCGCACGCCCGGGGTGGTGGAACTGCTCCAGTACGGTCACGTCCCGCCGATCCGGGTGGACGCGGACGGCGGGGCGCACGTCCTGGACGCGCCCGACCCGTGGGTGCCGCTCGGCCTCGGCCGGCTCGCCACCGGTGAGCCCGCCAGCTGGGGGCAGCCGTTCGGCACCGAGGACGTGCTGGTGCTCTGCAGCGACGGCGTGATCGAGGCCAGGCATCGCCGCAACGGCGAGTTCTACCCGCTGGCGGAGCGGGTCGGCCCGCTGGTCCGGGGCGCGGCCCGCTCCTCGGCGGAGCTGGAGGCGGCGGTCGGCCGGGTCTACGCCGACCTGCTGGAGCACACCGGCGGGGAGCTGCGGGACGACGCGCTGCTGCTCCTGATCACCCGGACGGACGGCGGGTAGGCCGGTCCTGCCGTCCGCCGTCCGCCGTCCTGCCGCCCGCCGTTCGTCGCCGGCCGTCCTAGCCGGCGCGCGAGGCAGCCTCGGCCAGTGCCCGGAAGACCAGCGCGGTGGAGGTGGCGCCCGGGTCCTGGTGGCCGACGCTGCGCGGGCCCAGGTAGGAGGCGCGACCCTTGCGGGCCTGGAGCGGCACGGTGCCCAGGGCTCCCCGCTCCGCCCCCTCGGCCGCCGCCGCGGCGGCCTCCGGCAGACCGGCGCCGCCGGCCACCGCGTCCCGGTAGGCGGCCAGCGCGGGCGTCCAGGCGTCGACGATGGTCTTGTCACCGGGCTCGGCCTTGCCGAGGTCCCGCACCGCGCGCAGGCCGGCGGCCAGGGCCTCGCCGAGCGCCGCCGCGTCGACCGGGCCTCCGCCGGGCCCGGGCAGCGCGGCCCCGACCGCCCGGAACGCCTTGCCGTACAGCGGGCCGGAGGCGCCGCCGACCTTGGAGATCAGCGTGGTGCCGGTCCTGGTCAGCACCGCGCCGGGCCCGGTCGGCTCCAGGCCGTCCAGGGCGGGCAGCACGGCGGCGAAGCCACGCTGCAGATTGCTGCCGTGGTCGCCGTCACCGATCGCGGAGTCAAGCTCGGTGAGCCGCCCCTGCTCCTCCTCGACCGAGGCCGCGATCGCGCGGATCCACGCCTCGGCGAGCGGGGTGTCGAATTCCATGCCGGTCATTCCTCCTCTTCCTTCCCCCGTGCCGCGGGTCAGGCGCGCTTCAGGGCCGGGGTGTCCACCGGGGCGTCCCACAGGTCCAGCAGTTCCTCGTCGGCCTTGGTCAGGGTGACCGAGAATCCCGCCATGTCCAGGCTGGTCACGTAGTTGCCGACCAGGCTGCGCGCCACCGTGATGCCGTGCTCGGCCAGCCTGGCGACCACCTCGCCGAAGACGATGTACAGCTCCAGCAGCGGCGTCCCGCCCAGGCCGTTGACCAGGGCGATCACCTCGTCCCCGGCGGTCAGGTGGCGGTCGGCGAGGATCGTCTCCACCACCTCGCCGGCCAGCTCGCGGGCCGGGCGGAGCTTCTCCCGGCGGCGGCCCGGCTCGCCGTGGATGCCCACGCCGACCTCGATCTCGTCCTCCGGCAGGTCGAAACCGGGCTTGCCCGCCGCCGGGACGGTCGCCGCGGTCAGCGCGATCGCGAACGAGCGGGAGGCCGCGTTCACCCGGCCGCCCAGGGAGGCCACCTCGTCCAGCGTGGCACCGCGCTCGGCCAGCGCGCCGGCGATCTTCTCGACCAGCACCGTCGCGCCGGTGCCGCGGCGGCCGGCCGTCCAGGTCGAGTCCTCGACCGCGACGTCGTCGTCGACCAGCACGGTGCGGACCTCCAGGCCCTCCTCGGCGGCCAGCTCGGCGGCGAGCTCGAAGTTCATCACGTCGCCGGTGTAGTTCTTCACCACGAGGACCACGCCCGCGCCGGAGTCCACCGCCCGGGCGGCGGCCAGCACCTGGTCGGGGACGGGGGAGGTGAAGATCTCGCCCGGGCAGGCCGCGTCCAGCATGCCGGGGCCGACGAAACCGCCGTGCAGGGGTTCGTGGCCGGAGCCGCCGCCGGAGACCAGGGCGACCTTGGACGTGCCCGGCCGCGCGGCGCGGGTGATCACCCGGTTGGCCACGTCCACCGTCAGCTCCGGGTGCGCGGCCGCGAATCCGGCCAGCGCGTCCTCCAGGACGGTCTCCGCGGCGTTGATGAGCTTCTTCACGGCGTTGCGCTCCCCTCGGTAGACGGTGCTGACCCGACGCTACGCCAGGCGGGTGGTGCGGGCACGGATTCCGACACGCGGGGGAACGGCCGGTCCGGCTCACCCGGGTGGAGCAGCGCCGTAGGGTCGGGCCATGAGCGACTACGTGGGCATCGTCCTGGTCTCGCACAGCGCGCGGCTGGCCGCCGGGCTGAAGGAACTGCTGGGGGAACTCGCCTCGGACACGGTGCGGGTGGTGGTGGCGGCCGGCACCGAGACGGGCGGGCTCGGCACCAGCTACGCCCTGATCGCCCGGGCCGTCGCCGAGGCGGACGCCGGGGCCGGCGTGGTGGTGCTGCCCGACCTCGGGAGCTCGGTGCTGACCGCCGTGACCGTGCTGGAGGACGACCCGCGACCCGGCGTCGTCCTGGTCGACGCGCCGTTCGTGGAGGGCGCGGTCTCCGCCGCGGTGACCGCCTCGACCGGCGCCGCGCTGTCCGAGGTCGTCGCGGCGGCCGAGGAGGCCCGCGGCTTCCGCAAGCTCTGACGCCCGCCCCGGGCCCGGTCGCCCGGCCCGCCCCGGGCTACTTCGCGTCGGCGTAGCACTCGACCACCGCGGTGGTGAGCGGGAACCGCACCGGCGTCTCCCCGAAGACCAGCCGCCGTGCCTCCTCCGCGGCCTCGCCGACGGCGGCGGCCACCTCGTCGGCCAGGTTGGCCGGGGTGTGCACCACCACCTCGTCGTGTTGGAAGAAGACCAGGTGCGGCCGGTCGCCCGGACCGGCGACCGGCAGGGCGTGGAGACGGCGGCGCAGCGCGGCCAGCAGGGCGAGGGCCCAGTCGGCGGCGCTGGCCTGGATGACGAAGTTGCGGGTGAACCGGCCCCGGGCGCGGGCCGAGCGCCCGCCGGCGTCGCCCGCCGTCTCCGGCGCCTCGGTCAGGTCGAGGAAGTCCGCCGAGGGTGGCGGGCAGGGCCGGCCCAGCCGGGAGGCGACCACGCCGCCGTCCTCGCCGGTGCGGGCGGCCGCCTCGACGTAGCCCATCGCGGCCGGGTAGCGGTGGTGCAGCGTGGTGAGCAGCGGCCCGATGTCGCCGCTGGTCTGGCCGTACATGGCGCCGAGCAGGCCCAGCTTGGCCTTCTCGCGGTCGCCCTGGAAGGCGTTGGCGGCGAGCGCCTCGTACAGGTCGCCGCCGGCCGCGGTGCGGGCCAGCCCGGCGTCCTGGGAGAGGGCGGCCAGGACGCGCGGCTCCAGCTGTGCGGCGTCGGCGACGACCAGCAGCCAGCCCGGGTCGGCGACCACGGCGCGGCGCAGGATGCGCGGGATCTGCAGCGCGCCGCCGCCCCGGCTCGCCCAGCGGCCGGAGACCACGCCGCCGACCACGTACTCGGGGCGGAACCGGCCGCCGCGCGCCCAGGCGTCCTGCCAGGCCCAGCCGTGCGCGGCGTGGATCCGGGAGAGCTCCTTGTAGCGGACCAGCAGGCTCGCGGCGGGGTGGTCCACGGCCTTCAGCTCCCAGGACCGGGTGGAGCCGAGCTGGATGCCGGCGTCGGCGAAGGCACGCAGCACCTGGCTGTGCGAGTCGGGGTTGAACGGGCGGCCGCCGAGCGCCTGCTGCAGTTCGGCGGCCAGCTCGGCGAGGAGCCTCGGCCGGCTGCCGGGCACGGCGGGGCGGGGGCCGAGCAGTTCGGTGAGCAGCCGGTCGTGGACGTCGGCGCGCCAGGGCAGACCGTCGTGCGCCATCTCGGCGGCGACCAGGGCGCCGGCCGACTCCGCGGCGATCAGCAGGCGGAACCGGGCCCGTGCGACCGGATCGGCGATCGCGGCGAGCCGGCGCTGCTGCTCGGCGTGCACGGCGACCACGGCGGCCAGCGGGTCGGCGCCGGGCGGCAGTTGCAGCCGGTCCGGGGCGAACAGGGTGTCCTGGCCGTCGCCGGCCTCGGCGGAGCCGGGCTCGGGCAGGTCGGCGGGGACGGGCCGGCCGAGGAGCCGGGCCCAGGCGGCGCCGAGCGAGCGCGGCGCGCCGAACCGGCCCTCGTGGGCCAGCAGCAGGGCCTCGACCAGCCGCAGGTCGTGACAGCGGGCGAGCCGGTCGGGCAGCTGTGGGAGCAGCGGCGCGTAGCCGGAGTCGGTGGCGGCCCAGACCCAGCGCGGGTGGTCGGCGGCCTCCCGTGCGGCGACGGCGGCGGCGAGGTCGGGCGCGGGGACGGGCGGGCCGAGCGGGGTACCCGCGTCGTCGAGCGGCTGGAGCCGGCCGCCGCGGCCGTGCGGGTCGGGGACGAGGGCGATCCGGGGTGTCACGGGGGGCTCCTTTCGTCGGGACGGGTGCCGTCCGAGGGGCGTACGGCGGGCGGAACTCGACGGTAGCGGGTGGGTGTGACAACCGGAGCGAGGCGGTCCGGGGCCGGTTCCCGGGCGTGGCCCCCGGGTGGTCCGCGGCCGGCCGCGGGAGCGTCCGGGGCGCCCCGGAGGAGGAGGGGAACGACGGGTCCGGGAGGTGCTTGCGCGGGGTGGCCCCGGGGGTCCGGGCGCACGGCGGGAGCGGTGCGCCCGGCGGGCGGGCGGGGACGTAGGCAGGGCCGATGACACCGCGTAGGGTCGGCGGAATGACCGAGAACCCGTTCTTCAGGCCGAGCACGCTGGCCTACGAACTGCCGCCGTTCGCCGAGATCCGGCCGGACCACTACCTGCCCGCCTTCGAGCGCGGGATGGCCGAACAGCTCGCCGAGATCGCCGCGATCACCGCAGACCCGGAGTCGCCGACCTTCGACAACACCCTGATCGCGCTGGAGCGCTCGGGGGCGCTGCTGCGCCGGGTCCGCGGGGTCTTCGACAACCACTCCTCCGCCGACACCACCCCCGAGGTGGACCGGATCGACGCCGAGATCAGCCCGCGGCTGGCCGCGCACCGGGACGCCGTCCACCTGGACGCCGCGCTGTTCGCCCGGATCGAGGAACTGCACGGGCGCCGCCACGCGCTCGGACTGGACGAGGAGTCGCTGCGCCTGCTGGAGCGCCGGCACACCGCCTTCGTCCGGGCCGGCGCCCGGCTCGGCGCCGAGCAGCAGGACCGGCTCCGCGAGCTCAACGCCGAACTGGCCGTCGGCGCCTCGGCGTTCCGCCAGAACGTGTCGGCGGACTCCAAGGCCCGGGCGCTGGTGCTGGACTCCGCCGACCAGCTGGCCGGCCTCTCGCCGGACGCGGTCGCCGCGGCGGCGGAGAACGGCCGCGCGCTCGGCCTGGACGGCTCGTACGTGCTCAGCCTGAAGAACTTCTCCAACCAGACCGAACTCTCCTCCCTCACCGACCGCTCGGTGCGCGAGCGCCTGCTCGCCGCCTCGCTCGGCCGCGCGGTGGACACCAACGGCCCGCTCGCGATCCGGATGGCCGCGCTGCGCGCCGAACGCGCCCGCCTGCTGGGCTTCGACACCCACGCCGCGTACGTGGTGGCGGACGAGACGGCCGGTTCGGTCGGTGCGGTGGACGCGCTGCTGGCCCGGCTGGTGCCGCCGGCGGTCGCCAACGCCCGCCGGGAGGCGGCCGAGCTGGGCAAGCTGGCCGCCGCCGACGGCATCGAGGAGATCGCCGCGCACGACTGGGCCTACTACGCGGAGCAGGTGCGGCAGGCCTCGTACCAGGTGGACGCGGGGGCGCTGCGCCCGTACTTCGAGCTGGAGCGGGTGCTCCGGGACGGCGTCTTCTTCGCCGCGAACCTGGCCTACGGGGTGACCTTCACCGAGCGGCCGGACCTCGTCGCGTACCACCCGGACGTCCGGGTCTTCGAGGTGTTCGAGGAGGACGGGGCCCCGCTGGGCCTCTTCCTCGGCGACTTCCACGCCCGGGAGTCCAAGCGCGGCGGCGCCTGGATGGACGAACTGGTCACCCAGTCGCACCTGCTGGGCCGGCGGCCGGTGGTGTACAACAACCTGAACGTGGCCAAGCCCGCGCCCGGGGAGCCGGTGCTGCTCTCCTGGGACGAGGTCCGCACGCTGTTCCACGAGTTCGGGCACGCCCTGCACGGGCTCTTCTCGGACGTGCGGTACCCGTACTTCGCGGGGACGGCCGTGCCGCGGGACTTCGTGGAGTTCCCCTCGCAGGTGAACGAGATGTGGATGGTCCGGCCGGAGGTGCTGGCCAACTACGCGAAGCACCACGAGACGGGCGAGCCGCTGCCGGCCGAGCTGGTCGAGCGGATCGGGGCGGCCGAGTCCTTCGGACAGGGGTTCCGGACCGTCGAGTACCTGGCGGCGGCGCTGCTGGACTGGGCCTGGCACACCCTGCCGGAGGGCCAGGAGGTGGCCGACGCGGAGGAGTTCGAGGCGGCGGCGCTGGCCGAGGCGGGGCTGGCGGTGGCCGCGGTGCCGCCCCGCTACCGGACCAACTACTTCGCGCACATCTTCGCCGGCGGCTACAGCGCGGGCTACTACGCGTACATCTGGTCGGAGGTGCTGGACGCCGACACCGTGGAGTGGTTCGAGGGGAACGGCCGGAGCGTGCGGGAGAGCGGCGAGGTGTTCCGCCGGGAGCTGCTCGCGCGCGGGGACGGCCGGGACGCGCTGGCCTCGTTCCGCGCGGTGGTCGGGCGCGACCCGGAGACCGGCCCGCTGCTGGCGCGGCGCGGGCTGGCCTAGGAACGCCACCGGGGGCGCTGCCCGGCGGCGGACCCGCCGCCGGGCGTCAGCGCCCTTCGAGGGTGACGGTGACCGCGGTGCCCGGCCGGGCGCCCGGGAGACGGATCCGGGCGGTGCCGGCCCGCTCCCCGGCGGGCTGGTCGAGCGCGACCAGTGCGCCGGCCGGTCGCACGGTGATCCGCACGCCGGCCGGGAACGCGGCGGCGGGCAGGACGAGTTCGGTGGCGTGGCCGGTGCCGTCGGCGGCCCACCGGACGGTGTGCGAGGCGCCGTCCGCGGTGGTGCGCGCGGCCGTCCCGGCCACCGCGGCCGGGTAGGGGCCGAAGGCCGGTCCGTGGCCCGGGGCCGGCCGCCCGGCCGGATCGAGGGCGCAGTAGCCGCCGTCGCCCCGGCACCAGTACCACATCGTCCAGCCGGCGGCGAAGCCGTCCATGGCGTCGACCTGGCGGCGGACCAGCAGGGCGTTCCCGGGCCTGCGGGCGTCGGGCGGCCCCCACTCGCCGACCAGCACCGGCAGCCGGTGCGCGGCCGGGTACGCGGCGATCGCGGCGGTGTAGTCCTCCACGAAGCCGCCGGCCGGGTCCCAGTCGGCGCCGGACTCGACGGCGGTGTCGTAGAAGTGCGGCGCGTAGCCGAGCCGGGGGGCGCCGGGGCGGGGGTCGGTGAAGCCCGGCAACCGGGTCGGCACGCCCTGGCCGACCAGGACGGTCGGTTCGACGAAAAGCCAGGCGCGCCGGTCGACCCGGCGCACGGCGGCGATCAGCCGGCGGTACATGTCGGCGAGCCGGCCCTGCTCCAGCGCGGCGGAGGCGGCGGCGAGCACCGCGGGGTCGGTCGGGTCGCCGTCCACCGGGCCGAACGGTTCGTTGAACAGGTCGTAGCCCAGGAGCGAGCGGTGGCCGCGGAGTTCGCGGGCCAGCCGGGTGTAGAAGTCGGCCTGCCAGGCGCGGAGGTCGGGGTCGTCGTAGAGGTGGCGGAAGGCGGCCTGGACGGCGGGCTGGAAGTAGCCGGCGAACCAGTCGTCGGGGTCGGCCTCGAAGGGCAGGTCGTCGTCGCGGGTCGCCCAGAGCGGGATGCCGCGGTCGCCGCCGCCGAACTTCGGGCCGTAGACGTCCTGGTGGAAGTCGACCAGGGCGAGCACGCCGTACCGGTCGGCCCAGCCGAGGAGCCGGTGCAGGCGGCCCAGCTCGGCCTGGTCCAGCCGGCCGCGGCGGGGCTCCAGCCTGGTCCACGAGACGGCCACCCGGATCAGCGTGAAGCCCCGGGCGGCGAGGGACTCGACGTCCTGCTCGGTGGCCTCGGCGTACTTGTCGAGGTTGAAGCCGCGCAGCCGGAGCCGGCGGCCGTCGGCGTCGACCGGGTCGGTGCGGCCGTCCGGGCCGGTGACGGCGGCGGTGGGGAACGCCGCCTGACGGTGCGGTGGCCGGGCCGCGGCGGGTGGGGCGGACAGCGCGGTGCCGGCGGTGGTGGCGGCGAGGAGGAGGGCAACGGCGGTGCGGCGCAGGCGCATCGGGACCTCCGGAGCGGGGGAGGGTGGGGCCCGATGATGCCGGGGCCGGCATGTCCGGCACAAGGGTGCGGTGGGGAGTCGGCGCCGGGCCGGCGGGGTGCGGGGGCGGCGGGGCGGAGGCGGGACCTCAGCCGGCTGTCGGCTCCGGCGCCGCCGAGCCGGTGGACAGGGCGGTCGGCAGGTCGGCCGCGGCGGCCAGCCGGCCCCAGAGCAGGTCGGCGAGGGCCTGGACCATCCGGGCCCGGGAGCAGGGCTTGGACTCCAGCCACCAGTCCCCGGCCGCCAGCACCATGCCGGTGATGCCCCGCCCCCAGGCCTCGGCGAGGAGTTCGCGGTCGGCGCCGAGGTCGACCTGGCCCGCGACGGCCCGGGTGATCTCCTCGGCGATCTGGCGCAGCGCCGGCGCGAGCGCGTTCCCGGCTCCGCTCGGGTCGCCCGGCTCGGGGTGGGTGAGCAGCCGGTACACCTGCGGGCGGGACTCGATCCCGGCCAGGTAGGTGTCCAGCACGTGTTCGACCCGGTCGCGCCGCTCCAGCGGTTCGGCGAGCGCGGCGCGGACGGCGGCCAGCAGCCCGCCGGTGTGCCGCTCGGTCAGCGCCCTGATCAGGCCGTTCCGGTCGCCGAAGTGGCGGTAGAGGATCGGTTTGGTGATGCCCGCCTCGGCGGCGATCGCGTTCATGCTGGCGCCGGGCCCGTCGCGCTGGACGACCCGGTCGGCGGCGTTGAGCAACTGCTCCCGGCGGGGCTCTGGGGACATGCGCTGTTCCTTCGCTAGGGCGTTGACACCGGTTACCAAGCAGTAGCAGACTCCGACGATGTTACCCGAGGTAACACCCCGGTCGGCCGCACCCTTCTTCGGAGGCACGCACCCATGAGCACCTTCTCGCTGGACCCGGGCGAGGACCAGCTCGCCGTACGCGACTGGCTGCACGGCTTCGCCGCCGACGTGATGCGGCCCGCCGCCGCCGAGTGGGACGAGCGCGAGGAGACCCCCTGGCCGATCATCCAGGAGGCCGCCAAGCTCGGCATCTACTCGCTCGACTTCTACGCCCAGCAGTACTTCGACCCCTCCGGCGTCGGCATACCGATCGCCATGGAGGAACTGTTCTGGGGAGACGCCGGCATCGGCCTCTCCATCGTCGGCACCACACTGGCCGCCGTCGCCGTGCTCGCCAACGGCACCGAGGAGCAGATCGGCACCTGGGCGCCGCAGATGTTCGGCACCCCGGACGACGTCAAGGTGGCCGCGTTCTGCTCCTCCGAGCCGGACGCCGGCTCCGACGTCTCCGCGCTGCGCACCCGGGCCGTGTACGACGAGGCCACCGACGAGTGGGTGCTCGACGGCACGAAGACCTGGGCGACCAACGGCGGGATCGCCGCCGTCCACGTGGTGGTGGCCACCGTCGACCCGGCGCTCGGCGCGCGCGGGCAGGCCTCCTTCGTGGTGCCGCCGGGCACCCCCGGGCTGAGTCAGGGCCAGAAGTTCAGGAAGCACGGCATCCGGGCCTCGCACACCGCCGAGGTGGTGCTGGACGCCGTCCGGGTGCCCGGGCACTGCCTGCTCGGCGGCCGGGAGAAGCTGGACGAGCGCCTCGCCCGGGCCCGGGAGGGCGTCCGCAAGGGCGGGCGGAACGCGGCGATGGCCACCTTCGAGGCCTCCCGCCCGGCCGTCGGCGCACAGGCGATCGGCATCGCCCGGGCCGCGTACGAGGTGGCTCTCGACTACGCGAGGACCCGGGTGCAGTTCGGCCGCCCGATCATCGACAACCAGGGGGTGGCCTTCCAGCTGGCCGACATGAAGACCCGGATCGACGCCTCACGGCTGCTGGTCTGGCGGGCCTCCTGGATGGCCGCGAACAACCTGCCGTTCACCTCGGCCGAGGGCTCGATGTCCAAGCTGTACGCGGGCGAGACCGCCAAGTGGGTCACCGCGCAGGCGATGCAGATCCTCGGCGGCAACGGCTTCACCCGGGAGTACCCGGTCGAGCGGATGCACCGGGACAGCGCGATCTACTCGATCTTCGAGGGGACCAGTGAGATCCAGCGCCTGGTGATCGCCCGGGCGGTCTCCGGACTTCCGATCCGCTGAGCGGCGGGGTCCGCGGAGTCCGCCGGGTCCGCGGCGTCCGTGGGGTCCGCTGTGCCTGCGGGGTCCGCGATGCCCCGGGGGGCGGGCCTCAGCGGGCGGCCCAGAAGGCGAGCCCGGCGGACAGCGCGCCCACCACCGTGCCGACGACGGTCTGCGCGGTGGTGTGGTCCCGCAGCACCACCCGGGACCAGCCGATCGCCGCGACCAGCGGGCAGAGCAGCAGCCACCAGGGCCCGAGCGCGATCGCCAGGCACACCGTCGCGCCGCTCGCCACGGCGGTGTGCACCGAGACCTTCCACCAGACGGTGATCACCAGGATCGGGACCAGCGAGGCGAACATCGCCAGCACGATCGCGGTGAGGTCGGCCGGCGCGTCCAGGCCGAGCATCACGCCGAAGGCCGTCGCGACCGAGCCCATGACGAACGGGAGGACCGTCAGCCGCCGCTGCCGGTGGCCGACGTGCCGGTCCTCAAGGGTGCCCCTGCGGATGCCGCGCCGGATGAACAGGGTCGGGATCACGGCCGCGAAGAGCGCCGCGAACGCCGCCCAGCCGAGCCCGCTCCAGCCGTACCGCACCCCGCCGAGCAGGAGGACCAGGCAGATGATCACGTTCTTCGGCTCCAGGCCGTCGGTGATCTGCCGGGCCCGGATCGTCGCGGGCGTGGGCTCGGTCATCGCGGTGGGGCTCCAGGACGGACTCGGCGGCGGAACGGTCGGATGATCATATCGACGGCCGTGCGGCGGTCCGGCGGCACGGCGGCACGGTGACACCGCGAGGGCGGCGGACCGAGGCGCGGCGGGGCTCAGAACCGGGGCGGCCGGCGCTCCAGGAAGGCCGCGAGCCCCTCCCGGACGTCGGGCGACTCGCGGGAACGGCGTTCCCAGGGCGCGAGGGCCGCCGCGGCCTGCTCCGGGGCGACGGCCAGGGCGGCCTTGACGGCGCCGATGGTCTGCGGCGAACGGGTGGTCAGCAGACGGGCGAAGTCCAGCGCGGCGGCGTCCAGTTCGGCGGCCGGGAGGACCCGGTCGGCCAGGCCGAACGCGGCGGCGTCCGGGGCGGGCAGCAGCTCGCCGGAGAACAGCAGGTACTTGGCGCGGGACGGTCCGACCAGCCGGGCCAGCCGCAGCGTGGGCACCGCCGGGTAGACCACGCCGAGCTTGGCCGGCGTGATGCCGAGCCGCGCGTCCTCGGCGACGAACCTCAGGTCGCAGGCGACCGCGAGCTGGCAGCCGCCTCCCACGCAGGCGCCGTGGACCACGGCGATCGTCGGGTGCGGGAAGGCGGCCAGCGCCTCCTCGGCGGCGACGTTGATCGCGTGGTACTCGTCGGCGCGGTCCGGGTCGCCGTAGACCCCGGCGAGTTCGTCGATGTCGGCACCGGCGCTGAAGGTGCCGCCCGCGCCGGTCACCAGCAGGGCGCGCAGGCCGGGCTGTTCGGCCAGGCGCAGCAGCACCTTCGGCAGGGCCTGCCAGATCTCCAGGGTGACGGCGTTGCGCCGGTGCGGGCGGTCGAACTCCAGGACCGCCAGGCCGTCCTCGCCGAGGTGGGCGTTGAGGCCGTCGACGTGGGTGGGCAGCGGGGTGCGGTCCCGCGTCAGCAGCGGCCTGGCGGCCATGGGCACCTCCGGGAGGGTGGACGGGTGCGGCCACTCTCTCAGGACCGGATGCCGCGGTGAGGTCCGGGGTCGCCGGCCCGACGGGTGCACCCACCGGGCCGGGGGTCCCGGACCGACGGCGCGGTCAGGGCGTCCCCGAAGCCCAGGGTGTCCCCGAAACCCCGGGCGTGCCCGAAGCTCCCGAAACTCCCTACGCCCCGGCAGCCTCCGCCGCCCCGGCCGGGCCGCCCGCGGGCTTCCACTCGTGGGTGAGCATCGACCAGACCTCGCCGTCGTGGTGGACGCCCCGGTGCAGGTAGCTCTCCCGCATGACGCCCTCCAGCGTGAAGCCCAGCCGCTGGGCGACCGCCCGGCTGCGGACGTTGTCGGGCCGGTTGTGCCACTCGATCCGGTGCATGCCCCGGGTGGTGAAGGCGTAGTCGATCAGGAGCCGGACGGCGGTGCCGATCAGGCCCCGGCCCTCGGCGGCGGGCTCGGTCCAGACGCCGATCTCGCAGGTGCCGGTCTTGGTGTCCCACTGCACGAACATCACGCCGCCGACCAGCGTGCCGTCCAGCCAGATCCCGAAGAGCCGGGCGGAGTCGGCGGCCTGCCGGTCGGCGTAGCGCTGCAGGACGGCGCGGGCCGACTCGAGGTCGGCGGCCAGGGCGGCCCAGCCGATCCACCGGTCGATGTGCGCCCGGCCGCGCTCGATGTGGGCCAGGTACTCGGGGGCCTGCCACGGCTCCAGCGGGCGGAGCACGGCGTTCTCGGCGAGGGGGAGGGCGAACATGGGCTGGCCTTTCGTGGCGCGTCGGGCGGACGAGGTCGGTCCGGGTCGTTCGTACGGGTGATCGTGCTTCGTCCATACATAACAAACGTTTGGTACGTAAGATAGCCCCATGACGCCGGCCCGTGGAGATCATGAAGCCCGCCGCACCGAGGTCTCGCAGGCGGTGTGGGGGGTGCTGTCCACCCGCGGCTTCGAAGGGCTGACGCTGCGGGCGGTGGCCGCCGAGATGGGGGCCAGCACCGGGCTGCTGACCCACTACTTCCCGAGCAAGAAGGCCCTGGTCGCGCACGCGCTCGACGTCCTGGAGCGGCGCTCGGGCGCGCGGCCGAGGCGTGCCGCGCCGGCCGACGGCAGCCCGCCGCCCCCCGAGGGGCTGGCCCGGCTGCGGGCGGCGCTGCTGGACATCCTGCCGCTGGACCCGGCCGCGGTGGCCGGCAACCGGATCTGGGTCGGTTCCTGGGACGTCGCGCTGGCCGATCCGGACCTGGCCGACGCGCACGCGGCGCGGTACGGGCGGGCCCGTGCGGCGATGACGGAGCACGTCGAGGCCGCGCAGCGGCTCGGGGAGCTGTCGGCGGAGGCGCCGGCGGCGCAGCTCGCGGCCGGGGCCCAGGCCTTCGCGCTGGGCCTGGTGGTGCAGGCGCTGTTCGCTCCGGCGGAGTTCCCGCCGGAGCGGCAGGTGGCGCTGCTGGACGCCTATCTGGTGGGCCTGGCGGCCTCGGCGGCGGCGGGTGCCGCCACCGCGGGCGGTGCGGGTGCGGCGGGTGCGGCGGGCGGTGCGGGCGGGGCGGGCGGGGTCGTCGGGGCCGTTCGCCCGGGCTGATCGGCGGCCGGGCGGTGATGTCCGGCCGCGGCGTAAGGCCCGAAACGGGCATTCCGCCGGGTGTAGTTCGGGGTATCCCCTTTTCGCCGTGTTTTTGTCCGCGGTCATGACACGGATGGTCACGGCATATGCGCGGTGGGTACCCGGGATTCACGGCGGCGGGGGGCGCGATGACGGGTCCGGCGCCTGCGGTGGCCTGCGGGAAAAACAGTGTGGCGCCCCCAGCAGGATTCGAACCTGCGACCTACCGCTTAGAAGGCGGGTGCTCTATCCGCTGAGCTATGGGGGCGGGACGGGCGGCACCCTGATGGGCGTGACCGTTGCCGGGACCGGGCGGCGGGCGCGTGGCGCCCGTTGTCCGTCCCCGTGCCTGAGGGTGGGGTGTGGGGGTTGGCGGGCCCTTGCCCTGTCGGGACAGGATAAGGGTGTCTCGATCCTCGGTCGGGCGTAACGACACCGCCGTTGGTGTGTCGGCCTCGGTGGAGCGGTCCGATAATCGCAGGTGAAGGCCGTGAGTGCAGCGGTCTGGCGGTGTTCCGCGCCGGACGTTGTGCAGTCGTTACGGGGCTGTCTCCCCACCCGTTATGGATTCGGCACGGAGAAAGCGCCGCGGTCGAGGCCGGCCCCGGCGCGGGTGGGGGGCCGCATTCGGGTTCGTTCGGTCGGATGACGTGCGCGGACGGTCGGCGGGCCGCCCGTGGGGGTGTCCGGGGTCGGGCGGCGATCCGGGGCGATTGTTGTCATGGACCCGCAGATCGGAGGCCTGATGGTCACACAAAGGCTGAAATTCACCCCTGAGAGTGACAGTGGTTTTCCACAGCCCCGAGTTGTCCACAGGATTTCCGATCCCCCTGGTACGGATTTCCCCGAGAAGCGCACTCTCAACGCGCACCGGTCGATTCCGTACGGTGCAACCGGGAGAGCGGAGCGTGGCTGTGTACGAGACCGTCATGACGATGATCGGGAATGCCGCCGCGGCGGCGGGTCGCATCCGGGCGTCCGGCGGAGTGCGACCGCGCACGTCCGACCGGCGCCGACCGGACGGCGGCCCGACCCGGCCGGAGAGCTCCGGGCGGACGGCGGGGTGTCGTGGGTGGCGGCGCGGTCCGAGGCGGGCGCCGGCCTGCGCGGGTGGGTACCGGCGGGCCTCGGCGGGGCGTCCGTCCGGCGCGCTGACGAAGGGTGACCCGGCGGTGGTGGGCGGGAGGCTGAGGGGGCGGGAGTGGGCGGCGGAGGCGGCCGGTGGGCCGGAGGCGAGATCGCCGAACGGTCGGTCGGACACGATCCGAGCTGAGGGGCGGTGACGTTCGCGCGGGGGAGGGGCGTTCCGGGCGGGCCCGCGGATGGCGCCGGGGCTGCGGAGCGTGGGCTCGGACTCGTCGCGGGGAGGCCGCGCCGGGGCGGATCGTGGGCGTCCTACGGGCGGGGAGGGGCTTGGTGACGGCGGTGTTGGGCGTCGCGCAGGTGTCGTGCGAGGGAAGCGGGGGTGTCGACCGGCGGCGGGCGGGGCGGCGGGCGAGCGCCTTGACTGTCGACAAATATGTTGATCGAGAAGGTTGTTGGGACCGCCCGTGCAATCCCGTTCCGGTTAAGAGAAAGATCCAGACTTTCTGGCAGGGCGTCAGCTTGTGTGGATACTGGGAGCGTTGATAACGATACAGATACGGAATCGTCCTAATTTCGCATGGGGGTTTCCGGGCCCCTGGGGCTCAATAGGATTCGTCTGGTTCACATCGTGAAGCAGCGCCACAGGGGGCGCGGCAAGCAAGGCGGGCTGCCATCGGCAAGGCCCGGCCCGGAGGGATCCCAGATGTTCCAGAGGCATGGGCGGAGTCTTCCGCGCATCACCACTGTCATGCTCACGACCAGCGTTGCGCTGGGCGGAAGCCTGTTCGCAGCCGGTGCGGCGGCTGCGGCCGACGCGCCGGGAGACGGTGTCACGGCAGTGGTCCAGCCGACCATGATGAGCGAGGAGATCGCCATCGAGGGCGGCCACTCGATCCAGGGCGGGCTGTTCACCCTCAAGACGGCCGACGGTGAGATCAAGACGTACTGCATCGACATCGACCACCCGGTCGACATCACCAAGGCCATCGAGTACCGCGAGTCCGACTGGAAGTCGAGCTCGCTCGGCCGCCCGGAGAAGGCTCAGGACGCCTCCAAGATCCGCTGGATCCTGGAGAACTCCTACCCGCAGGTGACGGACCTCAAGAAGCTGGCCGCCGACGCGGGCGTCAAGGGCGAGCTCACCAAGGAGGACGCCGCCGCCGGGACCCAGGCCGCGATCTGGAAGTTCTCCGACGGCAAGAACGCCACCCCGGTCGACGCCGAGGCCAAGCAGCTCCGCGACTACCTGGTCAGCGAGAAGAACAAGGGCATAGCCGCGGAGCCCAAGCCGTCGCTGAGCCTCACCCCGGACTCGGTGTCGGGCAAGCCCGGCACCAAGCTCGGCCCGTTCACCATCAACTCCAGCGCCAACGAGGTGAAGCTGGCGCTCGCCGGCGACGCCGCCGACAAGGTCAAGCTGGTCGACAAGGACGGCAAGCCGGTCGCCGACCTGGCCGGCCCGGTCGCCAAGGACACCCAGCTGTGGCTGGACGTCCCGGCCGACACCCCGGACGGCACGGCCACGGTCAACGCCGCCGCCGAGACCGTGGTGCCCAGCGGCCGCGTCTTCCTCAGCAAGGGCTACACCCCGGAGAAGCACAGCCAGACCATGATCCTGGCGGGCTCCACCAAGCTCAGCGTCAAGGACTCCGCCAAGGCGACCTGGAAGGCCGCCAAGGGTGCGCTGATCGACAGCACCGCCGTGGTCGAGTGCGTCGCCAACGGCGTCAAGGTGTCGGTCGCCAACGGCGGCGACGAGGCGGCCACCGTCTCGGTGAAGCCGGGCAAGGACCTCACCGTCCAGCCGGGCAAGATCGAGACCGTCGTCGTCCCGGTCGCCGAGGACACCGCCTACGACATCACCGTCACCGGCCCGAACGGCTTCACCAAGAACTTCAAGGGCATCCTGGACTGCAAGACGGTCAGCGTGACCACGCCGACCCCCACCCCGACGGCCAAGCCGTCGACCCCGGCGCCGACCACCCCGGCCCCGAGCACCACCCCGTCGGCGACCAAGAGCGCCACCCCCACCCCGTCGGCGACCGTCAGCACCACGGCGGCCGCCCAGCCCGCCCCGGCGGTCACCAGCTCGGCCCCCGGCACCACCGGTGGCCTGGCCGCGACCGGCGGTAGCGACGCCACCCCGATCATCGCCGCCGTCGCCGGCGGTCTGGTCGTGGCCGGCGGTGCCGCGGTCTTCCTGCTGCGCCGTCGTGGCCGCCACGGTGGCACCGCCGCCTGAAGCGCCTCTGCCTGAAGCACCTCTGCTGCCTGGGGCGCCTCTACCCGGGGCACCTCCGCCCGAGGCGCCGAGGAGCTGACCCCCGGCCCGGCCCCCCGCACCACGTGTGCGGGGGGCCGGGCCGGTCCGCGTTCGGGGCCCCGGCGGCGGGGATCGCGTGCACGGAGGGCCGTCCGCATACCCCCCAGGGGCACGGTGCGCGGTTCTGCGCTCCCGGCCGGTGCGGCACAATGGAACGCTGCAAGCCGAATACTCCCGACGACGCCGGAGCGATCTCACGTGGCGGAATACATCTACACGATGCGCAAGGTGCGCAAGGCGCACGGCGACAAGGTCATCCTTGACGACGTGACGCTCAGCTTCCTCCCCGGGGCGAAGATCGGCGTCGTGGGCCCCAACGGCGCGGGCAAGTCCACCGTGCTGAAGATGATGGCCGGCCTGGAGCACCCCTCCAACGGCGACGCCTTCATCTCGCCCGGGTACACCGTCGGCATGCTGCTCCAGGAGCCGCCGCTCGACGAGACCAAGACCGTCCTGGAGAACGTCGAGGACGGCGTCAAGGAGATCAAGGGGAAGCTCAACCGCTTCAACGAGATCGCCGAGCTGATGGCGACCGACTACTCGGACGCGCTGCTGGACGAGATGGGCAAGCTCCAGGAGGACCTGGACCACGCCAACGCCTGGGACCTCGAAGCCCAGCTGGAGCAGGCCATGGACGCGCTGGGCTGCCCGCCCGGCGACTGGGCGGTCACCAAGCTCTCCGGTGGCGAGAAGCGCCGTGTCGCGCTCTGCAAGCTGCTGCTGGAGGCCCCCGACCTGCTGCTCCTCGACGAGCCCACCAACCACCTGGACGCCGAGTCGGTGAACTGGCTGGAGCAGCACCTGGCCAAGTACGCGGGCACCGTCGTCGCGGTCACCCACGACCGGTACTTCCTGGACAACGTGGCCGGCTGGATCCTGGAGCTCGACCGCGGTCGCGCCATCGGCTACGAGGGCAACTACTCCACCTACCTGGAGTCCAAGCAGTCCCGCCTCAAGGTCGAGGGCCAGAAGGACGCCAAGCGCGCCAAGCGGCTCAAGGAGGAGCTGGAGTGGGTCCGCTCCAACGCCAAGGGCCGTCAGGCGAAGTCCAAGGCGCGTCTGGCCCGCTACGAGGAGATGGCGGCCGAGGCCGACAAGATGCGGAAGCTGGACTTCGAGGAGATCCAGATCCCGCCGGGCCCGCGTCTGGGCAGCGTCGTCATCGAGGTGGAGAACCTCAACAAGTCCTTCGGTGAGAAGGTCCTGATCGACGGCCTCAGCTTCACCCTGCCGCGCAACGGCATCGTCGGCATCATCGGCCCGAACGGCGCCGGCAAGACCACCCTGTTCAAGATGCTCCAGGACATGGAGACCCCGGACAGCGGCACGGTCAAGGTCGGCGACACGGTCAAGATCAGCTACGTCGACCAGAGCCGCGCCAACATCGACCCGAAGAAGACGCTCTGGGAGGTCGTCTCCGACGGCCTGGACTGGATCAACGTCGGTCAGGTCGAGATGCCGTCCCGCGCCTACGTCTCGGCGTTCGGCTTCAAGGGCCCGGACCAGCAGAAGCCGGCCGGCGTGCTCTCCGGCGGTGAGCGCAACCGCCTCAACCTGGCGCTCACCCTGAAGCAGGGCGGCAACCTGCTGCTCCTCGACGAGCCGACCAACGACCTCGACGTCGAGACCCTCTCCTCGCTGGAGAACGCGCTGCTGGAGTTCCCCGGCTGCGCCGTGGTCATCTCGCACGACCGCTGGTTCCTGGACCGGGTCGCCACCCACATCCTCGCCTACGAGGGCGAGAGCAAGTGGTTCTGGTTCGAGGGCAACTTCGACTCGTACGAGAAGAACAAGGTCGAGCGGCTGGGCGCGGACGCGGCCCGTCCGCACCGGGCCACGTACAAGAAGCTGACCCGAGGCTGACACCCAACCGTCACAACGGCCCGGCAGACTCGCCCTCCTGGGCGGCCTGCCGGGCCGCGGCCCACCGGCACCGAAGCCCGGCCGGGTCACCGGACGTCGAGGAGAACACCCGTGGCACGCCACATCTACGCCTGTCCGCTGCGCTGGTCCGACATGGACGCCTTCGGGCACGTCAACAACGTGGTCTTCCTGCGCTACCTGGAGGAGGCCCGGATCGACTTCATGTTCACCCAGGCCGCCGCGGCCGGTGCGGGGGAGTTCGCGGGCGGTTCGGTGGTGGCCCGCCACGAGATCGACTACAAGCGCCCGCTGGTCCACCGGCCCGAGCCGGTGACCGTCGAGACCTGGGTCACCAAGATCGGCGGCGCCTCGCTGACGGTCGGCTACGAGATCAAGGACACCGCCGAGGACGGCACCGAGACGGTCTACGTCCGGGCGTCGACCGTGGTCGTCCCCTACGACCTGGCCGAGGGCCGGCCCCGCCGGATAAGCCCGGTCGAGCGGGGGTTCCTGGAGCGTTTCATGGACGAGGAGCCGGCCGTCGCGGCGGTCTGAGCGGACCGCAGGACCCCGCCCCGCTACCGGATGTGAGCTGAAGCGTTGATCAGTACCGCCCCCCTCGCCCTCGCCGGCACCGGGGAGGCCGCCGACCTGGCCGCCTTCCTGGTCCGCCTGCTGCGTTTCGACAGGGCGGCGGCGGTCCGGTTGCAGGGGGTGCCGCGGCCCGGGGCCGGCGGCGGCGTGCTGGCCGTCTTCGGACGGCTGCCGCTGGGCGGTTCGGGCGCGCTGGCGGTGCGGACCGCGCGGCTGGTCGAACTCGGCGGGCCGGTCGACCTGACCGTCTCGGCCGGGCAGCTCCTGGACGGCGTCGACACGGAGGCCGGCACCGTCACCCTGCCCGGGCCGGTCACCGGCCCGGCCTGGGCAGGTCTGCTGCCGCCGCGCACCGGCTGGCGGCCGGTCGGCGAACCGCAGGCGGCCCGGGTGTATCCCGAACTGATGGCCGCGGTGCGGGAGTTCAGGGAGCGCAGCGAGGCCGTCCCGGATCACCACCGGACCCGTGCCGTGCTGGACGCGCTGGCCGACGAGATCTGGTCCCGCCCGGTCACGGCGCTGCCCGAACTGCCGCTGCGCGCCGCCCACGCGGCCTACGTGATCGGGTTCCTGGCCCCGACCGCCCCGCTCACCGTGCACCGGGCCGGCGGCTGGCTGAGGCTGAGCGCCCCGGCCGGGTCGGTGGCGGTCCGTACGGCGGCCGCGCCGGGCGCGGGGCTGGGGCTCAGCCCCGTCCGCTGAGGCGGGTCGGGCCGTCCGCCGGACCCGGCCCGGCCCACCGGGTCGGGCCGTCGGGTCGGCCGTGCGGTCAGCCCTCGGTGTTGATCATCGAGGCGGCGGCGTACGTGAGGTAGTCCCAGAGCTGCCGCTCCGCGTCGGCCGGCAGGGCGAGTTCGTCGACGGCCACCCGCATGTGCTTGAGCCAGGCGTCGTGCGCCGCGCGGTCCACCCGGAACGGCACGTGGCGCATCCGCAGCCGCGGGTGGCCACGCTGGTCGCTGTAGGTGCGCGGGCCGCCCCAGTACTGCATCAGGAACAGCGTGAACCGCTCCTCGGCCGGACCGAGGTCCTCCTCGGGGTACATCGGCCGCAGCAACTCGTCCCCGGCGACGCCCTGGTAGAACCGGTGGACCAGCCGCCGGAAGGTCGGTTCGCCGCCGACCTGCTCGAAGAACGTCTCCTCGCTGAGCGTGCCACGCCGGATCTCTTTCACCCGACCATGGTCGCAGACGGCGGCGGGGCCGTACACCGGGACCTGGGGACCAGGACCGGAGGTGTACGACCCCGCCGCCGATGCCGTGGCGGTGGCCGCGGCGCCGGCGCCGGAGGATCAGTCCTCCCAGCGGAAGAGCTTCCACGAGATGCCGGTCAGCACGGCGGCGAAGAGCAGCAGGCCGCCCATCGCCGGCAGCGCGTCGGTCACGCCGCCGCCCCGGGAGAGGACCGACTGGGCGGCGGTGACCAGGTGCTTGAGCGGCAGCGCCTCCGAGATCGCCTTCAGCCAGCCCGGCATGTCGTCGGTCGGGAAGAACGAGCCGGACAGGAACGACATCGGCAGCACGATGATCTGCGAGAGGCCGTTGGCCGCCTCCTCGGTCTTCGCGATCGAGCCGGCCAGCAGACCGATCGACATGAAGGCGATGGTCGCGCAGACCACCAGCGGGATGATCAGCCACCAGTTGCCGGTGAGCCGGAGGCCGAAGAACGGCGTGGTGGCCACCACCAGGAAGATCGCGGTCTGGGCCAGTGCCGTCACCACCGACACCGCGATCCGGGAGGCCACGATCGACCCGGCGCTCACCGGGGCCAGCCGCAGTCGCCGCAGCACCTTCTTCTGCCGCCAGCCGACCAGGGTCAGCGAGGCGCTGAACACCGCGCCGGTGGCCACCGCCCAGCCCAGCAGGCCGGGGGTGAGGAACTGGATCGGCTTCAGCGCCTCGTCCTCGACCTGGCTCGCGTCCAGGGTGTACGCCGGCGGTCGGCCTGACGCGGCCTGGTTGGCCTGCTGGACGACGGAGTTGACGATGCCCTGGACCGAGCCCGCGCGGACCTGGTCGGCGGCGCTGTAGCGCACGACGACCCTGCCGTCCGGCCCCTCCTTGATCATGGCGTCCAGGTCGCCCTTGCGGACCTTCTCCAGCGCGGCGGCCTCGTCGTCGCCCCGGGTGATGGTCAGGACCTTCTCCAGCCCGGCCCGGCCCTCGCCCTGCACCGCGTCCAGGACCTTGACCGCGCCGACCTGCTCCACCTTGGCGTGCGGGCTGGAGGCGCCCTTGAGGAGGGTGCCGAAGAGCAGCAGGAACATCAGCGGGAAGAGCATCACGAAGAACAGCGCGGTGCGGTCGCGGACGAACGAGACCAGCATGACCCGGGAGAGGCTCGCGAAGGCGGAGACCCGCTCGCGTTCGGCCGGTGCGCCCGCCCCGCCCGGTCCGGCGGGCGTGCCCGCCGGGTCGGCGGACCGTTGGTCCGGGACGGCGGCGGACCCGGTGCGTTCGGTGGTCATGCGCGGTACTCCCGTCCGGTGAGCTGGAGGAAGACGTCCTCCAGGGTGGCGCCGCGGACCTCCAGGCCGCGCAGCGCGTTGCGCTCGGCCAGGACGGCGAGCACCGGGGCCGGCAGCCGGGTGGAGAGGGAGAGCGAGACGCCGTCGTCCTCCAGCGAGGTGATCTCCGCCCCGGCGGCGGTGAACAGCTCGCGCGCGGTGTCCACGGCCAGTTGGCCGGACTCCACGCTGATCCGGACGGTGTCGTCGATCTCGCGGACCAGCGCGGCCGGGGCGCCGGTGCGGAGGATCCGCCCGCGGTCCATCACCGAGACGCGGTCGCAGAGCACCTCGGCCTCGTCCAGGTAGTGGGTGGTCAGGACGACGGTGCGGCCCTCGGCGTTGATGTCCCGCAGCAGGTCCCAGAGGTTGCGGCGGGCCTGCGGGTCGAGGCCGGTGGTGGGTTCGTCGAGGAAGACCAGTTCCGGGCCGTGGACCAGCGCGCAGGCGATCGAGAGGCGCTGCGCCTGGCCGCCGGACATCTTGTCGGTCATGACGCCGGCCGACTCGGTCAGGCCGACCCGCTCCAGCATCGCGTCGGCGCGCCTGGGGCCGACGCCGTAGAAGGAGCCGAAGGTGCGGATGGTCTCGCGGGCCGTCAGCTTGGTGAAGAAGGCCGAGGCCTGGAACTGCACGCCGATGCGCGGCAGCAGCTTCGGGTTGCGCGGCCAGGGCGCCAGCCCCAGCAGTTCGACGCGCCCTTCGTCGGGCTTGCGGATCCCCTCCAGGATCTCCATCGTGGTGGTCTTCCCGGCGCCGTTCGGGCCCAGGATTCCGTAGAATTCGCCGGCCTCGACGGTGAGTGACACCCCGTCGACGGCTTGTACGTCCCCGTACCGCTGACGGATTCCGTCGGCGGATATTGCAGCAGTCATGGGCAGTGAGCGTACGGGCGCGGGGCAGCCTTGGGCAGAGATCCGGGGCTGATTTGATGATCATTTTTACAATGAACGCCGACCGCCCTGGCCGGACGGACGGTGACGTCCGTCCGGCCAGGGCGGTCGAGTGGCCGGACTGCCGGCCCGGGCGGGCCGGCGGGGCTCAGGCGCGGTGCAGGGTGATCGTCGTCCAGGCGCCGACGTGGACCCGGTCGCCGTCGCCCAGCGGGATCGCGGTGTGCGGGGCGATCGGCTCGCCGCCGCCGTTCACCGTGGTGCCGTTGGTGGAGTCCTGGTCGACCAGCACCCAGCTGCCGTCCGCCTGTTCGGCGAGCAGGGCGTGCTGGTGCGAGGCCCCCGGGTCCTCCGGCGGCACCGAGAGGTCGATCTCCGGCACGGTGCCGCGGTGCTGGCTGCGCCGGCCGATCCGCAGCTGGCCGCGCCCGGTCAGCGGGATCCGGCGCTCGGGGCAGTACGGCGGGAAGAACAGGCCGGCCGCCTCGGGGCCGCTGCGGGCCATCATCTCGGTGAAGTACTCGCGGTCCGCCGCGACCACCGCGAACCAGGTGCTGCGGACCTGCTCGGGGGCCTGCCCCTGCGGCGGCTGGGCCTGCTGCGGGGGCATCGGCGGGGCGAGGTGGAACGAGGTGCCGAACTCGTCGCCGCGCCGGGTCGGGCCGGGCTGGGCGTAGACCGGGCCGGAGTCCTCGCGCGGTGCGGTGCCGGGGTACGGCGCGCCCTGGTGCGGGGCCTCCTGGTAGGCGGCCTCCTGATAGGGCGCTCCCTGCGGGGGCGCGCCCTGGTGCTCCTGGTACGGCGCGCCCTGGTGCACGGGCTCCTGGTACGCGGCTTCCTGGTACGCGGGCTCCTGGTACGGGGCCTCCCGGTAAGGGGACTCCGGGTACCCGGCCGCCTCCTGGTAGGGAGCCTCCTGGTACGGCGGAGCCGCGTGGGCGGGGGAGGGGCCCTCCGACCCGTGCGCGGGCGGCGGGTAGCCGTACCCGGCGGGCGGGCCTGGCTGTGGCGGGGCCGCCGGCGGCTGGGGGGCGGCGGGCGGCTGCGGCGGGCCGCCGTACGCCGCCGGGATGTTGAGCGGCGCCGGCGGGGGCGGCGGTGCCTGGGCGGGGACGCCGAAGGGCTGCTGGGCGCGCTGGGGCGCGGAGAGGTCGTAGTCGTACCCGCACTCCTCGCAGAACCGCCCGGTCTGCGGGCTGCGGCAGATCGGGCAGACCACGAGGCCCTCGGTGAGGTCCGGGAAGCCCCGCGGGTTCGACGGCGGCACCGCTCCGGGCGGGACGGCCCCCGGCGGGGCTGTCGGACCGCCGTACGGCGCGCCGTGGCCACCGTGCGCCCCCGGGCCGCCGGGTGCGCCGGCGAGCGTGCCGGGCGGCGGCGGTACCGGCTGCGGCGGCGTCATCGGGAAGCCGCAGAAGTCGCACCAGTCCTCGGCCTGCGACTCATGGCCCCTCGGGCAGATCGGCATCAGGTCCCCCCTCAATTCCAGCAAGCCGGGGCAGTGTCCGGCCGGGGTTGCGGCCCGGTCGGCTCGTCGGCGGTCACTTCTTCACACGGACGGTCTTGGTCGACCGGGTCTCAAGGGTCATCGAGTCGGCCTCGCTCACGTTCTTACGGAACCGAACGGTACCCTCCTTCGGGTCCACCACGTCCACCACCTTCTGCAGCAGCTTGAAGGTGCCCTCGTTGCCGGTCGCGTGGGCGATCCGGACGGCGGCGCCGAGCTTGGCGGTGGCCCGGTCGACGTCCCCGGCCCGGTGCGCCTCCAGCCCCTCCTGGATGGACGAGGCCAGCTCCGCCTGCCCGGTGTAGTGGGCGACCTGCGGGCTGATCCGGGTCGACGAGGCGAGGTCGTCGGTCCAGACCGCCTTGACCAGGCCCTGCGACAGCACCTCCGGCGTCCCCCCGGAGACCGACGGCGGCAGGACGAGGCTGATCCGGGCGGCGAGCATCTCGTTGCCGACGGCGGAGGACGGGACCTCCACGCAGACGTGGTAGTCGCGGCTCTCGTCGCCCCACGAGCCGGTCGGGTAGTCGCCGGCCCGCGGCCCGGCCTCGGTGCGGCGTTCGGTGAGGTCCTCGACCGAGGGGGCGACCTGCTTGACGAACCTGACGACCGCGTTGGCCGGCGTCCAGATCCGCAGCGCGACGTCGGCGACCTGCTTGCCCATCGCGCCGGCCATCATCGAGCGGAAGTCCTCGGCCAGGCCGGAGGGCTCGGCGACGATGTCGACGGTGCCGAGCAGCGCGGAGGAGATCCTGCGCAGCTCGTCGACCCGCCAGTCGGTGCCGACGCCCCGGCAGTCCGCCGTGAAGTGGCCGCCGACCCGCTCGATCGCGCGCTCCAGGTCGGCGGCGGTCTCGTGCTCGTTGTTGCCGTCGGTCAGCAGGATGGCGTGCCGGATGGCGATGTCGCGGCGGGTCAGGAACAGCTGGTCGGCCTTGGCCAGCCAGGTGCCCATGGCGGTGCCGCCGGCCGCGGTGAGGCGGCGCAGCGACTCCTTGGCCCGGGCCCGGGTGGCGTCCGAGGCGATGGCGAGGGTGCCGTCGCCGGGGAAGACGTCGCGGGCCTCGTGGGTGCCGGCGACCACGGCGAAGGCGACGCCGTCGCGGACGGTGTCGATGGCGGCGGCGGTGGCCTCGCGGGCGCCGCGCAGCTTGCTCGCGGGGTAGTCCATCGAACCGGAGCAGTCCACCAGGATCACCACGGCGGCCGACTGCGGGCCGGCGCCGCCCGGGCCGGCGTCGGTGACGCCGGGCGGGCGGGCGCCCTGGGTGCCGAGCGGGCGGCCGCCCGAGGTGCCGCCGCCGGTCGCGGTGACCGTCACGATGGCGTTCACCTCCCGGGCGCCGTCCGCGAGGAACTCGTTCTGGAAGATCTCCACGTCGAACCTGGGCAGGTTCGGCTTGGCCAGTGTTGCCATGGGCGGGTGGCTCCCGTCGGATGGTCGGATGGTGCGGGCGGTCGGTGGGCGTGCAGCGGGGTGGCGGGTGGCGGCGGTCCGCCGGCCCGGTCGGTGCGTGGCGTCCCGGCCTCCGGGCTCAGCGGGCCGCCGGGGGCCGGACCGGGCGCGGGGGGACGGCCGGCGGCTGCGGGGGGAGGGGCGGGACCGGGGGCAGCGGAGCGGCGGCGGAGCCGATCACCGGGATGTCCGGCAGGGTCGGGTCGTGGTCCTCGTCGTCCGCGCCCGCCGGCCCGGATCCGGCCGCGGTGATCACCGGAAGGTCCAGCGCGGTCGCGGTCCGGCCGTCCTCGCCCTCCGCCGGTTCGGCCGCCGGGGGCGGGTCGATCGGGATCACCGCGACGGTGATGTTGTCGTGCCCGCCGGAGGCGACGGCGAACTTGACCAGGGTCTGGGCGGTGGCGAGCGGTTCGGTGCGGGCGTCCGGACGGACGAAGTAGGCGAGGTCGGTGGCGGCCTCGGCGTAGTTCCAGAGTCCGTCGGTGCAGATCAGCAGCACGCCGGGAACGTGCGGGGTGAAGTCGAGGGTGTGCGGGACGACCTCCTCGGCGTCGGCGCCGAGCCAGCCGGTGATGGCGTGGGCGCGCGGGTCCGCGTAGGCCTCGGCCTCGCCCATCAGCCCGGCCTCGACCATCCGGGCGGCCCAGGAGTCGTCCTGGGTGAGCCGGAACGGCTCGGCGGAGACCCGGTCGTCCGGGATCCAGTACGCGCGGGTGTCGCCGACCCAGCCGATGGTGATCCGGCCGCCGGTCGCGATCGCGCTGACGTAGGTGCAGGCGGGCGCGTTGACGTCGGGCCGGAGCGGCTTGGTGCCGTCGGTGGCCAGCGCGGCCACGGCGGCGGCGGCTTCGGCGATCGCCCGGCGCATGGCCGCGGTCGGTTCCTGGCCGGCCTCCAGCGAGCTGAGCAGCGACTCGGAGGCGGCGTCGACGGCGGTCTCGGAGGCCTGGTCGGGCCGGTCGGAGGAGGAGACGCCGTCGCAGACCACGGCCACCACGACCGGTTCGCCGCCGGGCAGCGAGGTGGCGGCGACGGTGAAGGAGTCCTCGTTGCGGTGGTGCCGGACACCCCGGTCGCTGACCCCGGCGACGCCGCCGAGCGCCTTCTCCATGTGGTCGCGGGGGCGCGGCTGGGCGCGGCCGCAGGCCTCGCAGTAGCCGTCGCCGGTGACCTGCTGGAGCCCGCAGTGTGCGCAGGCGGGTCCGCCGTGCGCAGCCGCGGCGCCCGGTGCACCCGCGGCGCCCGGTGCACCCGCGGCGCCCTGGAGGCCCGGCGTGCCGTTGGCGCCCTGGGAGTTCTGCGCCGGGACGGTGGGCGTGTCGGGCAGGGTCGGCGCGTGGCCCTCGTCACCGTCCCGGGCTGCGGACCAGCTGGGCGGCATCGCGCCGGGGGCGGGACGGCCGTCGCGGCTCGCCCCGCAGGAGCCGCAGAAGACGTCCCCCGGGTCCATCGGCTCGGCACAGCTCTGGCACACGGTCTGCTGCGGCATCTCTTACACCCACGTCCTGGGGCGGGCGCGGTTGGCCCGCTCCACCATGTCGATCCTGTTCTCGGCCCGGTCGGCCAACCGGGCGAGTACCCGGTATGACTGCTCCAGGGCGAACCGCAGTTCCCGTTCCACCGCGGGCCGTCCCAGCACGCTGACCTCGCCGGTTGTCCGGCCCACGCCGGTCTCGCCGGGTGACCCGGCGGTGACCCAGCCGAGCGCGGCGCCGAGCACCTCGACGGCGAGCTCCTCGCGGCGGCGGTCGTCCAGGCGCAGCGCGGTCAGCTGCTCGGAGCTTGCGCCGAGGTCGGCGCCGAGCGGGTCGGTGGCGGGCCGCTCGCGCAGCCGGGCCCGGACGGCGGCGATCCGGGCGGGGGTGTACTGGCTGGAGGTGGCCGGCACGGACTCCAGGACGGCGACGGCGCCGGCCCGGTCCTCGTCGGCGAGCCGGACCCGGGCCAGCCCGAAGGCGGCGCTCAGGTAGCTCTGGTCGGTGCTCCACACCAGACGGTAGAACTCGGCCGCGTCGCCGCCGTCGCCGAGGAGTTCGGCGCAGGCGGCGAGGGCCAGCTTGGGGGCGGCCTCGCCGGGAAAGGCGTCGTAGACGGCGTCGAAGGCCTCGGCGGCGGCGCGCAGCGCCTCGTGGTCGGGCGCGCCGGGGTCGGCCGCGGCGGAGACCAGCGAGGTCAGGCCCCGGTACCAGACCACCCGCCAGTCGTCCGGGTACTCCTGGTCCAGTGCGGCGAGGGCCTCGACGGCCCGGGTGTGCCGGCCGAGTTCGAGCAGGGCGCGCAGCTCGCGGAGTCGGCGCTCGGCGGAGTCGGCGGGCGCGCCCTCCAGCGCGGCCAGCGCCTCCCCCGGGCCGGTGGCGAACAGGGCGGCGAGGAAGCCGGCGTTGGGGTCGGCCGGGTCGACCCGGGGGACGGGCAGGGCGAGCGCGGCGGCGGCGGGGTCGAGAGCGGCCAGCCGCAGTTCGCCGGGCCGGACCGTCGGTGCGACCAGCTCGGTGTCCACCACGCGCAGTTCGGGGCCGAACAGGGTGGAGGGCGCGGGTCGGGCCCGCCCGTCCTGGAGGGCCAGCACCTCGCGCAGGACGCCGGTGAGCTGGTCGGCCATCTCCTCGGCGGAGGCGAACCGGCGGGCCGGGTCCGGGTCGGTGGCGCGGACGAGGAAGCGGTAGTACGACTCGTAGGCGGCGAAGACCGGCACGGACTCCGGGCCGGGAAGGGTGTCCCGGTGGACGGTGGAGTAGCCCTGGAAGTCGAAGCTGAGCACCGCGAGGGTGCGGGCCACCGTGTAGAGGTCGGAGGCGGGGGAGGGGCCGTCGGTGGCGATCTCCGGTGCCTGGTAGCCGATGGTGCCGTAGATCGGGCCGTCGTCGTCGAGGCGGCGGACGGCGCCCATGTCGATGATCTTGAGCGTGTCGCCGCTCTGGATCGCGTTGTCGATCTTGAAGTCGCAGTAGACCAGCCCGCGGGCGTGCAGGTAGCCCAGCGCGGGCAGCGCCTCCAGCGCGTACGCGATCGCCTGCTCGACCGGCAGCGGCTCGCGCCGGCCGTCCGGGGTGCGGCGCTCGTTGGCGATGTCCTTGAGCGACTTGCCGCCGACGTACTCCATCACGATGTAGCCGTCGGTCGCGCCGGTGCGCAGGTCCGGGTGCTCGGCGAAGTTGATGATGCGGACGATGCTCGGGTGGTCCACCTCGGCCAGGAACCGGCGCTCGGCGACGGCCACCGCCAGCGCGTCCTCGTCCCCGGTGTCCAGCAGGCCCTTGAGCACCACCCACTTGTCGCTGACCCGCCGGTCCACCGCCAGGTAGATCCAGCCGAGCCCGCCGTGCGCCAGGCAGCCCACCACCTCGTACTGGCCGCCGACCAGGTCGCCCCGGCGCAGCTTCGGCGTGAACGAGTACGGCGTGCCGCACTTGGTGCAGAACCCCTCCGGGCGGCCCGGCGTGCCGTTCCGCTCCCGGCCCACCGGGGTGTCGCACTTGGAGCAGAACCGCTTGCGCTCCGGCACCTCCGGGTTCACCAGCACTGCCTGCGCGGGGTCGGCCGCGGCGACGGTCGGCACCGTCACGAGGCCGGCGCCCAGCCGGTGGCGGGTGCCCACGGTGCCGCTGCCCCGGCTGCTGCGCACCGAGACCGACCGGCCGCTGCCGGTCCGGGTCGAGCGGTGCGAGCGGGAGCGTCCGGACAGCGAACGGGACGAGCCGGTGCGGGACGAGCCGGTGCGGGTCGAGCCGGTGCGCGAGGACCCGGTGTCCGGGTCGAGGACGGCGCGCCCGGTCGGGGAGTGCGCGGAGGTGGTCCCGCCGGAGCCCTCGGGCGGAGTGAGGCCGCACTCGTCGCAGTAGCCGTCGGCGTCGATCGTCCCGGAACAGGCGCGGGGGCACGGCAGGCCCGGGCCCGCCGGGGCCCGGACGGCCTGCCGCGCGGCCGGTACGGCCGCGCCGGTGGCGGTCCTCACGGAGACGGAGGAGGTGCCCGCCGGGGCGAGGCCGCACTCGTCGCAGTAGCCGTCCGTGTCGATCGTCCCGCTGCCGGTGCACTCCGGCCGTACGCACGTCTCGCCCATCACCCTCAGCCCCCCAGTCCCTGTCCCTGTGCCGCCTGTCCGTCGACCGGCTCCCCGCCGGCCGGCGCCTGTGCCGCCTCGCCCTGTGCCGGCCGCAGCGACTGCTGGAACCGGGCCACCGCGCCCGCCGCCGCGCGCAGGTCGCAGGGCGCGCTCCAGAGCAGCCAGCGCGCCTTCTCGTACCGCTCCACCACTTCCGGGTCCTCGGCCACCCGCAGCCGGGCGGCCATCGCCTTGTACGCGTCCAGGCGCCCGCGCAGTTCGGCCCGGAAGGCCAGCGGCTGGGTCACCTCGGTGAGCGACTGCCGGGCCCGGGCCAGTTCCTTGGCGGCCGCGTCCTCCAGCGCGTCCAGCAGCGGCGCGAGCCGGTACCACTGCCCGTTCTGCCGCAGCTCCAGGGCGACCACGATCCGTTCGCGCAGCGCCGAGGCCGGGCCCGGGACGGCGGGCACCTCGGTCGCGGCGATCTTCGCCAGCACCTCGCCGCGCGCGCGGCGGGCCTCGGCCAGCGTGACGTCGGCCCGCTGCAGCAGCTCGCCGACGCCCTGCAGGCGCTCCTCGGCGTCGTCGCGCAGCCGCAGCAGGTTCTCCAGCTCCAGCCGGACGCCGTCCAGCGCCCGCCCGGCCCGGTCGAACCGCTCGGTGTCCACGACCCCGGACGGGGTGGCCAGCGCGCCGCCGTCCGGGACGGTCCCGCGCTGGGCGGGGACCCGGGCCGGCCGCCAGAGCGCGAGCGGGTCGCTGCGCACCTCGGCCCGCAGCGCGTTCAGGTCGGTCTCCAGCCCGACCAGGTCGTCGCCGAGCGGGTGGCCGCCGGGGTGCACGCCGAGCGAGCCGGCCAGGGTCTGCACCCGGCGCAGCTCGGCGAGCAGCAGGTCGATCCGGGCGGGCAGCGCCGTCCAGACCGCGTCCGCGGCGGAGACCACCTCCAGCACGGTGGCGTACCAGGAGTTCATCCGGGTCATCAGCCCGTCCAGGCTGACCCGTTCGACCAGCCGGGCGGGCGCGCCGAGCAGTTGCGCGCCGTCCGGTGCGCCGCCGGGCACGGTCACCGCGTCGCCGGTGAGCAGCTCGCTGAGTTCGGCGAGTTCGGGCCCGCCCGGTCGGGCCTTGCGGGCCCGCACCGCGCGGGCCGAGGCGAGCGCCTCCGAGTAGCGGTCGAACAGCGCCCAGAGCATCGGCAGGCCCTGCCCGGCGACGGACCACCGCTCCTGCGTCCGCCCGGACAGCGCGGCGCCGTCGAGCAGCCGCAGCCCGGGGTGGTCCTGGAGGGAGAGCAGCGCGGACTCGACCGCGTCGCGTTCCGCGCCGAGGCGCGCCAGCGCGCGGTCCACCTCCTCCCGGCTCAGCACCGGGCCAGCAGAAGCCGCCAACGCCCTCTCTCCTCCTCCGCCTGCTCCGTGGTTCCCTGTTCCGTGCTTCGCCGCTCCGCGGTCCCCGGCTCCGTCCCGTGCTCCGCGGGGCCTCCGCCGAGATCCGTCCCGACCCTAGCGGGTGCCTCCCGGGAGCCCGCCGTCCCGGCCCTCGGGGTCGTCACCGCGGCATCGGCCAGTAGTGCTCGGCGTCGTTCAGCAGGTACGGCTTGAGCCAGCGGTCGTACGTGCCGCGCCAGGCGCCGCTCGTGTGGTAGTCGCCGAGCACCTGGTTCACCCGGGCCGTCAGGTCGGTGCTGGTCTTCAGCATCGCGATGCCCATCACGCCCGGCCGGACCTCGCCGTCCACCACCCGGACGGTCTGGTCCTGGGCCGCCTGACTGGCCGCCAGGACGTCGTCCGTCATCGTCGCGTCGACCTTGCCCAGCTGCATCAGCACCAGGCAGTCCAGGTTGTTCTCCGGGGTGACGAGCTCCTTGATCGGGCGGTTCTTCAGCTCCTCCAGGGCCGAGGAACCGGCCGCGGCGCAGGCGGTCGTGCCCTTCAGCGCCTCGTCGAGGTTCTTCGCGGTGGACGACTTGGGCACCACCACCCGCTGGCTCATGGTGAAGTACGGCCGCGAGAAGGACACCTGCTCCATCCGCTCGCAGGTGATCGTCATCGTGCGGATGATCAGGTCGACCCGGCCCTCCTGGATGAACTTGATCCGCTCGGCGGTCGGGACCGCCTTGAGCGTCACCCTCTCCGGGTCGCCCATGATCGCGGTGCCGATCGCCCGGGCGAGGTCGATGTCGAAGCCCTCGATCTGACCGGTGTTCGGGTTGCGCGAGCCCCAGCGGTAGCTGTTCAGGTCGATGCCGATGACCAGGCTGCGCTTGGCCTTGATGGCCTTCACCGCGGGCCCGTCCTCGCCGCTCGGCGGCACGCTCCTGTACACGTCGCAGGCGCCCGCCTGCTCCTGCCGGGGCGCCGAGGCCGCCTGCACCTCCAGCGGCGCGCCGCCCGCCGGCGCCGCGCCCGGCGACCCGCTCCCGCCGAGGACCGCCGCGCCGGAGGCCAGCAGCGCCAGCGCCACCGCCGTCCGGGCCGCCCGTACCGTTGCCCTGCTCATCTTCCCGTCCCCCCTCTACCGGTACTCGGCCAGTCGGCGGCCCAGCCCGCGGACCGCCGCGGCGGCCGCGAGCAGGCCCAGCACCGCGACGGCCACGGCCGCGGTGCGCAGGTCCCCGTCGACCCCCAGGGCCGCGTCCCTGAACCGGCCCTCCTCCAGGGTGGCGGCCCTGGCCAACTGCTGGTCGACGGCGTTGAACGAGGCGTCGGCGGTCTTCGGCACGTCCGCCTCCTTGACCGTCACCGTCGCGTCCAGGGCGCCCTGGTAGTCGCCGTCCTTGTTCTCCAGGTCGCTCGCCGCGGTGTGCCGCTCGCGCCACTGCTGGTAGTCGAGCCGCGCCTGGTCGAGCGCTCCCCGGGCCTCCGGCGGTGCCAGCGTCTGCGCCTCCACCAGCGTGCCGGTCGGCGCGGTGCCTGGCTGGGGGTCGGTCGCGACCAGGTGCCCGGAGGTCTTCGACCAGAGCTCGGCGTACTTGGCGCTGGAACCGCGCGCCACCAGGTGCAGGTTCTCCGCCAGCCGGGCGGTCAGTACGTCCACCCGGGCGGAGTTGAGCACCCGCAGGGGCGCCGCGCCCTCGCGCTCCGCGCGCCGGAGCGTGGAGCCGGCGCCGGTCGCGGCCACGGTCAGCCAGAGCACCCCGGCCAGCACGGCGGCGGTCGCCGCCAGCAGCCCCGGGTTGAACACCCGGTTGGTCCGCCGGAACAGCGCCATCTGCACCCAGACCAGCGCCGTCAGCACGATCACACCCAGCAGGTACCCGGCCCACGGGGTGGCCCGGGCGTCCGCGAGGTCGTCGGCCAGCGCCTCGTTCTCGGCCGCGATGAGCTTCTCGGCGGCCGGCAGCAGCCCGGTGCGCATCTGCTCGGAGGCGTACCGCAGGTAGGCGCCGCCGAGCGGGAATCCCTGCCGGTTCTCGGCCCGCGCGTTCTCCACCAGCCCCGCGTACACCGGGACCTGCTGGTTGAGGGTGGAGAGCCACTCCTGCGCGGGGGAGGAGGTGGTGGTCCGGGCCGCCGCCTCGGAGATCAGCTGGGACGCCGTCCTGAGGTCCTGCTCGTAACGGGCCCGGACGGCCCTCGGCTCGGCGCCCGCCAGCAGGAAGCCGGTCGCCGCGGTGGTGTCCGCGTCGGCCAGCGAGAGATGGATGTCGGCGGCCGCCTGGCTGAGCGGCTGGCTGTACCCGACGACCCGCTTCGCGGCCTGCGCCCGGGAGTTCAGCTGGGCGGCGGTGAGCGCGCCGAACGCCAGGGTCAGTACCGCCAGCAGCGCCCCGGCCAGCCGCAGCCGGCCCGGGGCCGTCCGGGTGGCCTGCCCCAGCCGGGCGATCGGCCCGGTCGCCACGGCCACCGGGCCCGGGCCGCCGCGCCCCGGCGCGACCGCTGATGAACCGTCGGGCCGCCCCGGTGCGAGCGCGCCCGACCCCTTCGTACGAACCGGTGTCGCCACCAGCCTCACCCTCCCCTGTGGCCCGCACCCGCATTCGGGACCCGGCCGTTGCCAGCAGTATGGCCGTCACTCCCCGCGGCCACACCCGAGTTGCGCCGATCTTGAGCTTCTCCGCACCGCTGCGCGCCGCCGGACCGGGTGTCTCCCGGGCCCCGGGCCCCCAGGGTGTCGGGGCGGGCGGCGATCGGGTCGACGCGGGAAGCACCCTATGCGGTTCCCCGGACAGTCGGAGGGCTGGGGTCCGCTTGTGCCGGTCCGGTGACGGGGGCGGCCGCTCCGTACGATGGCGGCATGCGTCTTCTGGGAACGATCTCCGCCGACCGTCCGCTGCTCGTCGTCGCCGTCCGGGAGGAGGCCGCCCACCTCGGCGACCGGCTCCCGGTCCTGCTAACCGGCATCGGCAAGCTCAACGCGGCCGCCGCACTGGCCACCGTCCTCGCCCGGGAGACCCACCCCTCCGAGGTGGTCAACCTCGGTACCGCCGGAGCCCTGCGCCCCGGCTGGGAGGGCACCCACACCGTCACCCAGGTGATTCAGCACGACATCGACACCCCCGCCCTGTTCGCACTGACCGGCCGGACGTACGGCGCCCCCCTGGTCGTCGGCAAGGGCGACGGCCCGGTGCTGGCCACCGGCGACCTCTTCGTCTCGGACCCGGCCGCCCGTGACCGGCTGGCCGAGCACGCCGACCTGGTCGACATGGAGGGCTACGCCGTCGCGACCGTGGCCCACCGCGCCGGCGTCCCGGTCCGCCTGGTCAAGCACGTGAGCGACGAGGCCGGCGACGGTGCCGCCCACACCTGGCGCGAGTCCGTCGACACCTGCGCCCGTCACCTCGCCGACTGGCTCCACGGCCAGGGCTGGTGAGGACCGGTCGGCTCCGCCGGGGCCGTCGGGCCGGTGCCCGTGGTTAGGGTGGCGGGCGTGACCGAGACCACCGTGGCCGATGGCGGCGCGAGCGACGATTCCGTGACCGGCGATTCCGCGATCGGCGGGGTGGCGACCGGGGACGTGGCGACCGGGAGGCCGGCGGACGAGGGCCGTGCGGGCGGGCGGGCCGACCTGCGCCCGCCGGGGGTCGACGCCGACGAGCACACCACGCTGCTCACCTTCCTGGACTACCTGCGCGCCTGCGTGATCGCCAAGACGGACGGCCTGTCCGACGAGGACGCCCGGCGGCCCGGGGTGGCGTCCGGGACCAGCCTGCTCTGGCTGGTGCGCCACCTCACCGCCGTCGAACTGAACTGGTTCCTCTGGGCGTACCGGGGTGACGACGTCGAGCTGTGGGACGACGAAGCGCTCTCGCCCGGCGACGAGACGGTGGCGGAGTCGGTGGCCGCGTACCGGGAGGCGATCGTCCGGGCGAACGCGGTGATCGGTGCGGCGGCGGAGCTGGACCGCCCCGGGGCGCGGTCGCTGCGGCCCGACGGCGAGGCGCCGTCGATGCGTTGGCTGCTGGTGCACATGATCGAGGAGACCGGACGGCACGCCGGGCACGCCGACATCCTCCGCGAGCAGTTGGACGGTGCGGTCGGTCGCTGACGGTCTCCGGCCGCGACCCGCCGTTCCCGCCGTCCGCGCGGTCCCCGCCGTTCCCGCCGTTCCCGCCGTCGACGGGGCGGGTGGACGCCTCGCTGACGGTCAGTGGAATACTCCCCCGCGCACCGTCGGCGCCGTTACGGCGGCGCCGTGCGTTTTCACACAGGGGGATCAGAAGTTCATGTCATCGTCAGGTAGAAATGCCCGTCGCTCCGTTCGCACCGCGGGGAGTGCGCTGGGGGCGTCCGTTCTCGCGCTGACCCTGCTCACCACCGCGGCCTGCGGTCCGGAGAACAGCTCGGCCGACGTCGCCGTCACAGCCGGCGCGCAGCCGAACCTCGGACTGCCGGCCAATCTGGACGAGCTGAAGAAGTGGAAGTTCGACGACTGGGAGAAGTGGGCGAAGGACTACGCCCTCCCGGCCGCCGCCAAGGGCTTCTGGACCTTGGACAAGCTGCTCAAGGCCAAGCCCGACGAGCCGATCGCGCCGCCGGCGCCGCCCACCGCACCGCCGGCCCAGCCGCCCGCCCAGCCCACGCAGCCCGCCCCGCCGACGCAGGCCCCGGCCCAGCCGACGGCGCCGGGGGCGCCGTCCGTGCCGTCCGCACCGGGCACCAAGCCGCCGGCCGGCCAGCCCACCCAGCCGGGGCACCCGACCACCCCGGCGGCGCCGAAGCCGTCCAGCACCCAGCAGCCGGCCTCGCAGGCCCCGGCGCCGCCGGCCCAGCCGCCCGCCGGCCAGCCGACGCAGGCCCCCGCCCAGCCGGGACAGCCGTCCCAGCCCGCGAAGCCCTCCCAGCCGGCCCAGCCGGCCGACAACGGCAACGACCCGCTGCCCAAGACGGTCAACGCCCAGCCCCTCCCGCACCCGTACACCAAGCTCGGCGTGCACGGGAAGCTGTTCGCCGACGAGCCGGGCAGCGGCGCGGCCGCCGCCGGCGGGCTCAACCACTTCCAGTGCTCCGCCACCGTGGTCGCCGACCCGGCCCACCCCGGCAGGAGCAACCTGGTCTGGACCGCCGGCCACTGCGTCCACCAGGGCCGGGGCGGCGCGTTCTTCAGCAACCTCTCCTTCATACCGGCGTTCAACAGCAACGGTGCGCTGAGCGGGGGCAAGCAGGCGGACGAGTCCCAGTACGCGCCGTTCGGCATCTGGAACGCCACCCAGGCGGTGACCTCCCCGCAGTGGAAGGCGGAGGGCGGCAAGGGCGGCGACCCGGCGACCCACTACGACTTCGCGATCATCCGGGTGAAGCCCGCCGACGGCGCCAAGTCGCTGGAGGAGACGGTCGGCGGCGCGGTGCCGGTCTGGTTCAACGCCCCGCGAGAGCAGCTGACCATCTCCGAGTACGGCTACCCGGCGGCCGCGCCGTTCGACGGCATGGAGCTCAACCGCTGCGAGAGCGGCCGGCCGTCCCGGCTGTCGTACGAGCCGAGCCGCCCGCCGATGCACGCCATCGGCTGCACCATGACGGGCGGTTCCAGCGGCGGCGGCTGGCTGGCGGTGAAGGACGGCCAACCGGTGCTGGTCAGCAACGTCTCGGTCGGCAAGCACACCGGCGAGCCGAAGTTCCAGGCCGGCCCCTACCTGGACGACGTCGCGGCGGGCGCCTACGACTTCCTCTCCAGGAAGGGCTGAGCCCCGCAGACCGCCGACGGCCGCCCCTCGCACCGGACTTCCCCGGGCGGGGGCGGCCGTCCGCCGCCCGGACGCCGTCGGCCCTACGCGCCGAACGCCGCCAGGTCCAGCACGGCGAGCCGCTCCGGGTCGCTCAGCACGTCGATGGCCGTGATCGTGCCGCCGACCACCGTGAAGGCCATGATCGAGACCGGCCGTCCGTTGGCACCGACCACCACGACCCCCGCCGCGCCGTTGACGAGCGCCGGGCGCGCGTACGGCGAGAGGCTGCGGAACATGACCGCCTGGCCGGCCACCGTGCGGGCGCCGTTGAGGACCACCGGCCGGCGGTCCCGGCCGGCCGAACCGTCGGCGCGCAGCACCACGTCCGGGGCGAGGACGGCGAGCAGCGCGTCGAGGTCGCCGTCCCGGGTGGCGGCGAAGAAGGCGTCGACGGCCACCCGCTGCCGGGCGAGGTCCCGGTCCGGGGCGGGCGCCTGCCCCTGGACCTTGCGGCGGGCCCGGCCGGCCAGCTGGCGGGTGGCCGCCCCGGTCTTCTCGATCAGCGGCGCGATCTCGTCGAACGGCACCGCGAACAGGTCGTGCAGGACGAACGCGACCCGCTCGGCGGGCGACAGCGACTCCATCACGACCATCAGGGCCAGACCGACCGAGTCGGCCAGCAGCACCTCCTGTTCGGGGTCGACGGCGTCCGCGCGCCCGATCAGCGGGTCCGGTATCCGGGGCACCTCGGCGACACCCGCCTCGGCCCGCGACTCGAAGGACTCCTCGCGCCGCCGGGCGCGCGACCGGAGCTGGTTGAGGCAGATCCGCCCGGCCACCGTGGTCAGCCAGCCGCCGAGGTTCTCGACGTCGGCGGTGTCGGTCCGGTCGTACCGCAGCCAGGTGTCCTGGACGGCGTCCTCGGCCTCGCTGATCGAGCCGAGCATCCGGTAGGCGACGGCCCGCAGATGGGACCGGTGCGCCTCGAAGAGTTCGGCCGGCAGTGCTTTCTCGTCCACCCGTGTCACATTCCTTCGTCGCCGTGGGCCGTCGCTCCGGAACCGCGCGACCCGGCGGCTCCGACCGGAAGATCAACTTCCGGCGGGGAGACGAAGTGCCCGACGGCGGCGGTCAGGACCGCCCGGCGGTCACCGGCCCGCCGGCCCTCGCCGCCGTCACCACCGACTCCGCGGTGACCACCTTGGCGAACCGCATCGCGTGCAGCACCGCGCCGGTGGCCCGGGCCAGTTCGGCGGCCGGGACGGTGACCCCGTCGGGCCCGGCCATGTCGAACGCGTGCATCGCGTCGATCGGGAAGACCGCGTCGTACCCGAGGTTGCCGGCCATCCGCGCGGTGGTCTCGTTGCAGACGTTCGTGATGATGCCGACGATGACGACCTGCTCCGCGCCCCGCTCCCGGAGCCAGGCGTGCAGGTCCGGCGTGCCGTAGAAGGCGCTGTTCACGGTCTTGGTGATGTGCAGGTCCGGTTCGACCGCCGCCACGAAGTCCTTCAGCTCGTGGCCCGGGGTGCCCTCCGCGAGCGGCCCGGTGGGGGAGACGTGCTGCACGGTCACGATCGGCCGTCCGGTGGCCTGCCACACGTCGATCAGTTCGCCGATCCGTCGTTCGGCCCCGGGGTTGTCGCGTTCGCCCCAGAACGCGGTGTCCTCGAAGCCCTTCTGGACGTCGATGACCACGAGGACGGAGTCGGGGGCGATGGTGAGCGGGGCGTCGAAGGCGCTGGTGTTCGTCATGCGTCCATCGTGCGGCGGCCCCTCCCGGCGGAGTGAGGGGCGGTGGGGCCACCCATCGATATGATCCTGCCAACCGGCAGGGAGAGGGTGGACGGTCGTGCGCACGGTGGGGTGTCTGGTCTTCGACGGCGTCCGGGCCTTCGACTACGCGGTGATCGGGGAGGTCTGGGACAACCGGCCGAGCCGGCCCGGACTGCCCGACTTCGAGCTGCGGGTCTGCGGCCCGGCCGGCGCCCGGGTGCGGCTCGGCGGCGGCCTGGAGCGGGTGCCGGACCACGGCCTGGACGCGCTCGCCGAGTGCGACCTGGTCGTCGTCCCCGGGATGGAGCGGCCGTACGAGCCGCGCGACCCCGCCGTGCCCGCCGCGCTGCGCGCCGCGCACGAGCGCGGCGTCACCGTCGCCTCGCTCTGCGCGGGTGCGTTCGTGCTCGCGGAGGCGGGGCTGCTCGACGGCCGCCCGGCCACCACCCACTGGGCGCTCGCAGGCGAACTCGCCCGGCGCTTCCCGGCGGTGGACGTCCGGCCCGAGGTGCTGTTCACGGGCGAGGGGCAGATCTGGACCTCGGCGGGGGTGGCGGCCGGCATCGACCTCTGCCTGCACCTGGTCCGTGCCGCCCACGGCGAACGGGCCGCCGCGAGCATCGCCCGCGCGATGGTCACCGCGCCGTTCCGCTCGGGCGGGCAGGCGCAGTTCATCCCGTCCCCGGTCCCGGAGGACGGCGGTGCGGACGGGGACGACCCGCTGGTCCGGGCCCGCGCCGAGGTCCTGGCCGCGCTGGACTCCCCGTGGACGGTCCGCCGGATGGCCGGACTCGCCCTGATGTCGGAGCGCTCCTTCGCCCGCCGCTTCGTCGCCGCCACCGGGACCACGCCGCTGCGCTGGCTGCTGGAACAGCGGGTGCTGACGGCCCAGCGGCTGCTGGAGGAGACCGACCTGCCGGTGGACGCGGTCGCCGTCCGCTGCGGCTTCGGTTCGGCCGTCTCGCTGCGCCCCGCCTTCACCACCCGGGTCGGCGTGGCCCCGCGCGAGTACCGCCGCGCCTTCCGGGGCCGGGAGCTCTAGGCCCGGGGCCGGCCGCCACCGGTGATTCGGGCCGCCCGGTCGGCTCCGGCGCTCTCGATCCGGGGCGTCAGGCCGTCCAGGAGGTTGGCCAGGCCGAACTCGAACAGGGCGTCCAGGTCCAGGTCGTAGCCGCTCGCGAGGTCCGCCATCAGGCGGGTGAAGACCGGGAAACGGCCCGAGTCGGCGAGCGGGCCGAGGGCGGGGACCCGGCTGTCCGTCCACTGGTCGGCGGTGACGCCGGTGGAGGACTGGGCCTGTGCCTCGCGCTCCAGGTTGACGGCGATGCCCTCGATGTAGCTGTACAGCAGGACGTGGACGTCCATCATCGTCGTGGGGTCCAGGCCGTGGCCGTCCAGTGCGGCGAGCGCCCACTCGGCGTGGGCCAGCAGGTTGGGCAGCATCAGCGGCCGGGTGACCGGGCTGAGCTGGGCGAGCCAGGGGTGACGCCGGAACAGCGCCCAGAGGGTGCGGGCGCTCAGTTCCAGGCGGGGCCGCCAGCCGGCGGGCGGCTCGGCGGGGTAGGAGGCGTCGCCGAACGCGGCGTCGGCGGCGAGCAGGACGAGTTCGTCCTTGCTGGTGACGTACCGGTACGGGGACATCGCCGAGACTCCGAGCCGGGCCGCCACGGCGCGCATCGAGAGGGCGGGGAGGCCTTCCGCATCGGCCAGGGCGAGGGCGGCCCGGACGATCCGCTCGCGGCTCAACTCGCTTTCCTGCGGGTGCTGGTGCCGAGCGGGCTGGTGCGGACGCGTGGGAGCCGGTGCGTCGGCCCCGGTGGCCGTGGTCGTCGCGGAGGGCGTGGCGGGCGTGGCGGGCGTGGCCACCACGGTGCCGACCCGGGGGAGAGCCTCCACCAGGCCCTCCAGGCGCAGCACGGTCAGCGCTTTGGTGGCGGTGGCGAGGGCGACGCCCCACTCCTGGGCGATCCGTCGGGTCGAGGGCACCCGCTCGCCGGGCGAGAGCTCCCCGGTGCTGATGCGCCGCCGCAGTTCGGCGGCGATGCGCCGGAAGGGGGGCGGGGCTGTGTCCGGTGCCACGGGCAGGGCTCCTCGGGTGAGGTTTTTCGTGGGGGCGGCCGCTCTGTACTAGCTCAGACCCTAGCAGCGCCGATGGCGGTCCCGGCCGTTCTGTCCTAGCTCAGAACTGGGCCCAAGCGGCGTGGAGGGCGCTTGCGGCGCCCTGAATTTACGTCGTACATTCAGGTCGCTTACAGCGTACGAAGCCGAACAGGGAGCACCCGTGAAGACCGTCCTCATCTCCGGTGGCGGAGTCGCCGGCACCGCGCTCGCCCACCTGCTGCACCGCAACGGCTTCGCCCCGACGGTGGTCGAGCTGGCCCCTGGCCCCCGCGCCGGCGGCCAGGCGGTCGACATCCGGGGCGTCGCCCTCGACGTGGTCGAGCGGATGGGGCTGGGCGAGCAGGTCCGTGCCGTCCGGACCAGGATGCGCGGCATGTCCGTCGTCGACGCCGACGGCAACGAGGTGCACCGCTCCACCGAGGCGACCTACAGCAGCGGCCGTCTGGACAGCGGTGACGTCGAGCTGCTGCGCGAGGACCTGGTCGCGATCCTGGCCGAACACGCCTCCGGTGAGGCCGAGTTCGTCCACGGCGACAGCATCGCCGCGCTCCGCGAGGACGAGCACGGCATCCACGTCGCCTTCGAGCGCGGGCGGCCCCGCACCTTCGACCTGGTGGTCGGCGCGGACGGACTCCACTCGCGGGTCCGCCGGCTGGCCTTCGGCCCGGAGGGGCGGTTCCTGCATCCGCTCGGCACCCACGTCGCGATCTTCGAGGCCGACAACTTCCTCGGCCTGGAGGACTGGCAGGTCTGGCACCGCGACGGGGAAGCCGGCTACGGCGTCTACCCCGTGCGCGACAACCGGGAGTTGCGGGTCACCTTCGGCTGGAGGAGCGAGGAGGCCGTCGAGCGGGACGGCGATGCGGCGCGGACGCTGGTCGCGGAGCGGATGGCGGAACTCCGCTGGGAGACGCCCCGGCTGCTGGCGGCGCTGCACCGTTCGACCGGCTTCTACGCCGACGCGATGGCGCAGATCCACCTGGACCGCTGGTCCGCGGGCCGCGCGGTCCTGCTCGGGGACGCCGGGTACTGCGCCTCGCCGCTGTCGGGCCAGGGGACCGGCCTCGCCCTGGTCGGCGCCCACCTGCTGGCCGACGAACTCGGCCGGGCCCGTGCGGCCGGGGAGGGGCACGCCCCGGCCTTCGACCGTTACGAGCGGCGGATGCGCCCGTTCGTCGACCTCAACCAGGCGCTCGCCACCGAGAACCCGGGCGGCCCGGCGTCCGAGGAGTCGGTCGAGCGGGCGAAGAACGCGATCTCCCTGGACGCGAATTGACCCATGATTCCGACGGCTGAATGCACCATGCTCCTGGTCGCATCCGACCTTAGAGTGATCATCACGAGGTCGCGGCAGGGAGCCGGGACCGCCCGATCCGGGGGAGCACCACCATGACCGCCAGCCCGCTGAAGCCGCTGCTGACCCGCGCCGCCACCGCCGAGACCACCAGCGACCCGAGCAGCGTCATGACCCTGCTCGCCGACTGCGGGACCGACGGCAGCCCGATCACCAGCTACCGTTCCTCCTTCGCCGAGGGGGCCGTCGGCGCCCCGGCCCACTTCCACACCCGGGCCTCCGAGCTGTTCTTCGTCATCGGCGGTGCGCTCCAGGTGCTGGTCGAGGACACGGTGGAGACCCTCGGCGCGGGTGACTTCCTGCTCGTCCCCCCGCACGCCCCGCACGCCTTCGCCGCCGCACCCGGCTCCGCGGCCGACGTGCTCTTCGTGTTCACGCCGGGCATGCCCCGCTTCGACTACCTGCGGCTGCTCGGCCGGGTGATGCGCGGCGAGGCGAGCCCGCAGGAGATCAAGGACTCCTCCGAGCTGTACGACAACCACTACGTGGACAGCCCGCTGTGGCGCGCCACCCTGGCGGCCGCAGCCGGCAAGTGACCTGCCGGGAAGGGGCTCCGGTCCCCGGGCCGGGCCCCGGCGTCAGTCGCGGGCCGGGCGGCTGCGGCCACGGGCGCCCCGCCGCGCGTCCGGGCGTCGTCGTGCACGCGCCGACGGCGGCGGTGGTGCGGGTCCCGGCCGGGCAGCCGGGGACAGGCCGGGCGGCACGTCGAGTGGCGCGTCGGGCGGCCCGCCGGGCGGTGCGGGCTCGGGGTGCGGGCGGTGCCGGATCCGCAGTTCCACCGGGACCGCGGGGGAGAGCGCCTCGCGCAGCTCCCGGTGCAGGGCGTCGGCGTCGGTGTCCGGCGGGAGCGACTTGGGTGCCAGCCGGTGGCGGGCGAACTGTGCGGTCAGGGTGACGGTGAGGGCGGCCGGGCGCGGGTCGCCCCCGTGGGGTGCCTCGGTGGAGCGGTCGATCCGGATCCGCCGCAGTTCGGTGACGGGCATGGGGCGTCCGACCCGTGCACCCCGGACGAGGGTGACCGTGGCCGGCCCGTCCGCGGGGGCGAAGCGGAGCCGGTGCACCTCGTGGAAGGCGCTGCGGGTGAGGAACGCCCACCCGGCGACCGCCGCCGCGCCACCGATGAGGGCGGCCACCGACCAGACCGGCCCCCATCCCGTGCCGGTGAGGAGCATGAGGACCGCCACGGGGCCGGAGGCGAGCGCGCCGACGAGGAACAGTGCGGGTACGGCCAGCGCCGACCCGAGCGAGGTCGTGAACGCGTAGCGGAGGGAGCCGCCGCGCTCCCAGAGGACGAGGTCGAGCACGTCCGGGTCCGAACGATCGATCCGTACCCGCTGCATGACGCAACGTTAGGTCGGAGTCGCCGGTCGGTGGAAGTGGGTGCCCGGCCGTCCGCCGGACGCGCGCGGCCGGGGCCGCCGGGGCCGCCGGACCCGCCGGGCGCGTCATCGGCCAGGGGGCGGGGGGCTGGGCCGAACCCCGCTTCGGGGGTGGCCCCGGGGGAGCGCCGGACTCCGGCCGGCTCGCCCCCGCCTCCCTCCGAAGCGGCGATTTCCGCTCCCGATCGGTCCGTTCGGATCGCTTTTCGACCAGTACCGGTCATGTCCTGGTGCGCTGTGTGATCGAGCCGTTACAGTCGCCCATCGTATGCGGATGATCTCCATTGGATCGGACTGAGGCGGTAGCCATGGCACAGGAATCCAGGATCGACGTAGCCCTCGCACTCAAGGAGGGGCAGGCGGAGCCCGGTTCGGCAGAGGTGGCGGAGCTTGCCGCCACCCTCTCGCCCGAGGTGTGGTTCGCCGGTGCGCTGGAGCGCTCGGAGGGCGGCGGCCGGGAGGCCGACGTGGTCTGGGATCTGAGCGGCACGTACAAGGACCGGACCGCCCGGGGCAAGGCCGCGGTCTACTACGCCAACCCGAAGATCGGCCTGCGCCGGCCGTTCGTCTTCGCGGACGGTTTCAACTACGGCCCGAGTGACCTTCCCGGCCTCTTCGCGTACTTCAACACCCCGTACGACGGCAAGCAGGGCCTCTTCGACCAACTGCTCGGCCAGGGCATCGACGTGGTCCTCCTCGGCTTCGAGGAGCGGCACACCTACATCCAGGCCAACGCCGAGGTCGCGATCGACGGCATCCTCCGGGTGATCGCGGAGCGCGTCGGCGACGAGCGGCTCACCGTCGGAGGGGTGAGCATGGGCGGCATGATCACCCGCTTCGCGCTCGCCAAGCTGGAGACCCAGAAGGTGGATCACCAGACCGGGACGTACCTCTCCTACGACACGCCGCACAACGGCGCCTGGATCCCGCTGATCCTCCAGCAGCTGGCGTACTTCTTCGAGGACGTCACCCCGGCCGGCCCCGGCGGGGTCAAGCAGGCCGACCTGATCCGCAGCCCTGCCGCCCAGCAGCTGCTCTGGGCCTGGGTGGAGAACTCCAAGTACTCGGGACCGGTGGCGACGTCCAGCCCGCTGCGCAAGGAGTTCCTGGAGGACCTCCGGCGGTTCGGCGACTTCCCGGCCGTCCCGCTCAAGCTCGGGGTCTCCAACGGCCGGCGCGACGGGGTCGGCCTCCCGCTGCCGGCGGGCGAGGTGGCGTTCGACTGGCAGGCCCTGATCGCCAGCGCGACGGCCCGGTTCCAGGCCGAGAGGGGCGAGAAGCAGAAGATCGGCGGCATGCACCTGGGCCTGGCGGTCCGCCGCAGCACGACCACCGACGTCCCGGCGCTGGACGGGGCGCCCGGCGGCACGCTGGACTCCTTCGGCAAGGTCGCGGACGCGCTGAAGGCGAAGATCTCCGACGACTTCCGCAGCGGGACGTTCGTGCCGTCGGTCAGCGCGGCGGCGCTGGCCTTCGACCCGGTGAAGTGGGACGTCGCCCCGACGCTGTCCATCACCGACGCCGACCTCGAGAACGGTCACCTGGACGAGGTCGCTTTCGACACGGACAACCACGAGCACAGCCACATCTCCGGCGGCCTGATCGACTGGATCGTGGCGCGCGTCGGGCGCTGACCTGGCACGCCTCGCCGAATTGGTTCGAAGCACCCCTGCGCATGGGCTATGGTTTACCCATCACCCAGATGCGCGGGTGGCGGAATAGGCAGACGCGCTGGATTCAGGTTCCAGTGCCCGAAAGGGCGTGGGGGTTCAACTCCCCCCTCGCGCACATTGGTCAACCGACCCGGAACGGCCGGTCGAACCGACTTCACGTCGGATCGACCGGCCGTTCTGCTGTCCGGGCCGGGCCGGACAGGCCCCAGGGCGGGCGGGGCGGGCCAGGGAACGACCGCTGCCCCTCACCACGGTGAGGGGCAGCGGTCGTTCCCTGGGGCCTGGCGGGCGGGGGCCCGGGGCCCTCCGTCCTGTCCGTGGAGCGGTGTCAGGAGGCGGTGACCGCGAGCTCGCCGAGCGTGGGCGCGCCGACGGCGGCGCTCACGCTGGCCCACTCCGACCAGGCACCTCGGTCGTAGTCGCCGGTGGCGCTGTACAGGAAGCCGCCGACGACGGTGTAGAGGTGCAGCCGGTTGCCGATGGCCACGGCCGAGACCCGCTCGACGGAGCCGCGGTCGCCGGTGGCGGCGGTGACGTCGCCCCAGCCGGACCAGCGGCCGGCGGCGTAGTCACCGCTGGCCTGGTGGAGCCGGCCGCCGGCCGTGGCCACGACGTGCAGGGTGCTGCCGATGGACGCGGCCGACAGCTGGGTGACGGGCCCGCCGGAGGGCAGGCCGAGTGCCGAGGTCACGTCGCCGGAGCTCCAGGCGCCGCGGTCGTAGTTGCCTTCGGCGTCGTAGACCCGGCCGTCGGTGCCGAGGGCCACGACGTGCAGGGAGTTGCCGTTGCGGGCGGCGGTGATCCGCGCGGCACCGTGCAGCCCGGAGGCCGAGGTCACGTCGCCCCAGCCGGACCAGGTGCCGGAGTTCCAGTCGCCGGTGGCCTGGTAGACCCTGCCGCCGACGAGGGCGAGGACGTGCAGCTTGCGGCCCATGGCGGCGACGGCGACCTGCTGGGGAGCGCCGGGCAGCGGCCCGGCCGCGTAGCCCGCGGTCACCTCGCCCCAGCGGCTCCAACTGCCGTCCGCCATGGACCGGTCGGTGATGTGGATCCGGCCGGCGGCCGCGACCACGTTGTGGACCACGCCGTCGTCGGTGCTGCCGACCGCGGTCGAGGTGACGGCGTTCTCGGGGAACGGCCGCCCGTCGGCGGGGACGGGGGTGAACGGCGCCCAGACGCCGTAGCCGTAGTGCGCGCCGCTGTTCAGCAGCGAGGAGTAGCCGGTGGCCAGCACCTGCACCCGCTCACCGGGCTTGAGCACGGCGAGCGAGGGGGTCTCGGTGACCTGGAGCTCCCTGCTGACGGCCCGCTGCCGGGCCTCGTCGCGCGCCGTGAAGGTCACGGTGTAGGTGCCCGCCGCCGCGTAGCTGTGCGTGACGCGGTCGGTGTCCGAGTACACCACGGCGGTGTTGCCGTCGCCGAAGTCGATCGTGCCGTCGACCAGGGCGTAGGGCGACATCCCGCTGAGCTCGAACTCGTAGGTGTACGGCCAGCCCGCGTTCTTGGCGTTGAAGCTGGCGAGCAGCGGGAAGTCCGGGTTCGCCTGGATCGTCGAGATGGCCGCCGCGGCCCGGCCGCCCGCGGCGTCGACGGCCGTGGCGGTCACCAGGTGGAAGCCGGTCGAGGTGTAGGTGTGCCGCACGGTGGCGTCCGTCGTGCGGACCGGCTCGCTGCCGTCCCCGAAGTCGACGAGGTAGGCACCCGGGCCGAGGTTCCAGGAGTTGTCGAAGCCGAGCTGGGCGACGACGGTGAAGGGCACCGGTCCCTTCGGGGTGGTGACGCCCTCGCCGGTGATCTCCAGACGGGTCTCGCCGACCATGCCGCCGAGCTCGTGGGCGCCGCGGTCGCGGGTGCCGGTCCCGGTGTTGGCGACGTCGGGGTGGTCGAGGGCGGGCTGGCCGAACAGGTCGGTGCCGACGCCGGGGGCGGTCGGGTCGGCGGAGTCGATCGCGCCGGCGGCGGCCGGGGTCAGCCGGTTGAACGGGCGGTCCGGGGTCATCGCGGAGTACTCGATGTCGAGGTCCAGGTCGTGCGTGCCCTGCCCGGTGGCGGCGGCGAACGCGGCCGGGGACGCGTAGCGGGTGCCGGCCCACTTGTAGGGCTGCGAGCCGGACTTCGCGTGGACGACGTTGTAGTCGACGCTCGCGGTCGGGGCGGCCGCGGCCGAGACGGTGATCTGGGCCTGGTCGTCGCCGAAGGGCGAGCAGTACGGACGGTCGGCCTGGCCGCTCTTCGCGTTCCCGTCGACCGCGATGTTGTTCTTCACCACGGCCCGCGGCGAGTCGCCGTCCAGCAGGACGCTGCCGAAGCAGGTGAGCGCGAAGGTGTTGTTGGTGACGGCCAGGTCGGCCACGCCGGTGGCGGTGACGCCGGTGGTGCTGGTCCGGCTGAAGTCGTTGCCGGTCACCAGGACGTGGTGGGCGGCGCCGTCGACGACGAGGCCGTATCCGTGGTTGAAGGAGTTCCGGCTGACCGTGACGTGGTCGCTGCCCTCGCCGATGTGGAGGGACTGCTGGTAGCCCGAGCGGTCGTACCAGTTCTGGTCGATGACCACCCGTGTCGAGCCGAGGACCTGCACGCCGCGCGGGGCGAACGTCCGGAAGCCCCGGATCGTGACGTCGTGCACGCCGGTCAGGACGAAGGAGCTGCGGTCCGCCGGTCCGCGGACGGCCGGCGCGTTGTGGAAGGGCGCGGTGTCGACGGGACCGCCGAGGAAGGTGATCGGCTGTTCCGGGGTGCCGGAGCGGGTGATCCGGACCTCCTCCGGGTAGTCGCCCGGCCAGACCCGGACGGTCTGCCCGGGCTCGACGACGGCGGCCGCAGCGGAGACGGTGCAGAACGGCCGCGCGACGGTTCCGGCGCCGGCGCCCTGGTCCGCGCAGTCTCTGGAAAGCTCGTTGACGTGGAGCGTGGTCGCGGTGGCGGCCGGGGCCGCGGTGGCCGGTCCCGGCAGTCCGAGTGCGGCGCTGGCCGTGGCGACAGTCAGTCCGAGGACGTGACGCAGACGCACGTGGTGCCTCCCCCTTCAGGATGTGACGGTGCGTTCACCGACGGGCCTGCACGCGTAGGTCCTGGGCGCGCTTCGGGCAGGGTCGGTGAAGATCGGCCCGAGTATGGCAGGGCTGATGCTCTGTGGGCGACCGTAAATCCGATCGTCGTACGGTCGTGATCTTGCTGGCCCGAATCGTTCACTTTCCCCCCGGAAAGCCCGTGAGCCCCCGGCCGAGGGTGCTCGGCCGGGGGCTCACGGGTGGTGCCTGTGTGCCGTCAGGCGGCGGCGACCGAGAGGCCGGTGAGGCCGGGGGCCCCGACGGCGGTGGTGACGTTGCCCCAGCCGGACCAGGCGCTGCGGTCGTAGTCGCCGGTGGCGTTGTACATCCAGCGCCGGGAGAGGGCGTACAGGTGGAGCTTGTTGCCGATGGCGACGGCGGAGACGTCGTCGATCGGGCCGAGCGGCCCGGCGGCGGTGGTCAGGTCGTGCCAGCCCGCCCAGTAGCCGGCGGCGTAGTCGCCGGTGGCCTGGTACAGGCGCTCGTCGGTCACGGCGATGACGTGCAGCTTGCTGCCGATCGCGGCGGCGGAGAGCTCGCTGATCGCTATGGCGGAGGGCAGGCCGATCACGGAGGTGGGCTCGCCGGAGCTCCAGGTGCCGCGGTCGTAGTTGCCGTCCGCGACGTAGACCCCGTCGTCGAGACCGAGGCTCACGACGTGCAGGGAGTTCCCGGTGACGGCGGCCGTGACCCGGGTGGAGAGGGGCAGGTCGGCGGCCGAGCTGACGTTGCCCCAGCCGGACCAGCTGCCGGCGCCCCAGTCGCCGGTGGCCTGGTAGACGTCACCGTCGACGAGGGCGAGGACGTGCAGCTTGCGGCCCATGACGGCGGTGGCGACCTGCTGGGGGGCGCCGGGCAGCGGCCCGGCGACGGCGGGCGAGGTGATCTCGCCCCACGAGGACCAGCGGCCGTCCGACATGCGCCGGTCGGCGATGAAGACCCGGTTGCCCGCGGCGGCCACGTTGTGGACCACGCTGTCGGTGGTGGTGCCGATCGCGGTCGAGGTGACGGCGCTCTCGGCGAAGGGCCGGTTGGTGGCGGCCAGTGTGGAGAACGTGGCCCAGACCCCGTAGCCGTAGTGGGCGCCGCTGTTCAGGAGGGAGGTCTCGTTGGTGCCCAGCACCTGTACCCGCTCACCGGGTTGGAGCACGGCGGTCCTGGGATCGACGCCGGTCCGGAGCTGGGCGGGCACCCCGGCGAGGGCGGTCCGCGCCTGTGCCTGGACGCGCTGTTCGGTGTGGAAGGTGGTCACGGCGGCCGCCGGTCCGGCGACGGCCGGGACGGACAGGCCGAGTACGGCGGTGGCCGCGACGACGGTCAGCCCGAAGGCGTGACGCAGGCGCATGGGGAATGTCTCCTCTGGGTGAAGTCGCGCCGAGTATCGCAGGCGCCGGTCGGACGTGAGCGATCGGGTTGCCCGGTCCGGACCGCGCCCCCGGCGGTCCGGTCCGTGCCCGTCGGGGCCGGACCGCCGGTGTTGTGCGGGCAACTCGCTCCGGCCGTAAGGCTGTTACCGGTCGGTCGGGGTGGTGGCGGGTGCCCGCCCGGGGTGAGGTGTGCGGGAGGACGGGCGCCTCGTGGGTGGGGCGCCGCGGCCGTCCGTGACGTCGGGCGGTCGGTCCTCCCGCGCGCCTGCCGCCCGGCAGGGCGGAGTGTTCGGAGGCGGAGATGGCAGCGATGGCGAGGACGACGAGGACGACGAGGACGGGGAGGTTCGGGAGGGCGGTGGCCTCGGCGGCGGTGGTCGTCGGGTTGGCGCTGGCCGGAACGGTGGGTACGGCCACGTCGGCCCAGGCCTTCAACTCGGTGTGGGAGCGCTGCTCCACGGAGGGGCCGCGCACCGATCCCACGCTCGGCGGCCCGTACCTGTGCGGCGGCAGGTGGGGCTCCCCCTGGTACGTCCACTTCCCGGACAAGGTGGAGCAGGTCTTCGCGGTCGGCACCGACTTCGCGGTGTGGAGTACGTGGACCGGTCCGGGCACGCGGCAGTGGGGCCCGTGGGTCTCGATGGGCGGGCGGGTGACCGGTGGGGTGTCCGTCGCCTCCGAGGACGGGTACGTGCTGCAGCTGGTCACGACCGGCACGGACGGCAAGCTCTGGTACAACACCCGCGGGAGGAACGGCGTCTGGACCGGTTGGTTCCGGTAGTCGCACCGGCGTCGCCCGGGCCTGTGGCTCGGGCGACGCGGGTGCCTTCGGAGGAGGTCAGGCGACGCAGTCGGGGACGGCGGGGGCGCTGCCGACACAGTTGTCGGGGACGTTGCCGCTGACGGGCGAGGTGGTGAGGGTCATCTCCCCGTTCCGGCGGTAGACACCTGCCGCGTTGATGGCGCTGTTGGCGCTGACCGAGGTGCTGGTGAGGGTGGTCGAGGTCGCGTCGACCGCGGCGATCCCCCCTCCCTGGGCCCCGGAGCTGTTGCCGTTGACGGCGCTGCCGGTGGTGGTCAGCGAGCCGCGCAGGCCGTTGTAGACACCGCCGCCCCGGCCGGTGGCCCTGTTGCCGGACACGGTGCTGTCGGTGAAGGTCGCGGCCGGGCCCTTGGCGGGGGCCGCGGTGTCGGCGTTGGCGAGGGCGCCGCCCCGGCCTGCGGCGGTGTTGCCGGTGAGCGCGCTGGCGGTGAGGGTCACGGCTCCGTGGTTGAGGATGCCACCGCCGTCCGTGGCGGCGCGGCCGTTGCGCAGGGTGACCTTGCCCTTGAGGGTCAGACTGCCGCCGGCGGAGACCTTGGCGATGCGGAAGGCCGGTGTACCCGGCGTCGACGAGCGGGTGATCGTGTCCGTGTCACCGGTCAGGGTGATGGCGGTGGTGATCACCGGGAGGGCGTTCGGGCCGTCGCCGTCACTGCTGTGGGGTGAGGTGATCGTGTACGTGCAGTTGGCGGCGAGGACGACATCGCCGCCGCCGGCCGTGTTGGCGGCGTTCACGGCGGCCACCAGCGCCCCCTCGTCGCAGGCCACGACGGCCTGTGCGGTGGACGGGGCGAGGGCGGCGGCGGTCGCGGTCAGGACGATCGCCCCCACGACGGCCGGAACGGTCCGGACAGTGCGCATCTCAGGCCGCCGCACACGAGGTGACGGCGGCCTGGGCGGCGGCGACGGAGGTGGCGGCCGCGGCGGCACTCGCGTCGGCGGAGGTCTCGGCCGCGGCGGCGGCCGCGGTCGCCGTCCCGGCGGCCTCACCCAGGACCGTCGCGGGTTCCCCCGCGGCGATGGCGGCGGCCAGGGCCTTGGCGGCAGCGGCCGAGGTGGCCGCGTCGCTCTTGGCCACGTCGGCCGCCGCCGCGGCGTTGGTGGCCGCCGTGGCGGCCGCGGTGGTGGAGGCCGCGCAGGCCACCGGATCGGCCGCCGCGTGGACGGCCGGAGCCGGGGCGGGACTGAGGGCTTCGGCGGGCGACACGAAGGCCGTGCCGGCCACGAGGGCACAGGCCGTGAGGGTCGCGGCGGCGAGAGGGCGGAGCTTCATGGAGATCCCCTGTTCGGGTGTCGGGAGGGAGACGAGCGCGGAGGGTCCGGCACAGGTGGACGGCCACGGATCCCGGGTCCGGGTCCGGGGCTGCTCGTACCTGGAGCGAAGCACGTGAAGGGGCTTCTGTCCGTGCGGTGTTCGGCCGGCCCCGGGTCCGGCGGTGCTCCCGTGCCGGACGAGGGATCGGGTCCCGGCCCTGGCCAGGACCGGTGGCGTCCCCGTTCGGTTGTCCTCCGCTCGGCCGATCCGCGCGGCCTCGGACGAGTAGCCGAGGAGGTCCGCCGCCGGAATGAGGGCGGGCCGCCCCGCTCGCCCTGCCCCGTCCCGGCCGGAGACCCCTTGACTGGTCCTTTTGCGTGCATTCTGACTAAAAATCCAGTCAGGATGCCGTGCGCGGCACCCGCGGACCACCAGCCCACCCTCTCCCCGAAGGCGACCCGCCCGTGACCTCGTACGACCTCCTCACCTCCTGCGGCTCCCCGCGGGGCCGGCCCGCCGTCCTCGTCGCCGACCTCGACCTCGACCAGCGCCGGGACTGGCTGGAGTTCGGCCTCCTGCGGACCCGCCGCCCCGAGCTGTACGGCCCGCTCGCCGAGCAACTCGCCACCCCGGCGGTCCAGGGCCCGGCCGGGAGTCCGGCCCCCTGCGGTCACGGTCGCGTCGCAGGGGGCCGGTGCCGTACGCAACCCCGGGCTCGGGAGTATCGGACTGGCCGTCAAGTTTGGCAGGTCTTACGGGACTTGGGTCGTGCGGGGGCGATCGGTCCGGCAGGGTGCGGCGTTTGCAAAACCTTTGCCTGATCCGGTTGACAGGTCTAGACCTACCCCTGTTGAGTCGTCGCGCCCCGCACGTGACGGCCTCCGGGCCCGGTCCGTCCCACGACGGACCGTTCGGGGCAGTGGTCTCCCTGCCGCCGTCCTCCGTTCCCACGATCGTGCGGCCCCCACCGCACAAGGGGTGATCTCGTCATGCGTCACAGATCCACGACCCGGCTGACCCTCGGCGCAACCGCCGCGGCCCTGCTCGGCCTCCTCGTCCCGCTGGCGCCCGCCGCGATGGCGGCCGACCCCGATTCGGCGGCCGTCTCCCGGGACTCGGGCGACCAGGACCGGTCCGGCGGGTTCAAGTACAAGCGGGTCGGCTACTTCATCCAGTGGGGCGTCTACGCCCGCAACTTCCACGTCAAGGACCTGGAGACGAGCGGCACCGCCGACAAGCTCACCCACATCAACTACGCCTTCGGCAACGTCGGTTCGGCGGGCACCTGCCAGATGGGAGGCCCCGGCTCCGACACCTGGGCCGACTATGTCCGCCCGGTCGGCGCGGCCGAGTCGGTGGACGGCGTGGCCGACGCCGACGGCCAGGCGCTGGCCGGCAACTTCAACCAGCTCCGCAAGCTCAAGGCCGAGCACCCGGACCTCAAGCTGATGATCTCGCTGGGCGGCTGGAGCGGCTCGGCCTACTTCTCGGACGCGGCGCGCACCGCCGCCGGGCGCAAGGCGCTGGTCGCCTCCTGCATCGACCTCTACCTCAAGGGCAACCTGCCGGCCGACGGTGCCCGGGGTGGCGCGGGCGCCGCCGCGGGGCTCTTCGACGGCATCGACCTCGACTGGGAGTGGCCCGGCTCCGAGGGCGCCCCCGGCAACGGCATCCGCCCCGAGGACAAGAAGAACTTCACCGCCCTCGTCCACGAGTTCCGCACCCAGATCGACGCGTACGGGAAGTCGTTGTCCCGCCGCAAGCACTTCGAGCTGAGTGCCTACGTGCCCACCGCCCCCGCCAAGATCGACGCGGGCTTCGAGGTCTCCAAGATCATCCGGGACTTCGACTTCGTGAACCTCCAGGGCTACGACTTCCACGTCTCCGGCGAGAAGACCACCGCCCAGCAGTCCGCGCTCTACGCCCGGAACGACTTCAGCGTCGACCAGACCGTCAACGCCTGGCTGCGGCGGGGCGCCCCCGCGCGCAAGCTGGTGACCGGCCTGCCGTTCTACGGCCAGGGCTGGACCGGGGTCACGGGAGGGGGCGACGGTCTCGGGCAGCCCGCCGCCGGTCCCGCCCCGGCGACCTGGACGGCCGGTACCGAGGACTACAAGCTCCTGAAGAAGCTCGCCGACTCGGGGACGTACAAGCTGTACCGGGGCCAGAAGAACGGCCACGCCTGGCTCTTCGACGGCACCACCCTGTGGACGTACGACGACCCGACCGTGCTGCGCGCCAAGGCCGCGTACGTGCGCAACGAGGGTCTCGGCGGCGCCATGATCTGGTCGCTCGACGGGGACACCCCGAACGGTGAGCTGATCACGGCGATCGACCAGGGCCTGAGCCGCCGGCACTGACGCACACCGCACGTTCCGCACACCGCACGTTCCGCAGGTCCGGTCCGGCTCGCGTCGGCCGGACCTGCGGCTTCGGCGGGGAGGGTCAGACGCGGAACGCCGCGACGTAGCGCCGGGGTTCGCGCCGCAGGTCGGCCTCCCAGCGGTCCGCGCACTGTTCGGCGAACGTCTTCCGGGTGTGCAGCACCTCGTCCAGGGGATCGAGGTAGGCGAGGACCTTCGGCGGTTCCAGCCCTGCCTCGACCCGGGCCCGCAGCCCGGCCCGGGCGAGCCGGACCAGTTCCGCCGCGAGGTCGTGGACGCGGTCGCCGCCGAGGTTCGTCCGCAGGCCCTCGGACGGCAGCGCGGCCATCGCCGCCCGGTGGTCCGCCGCGCTGTAGGGGCGCAGCAGGTCCCAGGCCGCCGCCCGCGACGGCGGGTGGTAGCTGAGCCCCACCCACAGCGCGGGGACGGCCGCGAGGTGCGGGTACGGCGGGCCGTCCCCGGCCCGTAGCTCCAGGGTCCGGCGGACCCTGACCGCCGTCCAGATCTGCGACAGGTGGGAGACCCAGTCGTCGAACGCCGGAAGGGTGCCGTCGTCGAAGCCCTGCCGCAGGACCGCGCCGAACGGCCGGTCGGGTGCCGGCCGGTAGCCCCCGTCCGCGCCCCGGTGGTAGATCATCGGGAGCCCGAGAGCCCAGTCGACGACGTCGTCGGCGCCCACGTCGTCCCGCAGGGCGGCCGGCATGACACCGCAGCGGCCCGGGTCCATCCGCAGCCAGTCCTGCGAGCGGTGTGACAGCAGACCGTTGGAACGACCCTCGTGCAGGGGCGAGTTGACGAACAGCGCGGTGACCGTCGAGGACGCCGCCATCTGCATCCGCAGCTTCTCGGTGAAGTCCCGCTCCGAGAGGTAGTCCAGGTGCACCTGGGCGGACAGCGAGAGCGCCATGACGTTCGGCGCCCCGCGCCCGGCCGCGCCGATCCGGGTGAAGTAGTCCCGCATGACGGCGCCGCGGACCATCGGCACCCACGTCATCGCGTCCACCCGGTCGAAGGGGAGCCGCGCGCCCGGCAGCAGGGCCAGACCGAACCGTCCGACCAGCTCGGACAGCCGCTCCAACGCCTCGCGCGTGCCGTCCACGGCCGCGGCCAGGCCGGCCACCGGGACGGACGAGTACTCCAACTGCCCGCCGTGCTCCAGCGTGACGAGGTCACCGCCCGGCAGGTCGACGCCGGTCAGCCGCCCGGCGTCCGTCCGGCGTTCGCCGCCCCACTCGGCGAGCACGGTCTCCAGGACCTCCTCGATCCCTCCCGCGCCCTCGTAGGGGGCGGCGAGGCCGGTCTCGGGGTCGACCACGCCGTTCTCGATCTCCAGCCCGACCAGTTCGGTGCCGCCCGCCGCCGGGACGAAGATCGACCGGAGGTCCTCGCGCCGCAGCCGTCCGGGCCCGGTCCCGCCGGTCCCGCCGGTCCCGCCGGCCACGCGCCCGCCGGTCACGGTCGGCTCCCCACCGTGGCGGTGCCGTACCGCTTCCCCTGGTCGAGCACCCGGAGCACCACGTCGAGGGCCGACTGCGCGGCGCCCTGCATCCACGCGTGCGAGGCGGACAGGTGCTCGCCCGCGAAGTAGATCCGCGGGTCGTCGGCCGGGTGCGGGGTGCCCAGTCCGCGCAGGTAGCGGATGTGCTCGCCGGGTGCGAGGTGGGCGAACGCGCCGCCGCCCAGGCCGATCTGGTCGTCCCAGTTCCAGTGCACGATGTCGTCGACGTCGTGGCGGATGAGGGGGTGCAGCCGCTCCAGGCACTTGAGCACCAGCAGGTCGCGGTCGGGCTGCGGGAGGGTCGTGAAGCGGCGGGCGTTGGCGCCCCAGAGGTAGGCGCCGGTGAGCACCGCGGACTCGTGGGACCGGTCGGGGTCGAGGGCGACCAGGTACGGGCCTCCGGCCGGGCCGTCGCCGTTCGTGCTGACGGAGCCGCTGACGGAGCCACTGACGACGGAGCCGCCGATGCCGGGCCCGTGGCCGCGGTGGCCGTTCCCGCCGGATCCGTTCCCGCCGGATCCGTTTCCGCCGGGCGCGCTCCCCCCGGGGCCGGTCCCGTCCACGAGCGTGCGGGCGTTGTCCGACGGGTACCAGCACTGCTGGATCGGCATGTCCGTGAAGCTGCCGCCGCCGAAGATCCCGTCCGCCAGCTCCCAGCTGCGCCGTCGGGTGTGCACCAGGACCTTGGTGCTGCTGGCGTAGCTGATGCCGCGGATGGCGTGCTGCTGGTGGTGCGGCAGGTCGGGCCGGAAGACGATCTGGTCCAGCGCGGGCACCGGGACGCAGCAGACCACGAAGTCGAACCGGTCGGAGACCGGGCTGCCCAGCCGCAGTCCCCGCACCCGCACGCCCGATCCGGTCAGCGAGAGCTCGTCGATCCGGGTGGACAGGCGCAGGGTCCCCGGCCGCAGCGCCCGGACGAAGGACTGCACCAGGGTGTCCATCCCGTCGACGAGTTCCACCTGCCCGAGGTGGAACAGGCCGAAGTAGTCGACGAGGACCTCCAGCAGGCACGACTGTTCGTAGTGCGCCAGGCCGCTGGCGTGGCCCAGCAGGTGCCAGGCCTCCGGCGACAGCCGCTCGTGGACGTACTGCCAGAGCGACACGGTGGTGAGCCGGTCGAGGGCGGGATCGTCCCACCGGCCGGCCAGCAGGCGCCGCTGCTGGTCCGCGGTCAGCGAGCTCCACACCGCCCTCAGCAGCCTGTCCAGGACGTCGAGCGGGGCGCCGAGCTCCTCGGCGCGCAGCGCGTAGACGGAGTTCAGCGACCGCCCGTCCCGGATGCGGACGCGGTGGCCGCGCAGGTGGTAGTAGGCGGCGGGGTTGAAGTTGACGAACGGGCGGGTCCGCAGCCCGAACGCCGCGATGTAGTGCTGGATGCAGTGGTGGTTCGCGGGGACGCGCATCGCGCCGAGGTCGGCGTACGTGCCGTCCCAGAAGCGGTGGGTGCGCACACGGCCCCCCGGGCGGTTCAGCCGCTCGTACAGGACGATGTCGTAGCCCCGGCGCTGGAGCTCGTAGCCGGCGACCAGGCCGGCGATGCCGGCGCCGATCACCGCGCCGCGACCGGTGGCTCCGGCCGTCGGCGTCAGCAGGCTCTTGGGGAAGGCGAAGCTTTCGTCGAACATCAGCACCTCGCTGGGTCGTCGCCCCAGCATGAGGCGGTGCATCGTGTGCGAGCCACCCGGGAGCGCCCATCCGGACGGGGCCGGACGCGCGGGCGGGGCCGGACGCGCGGACGCGGGCCCGCCCGCGAGGGGCGGACCCGCGTCCGGGACGGCGGATCAGGCGTTGATGCAGGTGTTGCCGAAGGCCGGGTTCAGGACCCCGATGAGGTTGATCGAGTTGCCGCAGAGGTTGATCGGGATGTGGACGGGGATCTGGATCTGGTTGCCGGAGAGGACGCCGGGGGAGCCGACGGCCACACCCTCGGCGACGGAGTCGGCCGCGGCGGTACCGCCGCCGGCGAGGACCGCGGCGGCGGCGAGGGCGCAGGCGGCGAGGGTGGTGCGAGTACGCATGTCTCTCCTTAACGGGTGAGTTGGCACATCAGAGCACCAATCACACCGGTCGAGGGCGGCGACCGACCCGCATTGGTCGGATCGGGGGCGTGTCCGCGGCACGGCGGGAGGCCGCTCAGGGGAGGTCCTGCTCCGCCCAGATCGTCTTCCCCTGCCGGGTGTAGCGGCTGCCCCAGCGGTTGGTGAGCTGGGCGACCAGGTAGAGGCCGCGTCCGCCCTCGTCGGTGAGGCGGGCCCGGCGCATCCGGGGCTGGGTGGCGCTGGGGTCGGAGACCTCGCAGGTGAGGCGTTCGGCGCGGATCAGCCGGACGCCGACCGGGCCGCCGGCGTAGCGGATCGCGTTGGTGACCAGCTCGCTCAGCACCAGTTCGGTGGTGAACACCAAGTCCTCCAGGCCCCAGGCGCGGAGCTGTCCGGTGGCGGCCTCCCGGACCCGGGCGACGCCGGCCGGGTCGGCGTCGAGGGTCCAGCCCGCCGTGGCTTCGGCCGGTACCGCCCGGGTCCGGGCGAGCAGCAGCGTGACGTCGTCGGTGAGGCGGTGCGCGGGCAGACCGGCGACGACCTCACGGCCGAGGTCGCGCAACGACGGGGTGCCGGCGCCGCCGGCGGCGGGGCCGGGCCCGGCCACGGCGGCGAGCCGGCGGCCCAGTTCGGCCATGCCCTCGTCGAGGTCGTCGCCGTACCCCTGGATCAGCCCGTCGGTGTAGAGCGCGAGCAGGCTGCCGGGGACGAGTTCGACCTCCGTCACCTCGAACGGCAGGCCGGTGACGCCGAGCGGCGGACCCGGCCGGACGGGCACGTAGGTGACGGCGCCGTCCGGGGCGACGACGGCGGGGGGCGGATGCCCGGCGGAGGCCATCGCGCAGCGCCGCGACACCGGGTCGTACACCGCGTACACGCAGGTGGCGCCGAAGGGGACGGCCTGCTGGTGGTCGTCCGGGTCGGCCTCCTCGTCCGGCCGTTCGGCCTCGACCATCAGCTGGGCGACCAGGTCGTCCAGATGGACCAGCAGCTCGTCCGGTTCCAGGTCGAGGTCGGCGAGCGTCCGGACGGCGGTGCGCAGCCGCCCCATGGTGGCGCTCGCGGCGAGCCCGTGGCCGACGACGTCCCCGGCGACCAGGGCGACCCGGGCGGAGGACAGCGGGATCACGTCGAACCAGTCGCCGCCGATGCCGCTCGCGGTGTCGGTCGGCAGGTAGACGCTGGCGGTGGAGACGGCGGCGGTCTCGGCCTGCGAGGGGGGCAGCAGGCTGCGCTGGAGGCCGACGGCGGCGCGGTGCTCGCGGGTGTAGCGGCGGGCGTTGTCCAGGGCGAGGGCGGCCCGGTCGGCGATCTCGCGCAGCAGTTCGCGGTCGGCGGGCAGGTAGGGCGGCCGGTTCGGGGCGCGTCTGACGGTCACCCGGCCGAGGAGGCTGCCGCCGGCGCGCATCGGGGCGGTCATCTCGGTCGGGACGCCCGCCGGGGCGTCGGCCCCGGCCCCGGCTGCGGCTCCGCCCGCCCCGGCGTCGGGGGCCTCGACGCCGGGCGTGCCGGTGACGCCGGCGCCTTCGGCCGGGGCAGCGGGATCGGCCGGATCGGCGGGATCGGCGGGGGTGGGCGGGTCGTCGGGGTCGACCTGGACGGCGACGCCGGTGGGCGGGGCCGGGAGCGCGTTCGGTCCCGGCGTGACGGCCACGGCGGTACGGCGCAGCACCAGGCGGCCGTCCCGGCCCGGGGCCGGTTCCTCGCCGACGAACACGGCTTCGGCGACGTCGACCACGGCCAGGTCGGCGAGCCCGGGGGCGAGGACGGCCGCCAGCTCCTCGGCGGTCGCCGAGACCGACAGCGAACCACCGACGGCGGCGGTGGCCCGGTGGAGCAGCGCGAGCCGTTCGCCGGACCGGTGCAGTTCGGTGACGTCGGTGAACAGCGCGGTGACCCCGATGACCTGACCGTCCGGGGCCTGGAGCCGGAACGCGGAGATCGCCATCACGGCGCCGCCGGCCGGGTCCTCGATGGTGCGGACCAGCTCCTCCGCGCCGACCAGCGGCCGGCCGGTGCGCAGCACCTCGTGCAGGCCGCGTTCGACCGCCTCGGCGTCCTGGGGCTGGAGGAAGTCGCCGAGGCGGCGGCCCCGGAGGTCCGGCGGGAGACCGCTGTAGGGGAGCAGGTGGGTGTTGGTGCGGATCAGCCGCAACCGGTCGTCGAAGACGGCGAGGCCGACGCGGTCCTGGAGGAACAGTTCGCGGGTGAACGCCTGGTCCTGGCGCGAGCGGGCGACCTGCGTCGCGGGGGCGGCGAGGACGAAGTACCGGGCGGGGGCGTCGGGCCGGTCGTGGCCGTCGCGGAGGTCTTCGCGCGGGCCGGTGGGCGGGCAGCTGCACGGCTCGGTGGGCGGGCCGCCGAGCGGCAGCACCTGGTAGGCGACCGCCAGCTCCTCGCCCCGTCCAGAGCGGAGCTCCGCGGCGCCGGACCAGCCGTCGAGCCGTTGCTGCTCGGTGAGGTCCGCCAGCGAGGGCCACCCCGCCGGGTCGGCGAGCAGTTCCCGGACGGGCCGGCCGCGGACCTGGGCGGCGCCGAGGGCGAGCAGCCGTTCGGCCTCCAGGGTCCAGCCGACGATGCGGCCGTCCGCGTCGAGCAGGGCTCCGGCCGCGCTGCCGAGGAAGGGCGATCGGCCACGGTGCAGGGCGTCCGCCGCGCTCATCCGGTCCGCTCCTCTCCTCCGCCGGCGCCTCACGGGCGCGGCCTGGGACCTCTCCATCATCCCCCGGCCGGCCGGGGCCGCCAGTTTCGCGGGCCCGGCCACAGGGCCGCCCGGGGGACCGCCGGCGTACGGGAGGGGTGGGGGAGGGGGCACGGGAGGGGCTCGGGGCGGCGCACGGCCGGGGAGGCGGTGTCCTGCCGCGCAGGGGGTTCTCGGGCGCGGGCTCTTATTGTACTCTCCGTCAATAAGCGGGGCGGGCGGGATCCCGCGCAGGCCACCCACCCGGAGCATCCACCTGGAGGCAGCCATGGCTCACCCGGCGCCACGCACCCACACCACCGCGCGCGGCAGCGCGCACACCGCGGCCGACGACGACGTCTCCAGGCGGCTGCTCGACTCCGCCGCGACGCTCTCCTACGACCCGGCCGTCGAGATCGACTGGGACGCCCCGCTCCCGCCCGGGGACTACGGGCTCAACCCGGAGTGGAGCACCCTCTACGGCACCGCGCTCTGGGCGGAGATGACCGAGGAGCAGCGGGTCGTCCTCACCCGGCACGAGGTCTGCTCGATCATGACCACCGGCATCTGGTTCGAGATGATCCTCCAGCAGATGGTGCTGCGCGACCAGTACCTCAAGGACCCCGCCAGCGCCGCGTTCCGCTTCGCGCTCACCGAGATCGCCGACGAGTGCCGGCACTCGATCATGTTCGCCCGGGCCTGCGAGAAGATGGGCGTCCCGCAGTACAGGCCGAACCGCCTCATCGCCCAGGCCGGCCGCGCCTTCAAGGCCCTCGCCCGGGGCGAACTCGCCTACGGCGGCATCCTGGTGGCCGAGGAGGTACTGGACGTCATGCAGCGCGACTGGATGCGCGGCGAGAACGTCCTGGAGATCGTCCGGGGGACGTCCCGGATCCATGTGGTCGAGGAGTCCCGGCACATGAAGTTCGCCCGCCAGGAGATCCGCGAACGGCTGCGCGGTGCGGGCCCGGCCCGCCGCCGGGCGGCCGCCACGGGGATCGCGACCGGGGCCTACGTCATCGTCAGCAGCATGGTCCACCCGGGCGTGTACGCGGCGGCCGGGCTGGACGTCGGCCGGGCGGTGGCCGAGGCCCGGGCCAGCGGGCACCGGCGGGCGATGATGCGCACCAGCAGCCGCCACCTGATGGCCTTCCTGGCCGAGACCGGCCTGCTCACCCGGGCCTCGGCGGCGCTCTACCGCCGCGTCGACATGCTCTGAGACACGGCCCGGCCCCGTTCACGACCCGACGCGTTCAGGGCGCGGCCCGCGCGGCCCGCGTCTGCCCGTGTCGGCCCGCACGCACCCGAACCCACTGGAACCCACGCAGCGAGGACCCCACCTCCGCCATGGCCTACGCGATCACCCGTACCTGCTGCAACGACGCCTCGTGCGTGTCCGTCTGCCCGGTCAACTGCATCCACCCCACGCCGGACGAGCCCGACTTCGGCCGGACCGACATGCTCTACATCGACCCGGCGGCCTGCATCGACTGCGGCGCCTGCGCCGACGCCTGCCCCGTGGACGCCGTCTTCCCCGTCGACCGCCTGACGGGGCCGGACACCGTCTTCGGGGAGCTCAACCGCGACTGGTTCCGCGACCACCCCTCCGACCACTCCTGGGGCACGCCCGCCTTCCCCCGCAGCCTGCCCGCCGGCCTCGACCTCGGCACCGGGCCGCTGCGGGTCGCCATCGTCGGCACCGGACCCTCGGCCGGCTACACCGCCCAGACGCTGCTGCGCACCACCGGTGCCGAACTCACCATGATCGACCGGCTTCCGGTGACCGGCGGTCTGCTGCGGCACGGCGTCGCCCCCGACCACCAGTCGACCAAGCGGATCGCCGAGAGCTTCGCGTCCGTCTTCCACGACCCGCGCCTGCGGATCCACCTCAACGTCGAGGTCGGCGCCGACCTCGCCCACGCCGAACTCGCCGCCCACCACCACGCGGTGGTGTACGCGGTCGGCGCCGCCGCCGACCGCAGGCTCGGCCTCCCGGGCGAGGACCTTCCCGGCAGCCTGCCCGCCACCACCTTCGTCCGCTGGTACAACGCGGAGCCGACCGTCCCGGCCGACGCGGTCGACCTGGGTGCCGCCGCCGCGGACGGTCCCGGTGCGGAGCGGGCGGTCGTCATCGGCAACGGCAACGTCGCCGTCGACGTCGCCCGGATCCTGCTCACCGATCCCGACCGGCTGGCCGCCACCGACATCGCCGACCACGCCCTCGCCGCGCTCCGCCGCAGCCGGATCCGCGAGGTGGTGCTGCTCGCCCGGCGCGGGCCCGAGCACGCCGCGTGGACCGGGCCCGAGTTCCTGGCCCTCACCCAACTACCGGGCGTCGAGGTCGTGGTGGACGATCATCCCGAGGTCCGGGCCGCCCTCGCGGCCGCCCCCGAGGGCTCGGGCGCGGCGCTGCTCGCGGGCCTTCCGCTGGAGCGCGTCGACGGCGCGGGCCCGCCGCGCCCCGGCCGGCGGATCGTGCTGCGCTTCCTCGCCACGCCCACCGAGCTCGTCGGCACCGGCCCCGCCGGGGCCGAGCGGGTCGAGGCCGAGCGGGTCGACGCCGTCCGGCTGGCCGGTACGGACGCCCTGCTCCGGACGGGCCTGGTGGTGCGTTCCATCGGCCACCGCGGCGTTCCCGTCCCCGGGCTCCCCTTCGACGAGGCCGCCGGAAGCGTCCCGCACCGGGCCGGCCGCGTCCTCGACCCGGCCACCGGCCGCCCGCTCCCCGGCGCGTACCTCGTCGGCTGGGCCAAGCGCGGTCCCTCCGGCGGCATCGGCGCCAACCGGGCCTGTTCCCAGGAGACCGTGGACGCCCTGCTGGACGACGCCGCCGCCCGTGCGCTTCCGGTGCCCACGGGCACGCGCAAGGAGTTCGACCGGCTGGTCCGCACCCGCCGCCCCGACGCCCTCGGCCTGCGCCACCTGCGCGCCATCGAGCAGGCCGAACGCGCCCGCGGCCAGGCCACCGGCCGCCCCCGCGTCAAGCTCCCCACCGTCCCCGCCCTCCTCGCGGCCGCCCGCCGCTGAGGTGCGGGAAGGGCGGTCGGACCTCCCTCGCACCGACGGCGCGCAGGAGGTCACCGAGCCACACGTGCGGGGGGCTGCGCGGGTCGGGCCGGCTGTCAGCTGAAGAGTGCGGTGAGGTCGAGGGGGGAGACCAGGAAGACGCCGGTCGCGGTGTCGTGGGAGTGGAGGAGGGCGGTGCGGCCGGCCGGGAGGACGGGGTCGCCGGGCGCGGTGCGGACCGGCAGGAGGGCGGGGGCGCCGTCGTCGGTGCTGGTCTCGGCCCAGCCCGAGGTGGCGGTGGCGCCTCCGGGGAGGATCACGCAGGCGCGGCCGACGAGAGGGAACGCGTCACCGTCCCAGTCCCCCTGGTCGCCGGCACACGGCTCGACGCACGCCTCCGCACCGCCGGATTCGGATCCGGTGCGGCGGCCGACGTCGCGACCCCCGTGCGCGGCGTCGGCCCCGAAGCCGCCGAGCAGGGCCGACACCCAGTACTCGACGGCCGTCACCAGGATCGGAGAGCCCGGCGCGGCCTTGAAGAATCCCCGCATCCGTTCGCCCCTCCGGCTCTCCTCGCGGCGCCGGCCCCCCGGGCGCCGTGGAGATCCTGGCAGGGCAGGGCCGTTCGCACATTGCCAGGATCCGGCAATCTTGACGGCCATTTGACACCCGGGAACGGACCGTGGGCCCGGGACGTCCGGGACCGATCGGGGGGAACCGGACGCCGGGAGCGTGCCGTACGGAGGTCGGCCACGCAGGAACGGGCCGCGCGGGGGGTGGGCGGCACACGGCCGACCGCGCGCAGGGCGGTCAGAGCGGCCGGGCCGGCCACTCCAGCAGGCGGGCGCCCATCACGGCGGTCTCCAGCGTGTAGCGGTGCAGCGCGTCGGAGGGGTCGTAGCCGGTCAGGGTGCGGATGCGCTCCAGCCGGTAGCCGAGGGTGCGCACGCTCACGCCGAGCCGGCGGGCGGTCTCGGCGTTCACGTAGCCGGCCTCGGCCTGCACGGTGATGGTCTCCAGCAGCGGTCGCGCGCCGCCGCGGGCCGCGGTCAGCGGTCCGAGCACGTTGCGGACCAGGTCGGCCATGGCGGCGCGGTCGCGCATCAGGACCGGGAAGACCAGCAGTTCCTCGGCCCGCAGCCGCTTCGCGGGCAGCCCCAGCCGTTCCGCGTACTCCAGGGTGCTGAGCGCCTCCTCGTAGCTGCGGACGACGCCGCCGGTGCCGGAGTGCCGGCGGCCGGTCGCGACCCGGACCGCCGTGGTGTGGCCGGGTGCGGGGCGGAGCGTGAGGTCGATGAAGGCTTTGAGGACCTCCTGCTCGCCGTCGGGGGCGATGCAGACCAGCCGTCCCTCCCGGACCACGATCAGGACGGTCCGCTCGTCGAACCGGCCGCACAGGTCCCGCAGGATCCGGCAGATACCGGTCCGCCCGTCGACGTAGGGGTGGCTGCCGACCGCGACCGCGACGGTGTAGCCGGCGGCGAGCCGCACGCCGAACCGCTCGGCCCGTTCGGCGAGCACCCCGAGGTCGCCGCGGCCGCGCAGCAGGTCGTCGATGAACTCCCGTCGGTTGGACTCCTCCAGGCGCATCGCCAGCCGCTGCGCGCGTTCGTGCCCCTCGCCGAGCGCGCCCAGCGCGGCCTCGGTGGCGGCGAGCACGGCGTCACCGGTGCGGCGCAGCTCGGCGGCGGTGACGGCGGAGGCGAGTCCGGGCAGGGTCTGCCAGGCCTGGCGGGTGGCGCCGAGGCAGTGCGTGACGAGGTCGCGGAGGCCGTGGCCGGCCTCGGCGCCGCGCTCGCCGAGGCTGCGCAGGCTCTCGAGTTCGGCGCGCCGCAGGAGGCGGCCGGTGCGGGAGACGTCGGCGAGCAGGTCGAGGCAGCGCAGGGTGAGTTCGGCGGCCACGTCGACCGGCCCCGGTGCGGCCGTCGACCCCGGTGCGGCCGTCGACCCCGGTACGGTGGGCGGCCCCGGTGCGCCCGACGGCTCCGACAGGCCCGGCAGTTCGGGTGGTCCGTGCTCGTTCGTCACCGTCATGCCGTCTGCTCCGCCCCGGTTCGTCCGCGTCACTTCGCATGCACTGCCCCGGGCGGAATGTTATCGGGTTGTCACCGACCGTGCCCGGGGCAGGGGTTGTGGCGGACGCGGCCGGGGGGAAACCGCAGGCCGGGCGCCGGCGGGGCCCCGGGGCGGTCTCCCGGGCGAGCGGCGCTCAGGGCAGCAGCGGACGGTGGCAGGCGGCCGTGCGCCCGGGCGCGACCTCCCGCAGCTCCGGCACCTCGTCGGCGCACCGGGCGTCGGCGAGCGGGCAGCGGGTGCGGAAGCGGCATCCGGAGGGCGGGTCCAGCGGGGACGGCGGGTCGGCGGGGAGCAGGCCGGTCTCCCCGAGCGGGCGGCCGGGTTCGGGGACGGCGGCGAGCAGGGCCGCGGTGTAGGGGTGGGCGGGGGCGGCGAGCACCTCCTCGGTGGGGCCCTGTTCGCAGAGCCGGCCGAGCTGGAGCACGGCGACGTCGTCGCTGACCGCCCGGACGACGCCCAGGTCGTGCGAGATGAACAGGCCGGCGAGGCCGCGTTCCTCGGTGAGCCGGCGGAGCAGGTTGAGGACGGTGGCCTGGGCGGAGACGTCGAGCGCGGAGACGGCCTCGTCGGCGATCAGGACGCGCGGTTCGGCGGCGAGTGCCCGGGCGATGGCGACGCGCTGGGCCTGGCCGCCGGAGAGCTGGCCCGGCCGGCGGTCGCCGAACAGGCCGATCGGCAGGCCGACGGCGTCGAGTTGCCGCTCCACCACCTCCGCGCGGTGCCGGGCCGGGTCCGGGTGGGCGTCCAGCGGTTCGGCGACCAGGTCGCGGACGGTGCGGCGCGGGTTGAGCGAGGAGATGGGGTCCTGGAAGACCATCTGCATCCTCGGCCGCAGGGCCCGCAGTGCGCGCGGGGCGAGGGCGGCCAGGTCGGTGCCGTCCAGGGTGACGGTGCCGGTGGTGGGCGGGGGCAGCCGGAGCAGGGCCTTGGCGATGCTGCTCTTGCCGGAGCCGGACTCGCCGACGAGGGCGAGGGTCCGGCGCTCGTGGAGCGCCAGGTCGACGCCGCTGACGGCGTGCAGCGGTCCGGAGCGGGTGCGGTGGACCACCGAGAGCCCGGTGGCCCGGAGGACGGCGGTCATGCGGCGCTCTCCGTGGCGGTCGTGGCGGGCGTGGCGGTCACGGTCTTCTCCAACGGGGTGAGCGGGAAGTGGCAGGAGGCGGTCCGCCCGGGACCGGCCCGGTGGACCGGTGGCGCGTCGGTCGTGCAGACCGTCTCCGCGCGCTCGCAGCGCGGTGCGAACGGGCAGCCGGGGAGCGGCCGGGAGAGGTCCGGCGGTGAGCCGGGGATGGCGGGGAGGGTGCGGCGCAGCGGCCCGGTGACCCGCGGCACCGAGCGGAGCAGCGCGGCGGTGTAGGGGTGGGCGGGGCGTTCGGTGACGGCCTCGGTGGGTCCGGTCTCGACGACGCGTCCGCCGTACATGACGGCGATCCGCCGGGCCCGTCCGTAGAGCAGGCCGATGTCGTGGGTGATCAGGAGGGTGGCGAGGCCGCGGTCCTCGCGGTGCCGGTCGAGCAGGTCGAGGACGGTGCGCTGGACGGTCACGTCGAGTGCGGTGGTGGGTTCGTCGGCGAGCAGCAGGGCGGGCGAGCCGGCCAGGGCGGCGGCGATGCCGACGCGCTGGCGCAGGCCGCCGGAGAGCTCGTGCGGGTACGCGCGGGCGCGCCGGGCCGGGTCGGGGACGTCGACCGCGGCGAGCAGTTCGGTGGCGGTCTCGCGGCGGGCCCGGCGGGAGAGCCGGCGCCGGTTGGTGAGCGACTCGGTGACCTGGTCGGCGATCCGGACGACCGGGTTGAGGGAGGTCATCGGGTCCTGGTGGACCATGGCGACGCCGGTGCCGAGGAGTTCGGCGCGCCGGGCGGGGGCGGCGGTGAGCAGGTCCTCGCCGTCGAGGAGGACCTGTCCGGTGGAGGTGACCCTGGTGGTGCGGGGGTGGATGCCGAGGACGGTCCGGGCGAGCACGGACTTGCCGGAGCCGGACTCGCCGACCACGCCGAGGCACTCGCCGGCGTCGATGGTGAGGTCGATGCCGTGCAGGACGTGCAGGGCCCGGCCGTCGGGGGTGTGCAGGGTGGTGTCGAGCGAGCGGACCTCCAGGACCGGGGCGGTCATGTGCGGCTTCCCTTCGAACGGAGCTGCTCGCCGAGGTAGTTGAGGGCGAGGACGGTCAGGCAGAGCACCGCCGCGGGGGCGAGCGAGATCCACGGTGCGCTGCCGAGGGTGGTCCGGCCCTCGGCGATGATGCCGCCCCAGGAGGGCTCCGGCGGGCGGAGCCCGAAGCCGAGGAAGCTGAGCGAGCCCTCGGCGACGATGGCGACGGTGGTGGCGGTGAACGCGAAGGTCAGCGCGATGGGCGCGACGTGCGGCACGACCTCGCGGCGCAGGATGCGCAGCGGCGCGGTGCCGATCATCCGGGCGGCCTGGACGAAGCCGCGCTCGCTGAGCGAGAGCACGACGGCGCGCACCACACGGGTGAAGTGCGGCACGGTGAACAGGCCGATCAGGGTGCCGACCACGGCGAGGCCGGGGCCGCGCAGGGCGACCACGATCATCACCAGGATCAGGGTGGGCACGGACATCAGCAGGTCGGTGACGAAACCGATGGCCTTGTCGACCGGGCCGCGGAACCAGCCGGCGGCCACCCCGAGGGCCCCGCCGCCGAGCAGGCCGACGGCGATGGTGAGGCCGGCGACGGCGAAGGAGGCGCGGGCGCCGGCCACGGTGCGCTGGAACACGTCGCGCCCGGCGGCGTCGGTGCCCAGCCAGTGGCCGGGGCCGGGTGCGGCGGACGGGTGGGCGAAGTCGCCGTGCAGCGGGTCGAAGCCGGGCAGCAGCGGCAGCAGCAGGGCGGCGAGCGCGACCAGGGCCAGCCAGGCGCCGGCGGCGATCACTCCGGCGGACGGCCGCCGCCGGGCGCTGCGCGGCAGGTCCTTGCGCGGGTGGCCCCTGCCCGGGCGGGCGGTCGCCGGGGCGGCGGGCCGGGCGCCGGTGGCCGTCGCGAGCTCCGCCGCGGTCACGGCGTGGGCGTCGGTCACGGCGTGGGCGGTGGTCACGGCATCGGCGCTGGTCACGGCACCGGCGCCGGTCACGGGTTCAGCGGTGGTCATGGGCGATCCTCGGGTCGATCGTGCGGTACAGCAGGTCCACCGCGAAGGTGGCCGCCACCACGGCGACGGCACTGACCACCACCACCGCCTGGACCACCGGGAAGTCGCGTCCGTTGATGGCCCCGGCGGCCAGGCTGCCGACGCCGGGGACGGCGAACAGCGACTCGACCAGCACCGAGCCGCCGAGCGACGTCCCGATGCCGATGCCGACCAGGGTGACCAGCGGCAGCGACGACGGGCGCAGGGTCCGCCGCAGCAGCAGGCGCGCGGTGCCCATGCCCCGGCTGCGCGCGGCGGCGACGTAGGTCTGGTCGAGGGTGTCGATGAGCTGGCCGCGCAGCGTGCGGGTGAAGACGGCGGCCTCGGTGAGGCCGAGGGTGAGCGCGGGCAGCACCAGGTGGCGCAGGTTGTCGAGCGGGTCCTCGGTGAACGGGGTCCAGCCGGTGGCGGGCAGGATCCGCAGCTGGACGGCGGCGATCCAGATCAGCAGCAGGCCGAGCACGAAGCCGGGCACGGCGAGCCAGACGAAGGCGCCGGCGGTGGCGATCCGGTCGACCGTGCCGCCGGGCCGCCAGGCGGACCAGAGCGCGACCGGCAGGGCCAGGCCGAGCGCCACCACCTGGGCGGTGACGAAGAGTTCGAGGGTGACGGGGATGCGGTCGGCGAGTTCGGTGGTGACGGCGGCGCCGGTGGAGAGCGAGTGGCCGAGGTCGCCGTGCAGGGCGTCGCCGATCCAGCGCCAGGTGGCGGTGAGGACGTTCTCGTCGAGGCCGAGCGTCGCCTCGTACGCGGCGACCTGTTCGGGGGTGGCGGTGGGGCCGAGCGCGGCGAGGGCGGGGGAGCCGGGCATCAGGTGCGGCAGCGCGAGCGCGGCCACGGTGACCAGCAGCAGGACGGCGCCGGCCCGTCCGGCCTGCCCGGCCCACCCGGCGACGCGCAGGGTCCGGGCTGTCACTTCTTCACCCACAGGGCGGCGGGGGAGACGCTGACGACGGTCCGCTTGGAGACGTCGGGCAGTCCGCCGGTCTTGGCGGAGGCGAGGAAGCCGACCGGGTTCTCGGTGAGGAAGAGCATCGGGGCCTCGTCGACGACGGCCTGCGCGGCCTCCTGGTAGGAGCGGGTCCGCCGGTCCTGGTCGAGGGTGGCGCGTCCGGCGGCGATCGCCTGTCCGGCGACGGGGCTGTTCCAGCCGGTGAAGTTGTAGGGGGCGTTCGTCCCGTAGAGGCTGGCCAGGGCGGTGTCGGTGTCGCCGAAGAGGCTGGTGACGAAGTCCATGACCTGGAACTGGCGCTGGTACATCGCGGTGCCGAGGCTCGCGGAGTCCATCGGCTTGATGGTCATCTTGATGCCGGCCTCGGCGAACATCTGCTGGAGCACGGTGGCGCGCTGCTGGCCCTCGGGCCGGTTGTCGACCAGGTACTCGAAGGCGAGGTCCGGGTGCCCGGACTCGGCGAGCAGGGCGCGGGCCTTGGCCGCGTCGTGCGCGGGGTAGGCGGCGGCGCCGCGGTAGGGGGAGGTGGAGCCGATCGGGCCGTCCGAGACCTTGCCCTGGCCGAGGTAGACGATCTTCTCGACCGCCTCGCGGTCCACCGCGTACTGGACGGCCTTGCGCACCTTCGGGTCGTCGAAGGGGGCGGCCTTGGTGTTGAACAGGACGGTGGAGGTGGAGCCGGGGCCGGTGGTGGCGCGCAGCCCGTCGCCGGCGGCCTGCTTGTACTGGGCGGGCGTCTCGGTCCAGATCAGGTCGGCGTCGCCGGAGCGCAGCGACTGGTAGCGGCTGTCGGAGTCGGGCAGCACCTTGTAGACCAGCTTGTCGGCGTGGCCCTTGGCGCCCCAGTAGGAGGGGTTGCGGGCGAGGGTGACCGAGACGCCGGGCTGCACGCTCTCCACCGTGTACGGGCCGGAGCCGACGGCGGGGCTGTCGGCGGCGGCGGGCGCCTCGGACACGTAGCCGAGCGAGCGGGTGAACAGGTTGGGGAAGGCGGCGTTGGGCGCCTTGAGGGTGAAGACGACGGAGGTGGGGGAGTTGACCGCCATCCCGCCGATGGCGGCGGCGTCGGCGGCGCACGCGCACTTGGCCTCGGGCTTGGAGAGGCGGGTGACGTGGTCGACGACGGCCTGGCCGTCGAGCGGCTTGCCGTCGCTGAAGGTGACGCCCTCGCGCAGGTCGAGCGTCCAGCCGGTGGCGTCGGCGTTGGGGGTGAAGGACTTCGCCAGGTGGGGCTGGACGGCGCCGTTGTCGCCGTTGATCATCAGCGGGTCGTAGAGCGCGTTGGTCAGGATCATCATCGGCATCGACGTGAGGGTGGAGTCGGCCGGGTCGAGCTTGGCGAAGGGGCGGTCCAGACCGATCTTCAGGGTGCCGCCGTCGACGGCCGGGCCGTCGTTGGCCACGGCCTTGGTCGCGCCGTCGCCGGAGACCGTGTCGTCGGAGGCCGAACAGGCGCCGGCGGTGAGGGCGAGGGCGGCCGTGCAGGCCGTCGCCACCAGAACGTGCGTGTGCCGCTTCATGGTTTCCCGTGCTTCCTCGGAGGGGGGGAGGGGTGGCGAGGGGCGGACGCCGAGGTTCCGGTCGTCGCCGCGTTCGTCACCGAGGACGTCGCCGGGGACCACCTTTCGGAAGTGGCACAACTGCCAATTGGCAGTTGTGCAAACTTCGCGTGACGAACTGCCGACGACTTCGCGCTCGCCTTGAGCGAGCCGCGTCCGCCGTGATTGCGTACGGACGAGGCCGTATGCGGTACGGCAGTTGACGGGAACGACCGACACGCACGACGCCCGGGGGAACCGGGCGCGACGAGGGGCGAGCAAGGTATGCAGGGGCAGGGGACGGACACCGTGGCGGCGAGTGGGGCCGAGAGCGGGCTGCGCGACCGCAAGCGGGCGCAGACCCGGCAGGCGATCCGGACAGCCGGGTTCGACCTCTTCGAGGAGCAGGGCTTCGAGGGCACCACGGTGGACCAGATCTGCCGGCGCGCGGACGTCGCCCACCGCACCTTCTTCCGCTACTACGCGTGCAAGGAGGCGCTGCTCTTCGGCCTGGACTTCGGTCAGGTGGTGCTGGACGCCTTCGCGGCGGCGCCGGCCGGGCTGGGACTCTGGGCGGCCTTCGAGCACGCCGCGCGGACCACCGACGGGCAGTTCGAGGAGCCCGCCGAGCACACCGCGCGGCGCCGTGCGCTGCGCCGGCGCTTCATCGACATCCGGACCGTGCACGACTTCGCGGTGATCCAGATCGACGTCCTCGCGCAGCGGGCGGTGGTGATCGCCGGCGAGCGGCTCGGCGTCGACCCGGCCGTCGACGTCCGGCCGCAGGTGCTGGGCGCGGCCCTCGCCGGGATGACCCGGCCGCACGTCATGTCCCCCGGCACGGCGAACCCGATGGAGGCCTGGGCGCAGGCGTTCCGCGAGCTGGTCGGGCCGGGCGACGCGGCGGGGGACCCGCGGTGAGTCCGGGCCCGGCGGGGCCGGACCCGCCGCGGTGCCGGGCCCGTGCCTCCGGGCGCCGGGCCTACGCCTCCGGGCGGCGGGCGGACCCGCCCGCGTCGTCCCGGTCGCGGAAGTGCATCACGAACCGCGCGCTGCTGCCGTCGATCCGCCGCCGGACGTACAGCGCGGGCGTGCCGTCCGGTGTGCAGCTGACGCCCTCGCGGACCAGCAGCGGGGTGCCGGCCGGCACCCCGAGCAGCTCCGCGTCGGCGAGGTCCGCGCCGATCGCGCCGAACGCCCGCCAGTCGTACTCCAGTTCCACCCCGGCGGCCCCGGCCAGGGCCGGCACCATGTTGCCGGGGCGGCCCGGCCGGACCAGCTCGGTGGGCAGCGGCCCGGCCGCGACCCAGTAGCTGCTGGCCACCCGGGGCCGGCCGCCGAACCGGATCACGGTGTCCACCCGGGCCAGTTCGCCGGGCTGCCGGCCGAGCTGCCGGGCGGCCTCCTCGTCCTCGGCCGAGCCGGCCACCGGTGGGGCGGCGACCACGAACTCCCCGTCCGGGTCGGTGCCCTGCGGCGGCCTGGTGTCCGGTGCGGGCGGGGCGTCCAGCGGCAGCGAGCCGTGCACGCTGCCGAGGTCGACCCGCTGGCTGGCCGGGTCGACGGTGATCGAGATCCGGACGGCCGGCGGGCGGACGAAGGTCCCCACGCCCCGGCGGATCTCCAGCACGGCCGCCCGCTCCAGCTCGGCCACCGCCTGCCGGACGGTCAGCCGGTTGACCCCGAACTCCGCGCTGAGCTCGGGCTCGCTGGGCAGCCGGGCGCCCGCCGGGTACGTGCCGGCGTCGATCCGCTCCTGGAGCTGCCGGGCCAGTCGGCGGTACAGCGGGGTGTCGCTTCGGTGCGTTGCCACGCGGCAGATCCTACGGAGCCGGGCGGCGCGCGGGCGGCGCGCGGGCGGCCTGTGGGCGCCGTCGGCCCGTACTGCGGCCGGGTCGGTCCGATGTTCATCCTGTCGTCGCTTGCCCTGCACCGGGCTCGACCGGTAGACATCTAGACATCTAGATGTCCTACCCCGAGGTTCCGGGCACCGCTCCACCGCCGGGTTCCCCCGGCCGCACACCCCGCCCCACCGTCCTCCTTCGAAAGGCCCCTCCCATGTCCCTGGTGAACTTCCGCGACCCCGCCGCCCTCGCCGACCCGGACGGCCGCTGGGTCCGCCCCGGTGCGCTCTACCGCTCCGCCCAGCCGTACCCGGCCGCCGACCCCGTCACCGTCGAGCTGCTGACCGGCTCCGGCATCCGCACCGTGATCGACCTGCGCGGCGACGCCGAGGCCGATCCGGCCGACTGGGCCGCGGCAGCTGCGGCCGGGATCGAGATCGTCGAGGCGCGCATCCAGCCCACCAACCCGGCCCTGGAGGCGTCCATGCGGGAGATGACCACCGCCGCCGACCTCGGCGCCTTCTACCTGCTGATGGCCGAGTCCGCCCCCGCGTCGGTCGCACGCGCGGTCGAGGCCGCCGCCCGCCCCGGCGGCGCGCTGCTGCACTGCGCCGCCGGCAAGGACCGCACCGGCCTGCTGACCGCCCTGCTGCTCGACCTGGTCGGCGTCCCCGCCGAGGAGATCGTCGCCGACTACGCCCGCACCAACGAGGCGCTGACGCAGATCTTCGAGATCCTCGCCGAGCGCAACCGCAGCGCCCTGAACGACTACCACGCGGGCTCGCTCACCGTGCCCGCACCGCTGCTGGAGGCCCCGGCCGGTGCGATGGTCGCCTTCCTGGAGCTGGTCGCCGCCCGCTACGGCGGCACCGAGGGCTTCCTCGCCCACTGCGGCGTGGAGGCCGCCACGATCGAGGCCTTCCGCGCCAAGGCCGCCGCCGCCGCTCCCGCCACGGCTGCTTCCGCCACCGCCGGTGCGGAGGCCCTCGCATGACGGCCCGGCTCCGCCACCACGACGGCACCCCGTTCCGGGACCTCAACCACAACGGCACCATGGAGCCCTACGAGGACCCGCGGCTGCCCGTCGAGGAGCGCGTCGACGACCTGCTCGGCCGGATGACCCTCGCCGAGAAGGCCGCCCTGATGTGCCACGGGCGGATGCTCCCCGGCGGCCACGGCCCGTTCCCGTCCGGCGACCACCTGATCACCGAGCGCGGCCTTACCGCCTTCGGCATGATGGCCGTGCCCGACGCCCGCACGATGGCCGAGTGGAACAACCACGTCCAGGACCTCGCCGCCGCCGGCCGGCTCGGCATCCCGGTCACCCTCGCCTCCGACCCGCGGCACGGCTTCACCGAGAACCCGGCCACCGCCTTCACCGGCGGCGGCTTCTCCACCGGCCCCGAGCCGATCGGCCTCGCCGCCACCGACGACCCGGCCCTCGTCCGGGAGTACGCCGAGCTGATCGGCCGCGAGCTGCGCGCCGTCGGCATCCGGCTCGCCATCCACCCGATGGCCGACCTCGCCACCGAACCGCGCTGGGCCCGGATCAGCGGCACCTTCGGCGAGGACGCCGACCGCGCCTCCCGGACCATCGCCGCCTACATCCGGGGCCTCCAGGGGGAGCGGATCGGCCCGGACAGCGTCGCCTGCATGACCAAGCACTTCCCCGGCGGCGGCCCCCAGTTCCGGGGCGAGGACTCGCACTTCGCGGCCGGGCGCCGGCTCGTCTACCCGGGCGGCGCGTTCGAGCAGCACCTGCGCCCCTTCGAGGCCGCGTTCGAGGCCGGCACCGCGCAGATCATGCCCGCCTACGCGATCCCGTCCGGCAGCGGGCTGGCCGAGGTCGGCGCCAACTTCAACCACGACGTCATCACCGGTCTGCTGCGCGGCACGTACGGCTTCGACGGTGTCGTCTGCACCGACTTCAACGCGATCACCGGCATGGACGTCCCGGGCATCGTCAGCCTCCCGCCGCGCCACTGGGGCGTCGAGGAGCTGTCCGTGCCCGAGCAGGTCGCACTGACGCTGGACGCCGGCGCCGACCAGCTCGGCGGCGAGACCGACCCGGAGCTGATCCTGACCGTGGTCCGCTCCGGCGCGGTGAGCGAGGCCCGGATCGACGAGTCGGTCCGCCGTCTCCTGCGCGACAAGTTCCGCCTCGGCCTGTTCGACGACCCGTACGTGGACGCGGACGCCGCCGCCGGGCTGGTCGGTACCCCGGACGGGCGCGCGCTGGGCCGCCGGGTGCAGGCCCGCTCGCTGGTCCACCTCGCCGGGCAGCCGCTCGACGGCGGCGGCCGGCTGTACGTCGAGGGCGTGGACCGGGAGGTCGCCGCCCGCTACGGCACGGTCGTCGACCGGCCGCAGGACGCCGACGTCGCGGTGATCCGGCTCGCCACGCCGTACGAGAGGCGCGAGGGGCTGCTGGAGCAGGCGTTCCACTCCGGCTCGCTGGAGTTCGAGCCGGCGGAGGCCGCGCGGCTGGCGGAGCTGGCCGGCGCCCTGCCCACCGCCTTCGTCGCGCAGCTGGAGCGGCCTGCCGTGCTGACCCCGCTGGAGCCCCGTGCGGCCCTGCTGGTCGGCGAGTTCGGTGCGGCCGACGACGTGGTGCTGGACGCGGTGTTCGGCCGGGCCCCGATGACGGGCTCGCTCCCGTTCGACCTGCCGCGCTCGGACGCCGCCGTCGAGGCCGCCCGGGAGGACGTCGCCTTCGACACCCGCGACCCGCTGTTCCGCTGCGGCCACCCGACCGCCCCGCGGGGCACGACCGCATGACCGGGGGCCGCGGCCCGACGGAGCAGGAGGTCGGCGGGTCCGGCTTCCTGCTCCGGTGCGCCCGGAGCGGGCAACCGCCGCCGGCTGCCACCGGCTTGTCCGCCGGGTCCTCCTCGCCCCCGGCTGCGCAGCCGTCCGCCGGCGGCGCCCGAGGATCGCACCGACCTGACCGCCCTGCGGGTCACGCAGGGCCGGATTTGCGTTCGGTCAGTTCGTAGAGCTGACGGTCCGGCGCTCGGAAGTGCAGGTAGCGCTCACGGTCGTTCTCGCCGACCGGCCCCACGTCGACGCCCGCTTCGCGCAGATCTGCCGCCGCGGCGTCGAGATCGTCCACGAGGAAGCCGACGGACCGGGGTGTGTCCCCCATCCCGCCGGGCGAGGCCACGGCGAAGGTCGAGCCGTCGGGCAGTGCGAACAGGTCGGCCTCGACGCCCTCCACCTGGAGACGGGGCAGCCCCAGGGTGTCGCCGAGGAAGGCGGCCATCCGGGAGCGATGGGGCGTGGACGTGCCCGCGAAGACGAGGCCGAGGATGCGCATGCCGTCATGCTCCCGCGCGCCCACCACCCCGGCGACTGATTTGTTCGAGTGCCGGCGGCGTTCAGGGTGTCCTCCCGGGCCGGTCCAGTCGGGCGGCGCGGGTCTCCAGGTAGTGGCGTTCGGTCGGGCTGGTGGTGCCGAGGGCGGCGCGGTGGTAGTGCTCCCGGGCTGCCGGACGGTCGCCGGCCCGCTCCAGCAGGTGCGCGCGGACGGCGTGCAGCCGGTGGTGGTCCGTGATCCGGTCGTCCGCGGCCAGCTCGTCCAGCAGGGCGAGGCCGGCCCCCGGTCCGTCGATCATGGCGACCGCCACCGCCCGGTTCAGGCCGGCCATCGGGTTCGGCGAGATCCGTTCCAGGATCTTGTAGAGCGTGTTGATCTGACGCCAGTCGGTCTCGTCGGTGCTGGGTGCCTCGTCGTGCAGCGCGGCGATGGCGGCCTGCAGCTGGTAGGGGCCGAGGGCCGAGCGGGTCATCGCGTCGGTGACGAGCGCGACGCCTTCGGCGATGCGGCCGCGGTCCCAGCGCGAGCGGTCCTGCTCGTCGAGCGGGATCAGCTCGCCGTCCGGTCCGGTGCGGGCGGTCCGGCGGGCGTCGGTGAGCAGCATCAGGGCCAGCAGGCCGGCCACGGCTCCGTCGTCCGGCAGCAGCCGGTGCAGCAGCCGGGTCAGCCGGATCGCCTCGGCGGCCAGGTCGTCGCGGCGCAGCCGGTCGCCGGAGCCGGCGGTGTAGCCCTCGTTGAAGATCACGTACAGCACGTGCAGCACGACCCGCAGGCGCTCGGCCCGGTCCTGCCCGACCGGCATGGTGAACTCGCTGCCGGTGGCCCTGATCCGCTGCTTGGCCCGGCTGATCCGGGCCGCCATGGTCGGTTCCGGCACGAAGTGGGCGCGGGCGATCTCCGCGGTGGTCAGTCCGCCGACCGCGCGCAGCGTCAGCGCGACCTGCGAGGCCGGAGTCAGCGCCGGGTGGCAGCAGAGGAACAGCAGGGTCAGCGTGTCGTCCCGGTCGGCCGGGGTGTCCTCGCCGGGGCCGGGCGCCGTCCGGTCCGGCTCCCGGGCGGCCACCGAGTCCTCGCGCCGGCGCCGGGCCTGTTCGCTGCGGATCCGGTCGACGAGGCGGCGGCCGGCGACCGTGGTCAGCCAGCCGTGCGGGTTGTCCGGGACGCCCTCGGCCGGCCAGCGCGTCGCCGCGGCGATCAGCGCCTCCTGCACGGCGTCCTCGCTCAGGTCGAACTGCCCGTACCGGCGCACCAGCGCGCCGAGGGCCTGCGGCGCGAGCGCACGCAGCAGGTCCTCGACGGTGGCGCGGGAGGCGCTCACGCGGTCGGGCCGCCGGAGAAGACCACCTGGCGGACCTCGATGCCCAGGCCGTTGACCCGGGCGTCCGGAATCATCGCGGCCAGCTCCAGCGCGCGGTCCCGGCTCGCGACGTCGACCAGGTAGTAGCCGCCCAGGAACTCCTTGGCCTCCAGGTAGGGGCCGTCGGTGACGACCGGCACACCGCCACGGACGCGGACCACCGAGCTCTGGGACGGGTCGGCCAGCGCCCCGGTGTCGACCATCTCGCCGGACTCGCGGATCGTCGTCATGAAGGCGCCGTGGCCGTCCATGATCTCCCGGCGCTCGGCGTCGGTCAGTTCCTCCATGATGGCCGGGTCGATGTGCATGATCAGCAAGAACTTCATGTCCAGCTCCTTACCGTCGCGGTGCCCGGTCGGGCCCCGTCACCGGGTGGTCGTTGCGGGCCGACCGCCCTTGACGTTCCGGCGGTGCGTTCAGCGGATCAGGTGATTCTGCCGATACGGGTCAAGATCCGTCGACCGGCTCCGACCTCACGGTGACGACCCGGTCCGGAGGGTCGCACCACCGTTGTCACGACGACAGGAGGACCACGTGGTCCAGCTACTGAGAGTCCAGAACTTCAACGTCTCGGCCGACGGGATCGGCGCCGGCGAGGACCAGACCTTCGAGCGGCCGTTCGGTCACGTCGACCCCGGGCGGCTGTTCGCCTGGGCCGGTGCCACGGCGAGCTGGCCGATGCGCACCGACCCCGGGGGCAGCCGGGGCCTCGACGACTACCTCACGCGGGACTACGCCCGCAACATCGGTGCCGAGATCATGGGCCGCAACAAGTTCGGGCCCCAGCGCGGGCCCTGGCGCGACCACGAGTGGCGCGGCTGGTGGGGCGACGAGCCGCCGTTCCGCACCCCGGTGTTCGTCATGACCCACCACACGCGGCCTTCGTTCACGCTCTCCGACACCACGTTCCACTTCGTCGACGCCGACCCGGCCGCCGTCCTCGCACAGGCCCGGGAGGCGGCCCGGGGCAAGGACGTCCGACTCGGCGGCGGGGCCACCACCATCCGGCAGTTCCTCGACGCGGACCTCGTCGACACCCTGCACGTGGCGGTCTCCCCGGTGACGCTCGGGTCCGGGGTGCGGCTCTGGGAGTCCCCCGACGAGCTGCTCGACCGGTTCCACCTGGACGTCGTCCCCAGCCCGAGCGGGGTGACGCACCACCTGTTCTGGCGGAAGTGACCGCTCCCCGGACCCGGCCCGGGGCCGCCGCCGGTGGAGTGGGAAGTCGGCCCGGCCGACTTCCCACTCCACCCGGTGGTGTGGCGGCGTCTCGCTCGTACCGAGCGAGACGCCGCGACCGCGAGTCCGTCGGCGTCGATCAGAGATTCACCGGAGTCGGCGTCCCCGCTCCGACCATCTCGACTGAAGTCAGCCTTGGAGCGGTAGTGCGCCACCGGCCAACAGCGCGGAGGCGAGCCCACGGGGGCTCGCCTCCCTGTGCGTTGTGCCGGTCACTTGCCGCTCGCCGGGGACGAGCCGTCGGAGGTGTTGCCGCCCTCGTCGGACCCGCCGCCGCCGTGCCCCGAGCCCTTGTTGCTGTCGTCCTGCTGCTTGCCGCCCTTGCCGTCGCCCTTGCCGCCGCCGTGCTTGCCCATGCTTGGGGCTCCTCTCGATGTGGTGGTGTCGGATGGCTGGTGCCGTGCCGTGTCGGCCGCGCTCAGTCTCATTCCTCGGGCCACCCTCAGCGCCTCATCCGGACGGGCGTGCTGCACAGCCAGCCGCACGCGCTCGATACGGACCGAGGAACGGCTGAACACGCTGACCATGCGACCGTCCGAGGTGGCGGGCAGGCGAGCGAGCCCGGTCGTTGCCTTCTCGGCGGTGCGCATCATGTCCGAAGCGCCTTCGAAGTCCCCACCCCGAGCGGTACTCGTGGCCGCCGACATCAGCAGGCCGCCCCAGACGCGCAGCCCGTCGGCGTCGGTGATGCGGCCCCGCTCCACTTCGTCGGCGGCGTGCACGGCCAGGTACCGGGCATCGTCGAGCCGGTTCTGCCGCTGATACGCCCAGGCCACGGAGTTGCACACCATCGCTGGCAGCAGCGGGTCCCCGGAGGCGTCCGCCGCTGCCATCGCCCTTTCCAGGCTGGACAGTCCGAGATCGGTCTTTCCCAGCCGAATGGCGAGGTGGCCGCCTAGTTGCAGTGCCTTTCCCAGGGCATGCTGCGCTGCCGGCCGGTCCTGCCCCTTGCCGACGGCGGCAGCGAGACGCGCATCGCCGATGATCTCGGGAAGCATGCTCATCACGCGGCCGAAGTCGGCCTCGTGGTAGAGCGTCCACGCGTCGGCTATCTCGGCCCGGAGCATGGGAAGTGAGAGATCGTCAGCACTGTCCGGGGTGGGCGGTGGAGCGAAGAGCGGCGGCATGATCGCACGGCGGACGGCCACGAGCTCCGGTGGTTCGATGTCCCCGGTCGAGGGGACGGCCGGTGGGTCGCCCAGCAGCGCCGTCAGCTCGACGTCGAGGCCCTTGGCGAGGGCGTGCAGGGTGGGCAGCCGTGCTGACTGCTTCCGCCGTTGCTCCAGCTTTCGGACCACGTCCACGGAAATGCCGGCCTTCGTGGCCAGACCTTCCTGTGTGAGATCGGCCATCCTCCGGAAGTTGGCCAGGCGGTCTCCAAGGTGCTCGATAGCCATGCGCCGACAGTACGCCTCGGCTGCCGACCATTGGTCGACCACTCGGCGAACGCGGAACGGCCCGGGCCCGGATCGGCCTCCTCGGCCGCGTTCGAACGGCTCGGCCCGGCAGTTCCCCGGGCCCGGGGACATGGAGTTGCGGGCGTCGGGAGGGCTGCCCCGGTGCAGGAAGTCGGCCCGGCCGACTTCCTACTCCGGGGGAGCGGGGGTGGTGTTCCCGGTCAGTTCACGGCTGCGTTGCCCACGCCGTCGCGGCAGGACAGGGCGTCGATCTCGGACGCCGTGGGCCTGGCCTCGTTGCGCGTGTCCAACGGCACCTTGGGCAGGTTGTTCTGGAAGTCGCGGTCCCACTCGTTGCTCACCGCGTACTTCTTCATGGCCTCCCGCAGGATCTCGCAGTCCTTGCGGTGGCCCTTCGCGAGGGCGACGCCGTAGTCGTTGGCCGCCCCGAACGCGATCTCCGGCACGACCGCGAGCGTGGGTTCCGCCTCCATGAAGCCGTAGAGGATCAGCTGGTCGGTGGAGACCGCGTCCACCCTCCCCTCCTTGAGCTCCTTGACGCAGGTCCCCGCGTCCTCCTGCTCGCTCAGCCGCACCTTGCTGTAGGAGGGCTTGTTCAGTTCCGACGCGGACGTCGTGCTCCGCCAGACGCACACCAGCTTGCCGTCGAGGTCGCCGGTGCTCCGGAACCGGTCGCGGTCGTCCGCCCGCACGAGGACGCCCTGCTGGCCGGAGGCGTACGGGCCCACGAAGTCGAGACCCTCCCCCTCGCCGTTCTCCTTGAACGGCCGCATGCGCTGCTCGGTGATCGAGTAGGTGGCCACCACGAGGGCGAAGGTCTCGTTCCGCAGGAAGGGGGCGCGGTTCTTGGACAGGACGCCGTCGAAGAACGGCGTCCCCCCGTTGACCCGTTCCAGGAGTTCCCTGGCCACGGTGACGTCCAGCCCGACGAACTCGCCGGAGTGCAGTTCGAGGCCGGTCCCCGGCTGGTCGCTCTTCACCCCGACCCGTACTTGCTTCCCCTCGCCGAGCAGGGGCTTCTTCGCCTCGCCCCCGCAGCCGGTGAGGGCGAGGAGGGCGGCCACGGCGGCAGCCCGGATCGCCGGTACGTCCCGACGCTTACCCGTCACGTGCTTCCCCCAGGATCGTCGTCAGTCGTTGAAGAGCGTTCCGCGTGCCGCCACCTGCATGCTGCAGCCGGGCCCGGTGCGCACGGTGACGTCGATGGTCACCTCGCCGCGGCTCCCGCCGAGGTCGAACTCGACGACGGCTTGCGCGGGCACCCGCTTGGTCGTCGGGGTGACTCCCGGCGTGGTCGGCGTCAGGGTCGCCGTCGTCTTGTGGACACAGGTGGGGGACGTCGGGTTGTCGTCCGAGACCGTCAGCGCGAGGCGGAGGTGGTCCCGGACGTTGTCGGCCGTCGAGGCGGGCACCACCAGCGTGCGCGTCCCGGCGACGGCGCCGGCCAGGGGCTGGCCGCCCCGGACGGAGATCTCCACGGTGATCTCGCCGTTGCGCCGGACGTCCTCCAGTCCGGCCAGACCGAGGAGCGCGAGGACCAGCGCGGAGGACAGGAGCAGCAGGCCGGCCGTGGACGGCTTGCTCGGCGCCGCGGTCGGCGCCGCCCCCTTCGGGCCCTTCGCGGCCGCCCCGCCGATGACGCACAGGACGGCCACGACGAACGCGGCGGAGAGGGCGAGGTAGAACCAGAGGTACTGGTGCTGCGGACCTCCCGGCCAGGACAGGACGGCGTAGACGGCGGCGGCGACCGCTGCCAGGAGCGGCAGCAGGACCACGACCGGCAGCGAGTCGCCGTTCCGCCCGTTGCCGAAGTTGAAGATGCTGCCCGCGCCGATGGTGCTGCCGACGATCGTGCGGTCGCCGGTCGAGGTGACGGATGGCGGCCCGTTCGCGGCCGGGGGTTCCGTCATCGGGTGTCACCGAAGTTGAAGGTGTTGTTGTCGCCGAAGCTGCCGCCGACGATCGTCCGGTCGCCGGTCGAGGTGTTCGTGACGGGCCCGGCGGGCGCCGTTCGGACGAGGTCCACCAGCCGTTCCGCGGAGAGGCCGCTCGTCGTCGCGCTGCCGAGCCACGAGGACAGTGCCTGGGCGAGACGGAGGCGCTCGGCATCACCGAGGCCGCTGAGCAGGGTGTCCACCTGTTCCTCGGGCAGGTGGTGACGGTCGAGGGCTTCGGCCACCTCGTCGGAGTGGCGTCCGAAGAGCCGGCGGAAGAATCCCTGGCCCGCGTCCAGGGTTCCCCCGGCTACGCGTTGGGCGGCTTCCTGTGTCAGGTGTGTCCCGAAGGTGGTTGCAGCGACGGTGAAATACGGAGCAATCGCAGTGATGTCGGCGAGCAGTTCGGACATGACCCCTGGCCCCCCCAGTACGTCTCGGCCACACGCTGATAGCTGTGTCGACAGGGATGGTAGCGATCGGGGGACCGCAGCGCATCAGGCTTGCTAGGCTGACTGTCCGTCAGTTGCCTGACTCGGGGGGCGATGTGGTGGCGGTCGGGGCTGCCGGCCCGTGAAGCCGGGTGCGTCGAGGCTGCCGGTGGTCCGGGCGTTCGCCCCGGTGCGGGACCGGAGGACGACGCGGCGGCCTTTCCGGGGACCGGGCCACCTGTCGGGCCGGGCTCCGGGGGAGGGGGATTCCTCGTTCGGGCCGAGTGGCGATCCGGAGGGAACGTCCTGGTATCGCAAAAGCCCCGCCCCGCCGAGCACCCAGCTCGGCGGGGCGGGGCTTTCGTGCTCCGGATCGTTCGGAGGTCAGGCGTGGTGGTCGAGTTCGCCGGCCTTGATGGCGTGGAGGAGACCGGTGAATGCGGTCGGGGTGGTGCGGAGGATGACGTCTCCGTCGTCGGACTCGCGGAGCTCGATCAGCCCGTCCGTGAGACGTACTTCGACGCACTCGTTGTTCGCTGCGCTGTAACTCGACTTCTGCCAAGCATGGGTGCTCATGGGGCCTCCGCGATCTGGGTATCGACGCTACAGATCCGCCGCCTGTGGTCAGGCGTGGTGGTCGAGTTCGCCGGCTTTGATGGCTTGGAGGAGGTTCGCGAAGGTGATGGAGTCAGTGTGGACTATGACGCCGGGGTCATCGGACTCCCGCAGCTCTACCGCCCCATCGACGGCGCGGATCTCGACACACTCGTCGTGTGCACCGCTAAAGGTGGACTTCTGCCAATCCCGGTCATGCATACCTACCCTCGACTTCCTTCTTGATGGATCGGATGAAGTCCCGTGATCCGTCTTCGGAGAGCGCCGAGGTCTCCGTCCGGTTGAAGATGGCTCGCTGCTTGGCCAGATCCGCTGGGGAGTCAAAGAAGAGAGTTCCTTGGGAGACGTCCATCTGCACGGTGTCGAGCTCGGGGACTGGGCCCTCTGCGAACGTGAGGTTCTCGCCAGCGCCAGGAAAAGTGTCGACGGCGAATGGTACGACCCGGACCGAGATTCCAGACTGAGCGGAGTCGTCGACCAGTGCGCCCAGTTGCTCAGCGAGCACTTTGGGACCGCCGAACTGCATGCGTAGCGCCGCCTCGTGGATGAACGTGGTGAGTGGCGTCTTGCCGGAACGAACGACCTGCTGCCTCTGAACGCGGAAGGCCGTCCTGACATCTATGTCTGCCCGGGATAGTGGAGGGTAGACACGCGTAAAAACGGCCGAGGCGTAGGTTCCGGTCTGAAGAAGCCCAGGAATATACGTCGTTGTGCAGATCGAGATTGCTCGTGCGTGGCTCTCAACCTCGGCTACTTCGAGAAAGTCTGTGGTCAGGACCTCTTTGTAGGTCTCCCACCAGCCCTTGGACCGCTCTCCGATGACCTCGGCCAACGCTTCGATCAGTGGGCGATTGGCGCAGTTGCAGGCAGCAGCAATGGTGTGGAGGCGGTCGACGCTGATCCCGATCCGACCTGACTCCATCTGAGTGACCTGCGCAGGGCTCATCCCAACGATGCGGCCGAGTTGAGAGCCTCCAAGGCCCGCTTGCTCCCGCATCCGCCGCAGCTCGGTTCCGAGACGGCGTTGACGGAGCGTTGGAGTCGAACGTGGAGGCATGGCTTCCTTCCCGGACGGTCGGGCCCAGTGTGCCGCGCTGGTCAGCTGGCGGTCCACTGGAGAGGGGGGTTCTGGCCGCCGCTACCACCCTAGAGTGAAAGTCCAGCGAGAGTGGAAAATTAGATACTGTCCTGCGCTATCGTCAATGTCACAGCGATCCGACGGGTCGTCAGTAACGCTTGTTCGTACGGGCGGCAGGCGTCTGCTGCCCTCTCGCACCGCAGAGCAGCCATGGCTGGGCCTGGCTCACGGTGACGCATCCGCCGACGCTCACCCTCCCCACTCGCACGACCTCACTCGGAGGTTCCCCATGCGTGCCTTCAACCCGCCCGACTGGTCCGCCGCCCGCGAGGAGCTGCGGGACGTGCTCGCCCTCGCCTGCTGGCCGGACGACCTGATCCGCGACGCCGAACTCGCCCTCCACGAGCTGTACGTCAACGCCTGGCGCCACGCGGGCTGCCAGGCCCCGACCGTCGTGGTCGTCCTCCTCCCCACCCGCACCGTCCGTGTCTCCGTCGCCGACGACAGCCCCACCCTCCCCGAACCCCGCAGCTCCGCCGACCCCTACGAGCTCTCCGGACGCGGCCTCCACCTCGTCCGCTCCCTCACCCACCGCTTCGGCGCCGACCCCCGCAAGTCGGGCAAGCGCGTCTGGTTCGAGCTGGACGCCGCCGCGTGAGCCCGGAACCGATCGCGCCGGACGACCCCGTCATCCGCACCTACACCGACGCCGAGGTCACCGCCCTGCTTGCCGAACTCCACGAAGCCGGCCGCCCGTTCGGCATCCGCTGGGGCTCCGCCGCCACCCTCCCCGGCACCGTGGACGGCCGCATCCTGATCGACTTCGGCAACGCCCCCGTCGCCACCCTCCTCAACCTCCTCCGCCTCCTCCGCGAAAGGACCGACCCGCGATGGGAGACCTGATCCCCATCCCGCGCCCGCACATCGAGCGCACCACCGTCCCCTACCTCACCGTCGAGTCCGTCCCCGACGCCGACCTCCAGCTCCGCTTCCCCGCCGACCTCGACATCAACGCCGCCCCCGGCGACCACCTCGCCGTCCCCCTCACCCGCGCCCAGGCCCGCGACCTCCTCGAAAGCCTCGCCCACCACCTCGGATACCTCCGATGACCGACTACCTCGTCGCCACCGCCTTCGCC